>NZ_JAGJEK010000096.1:0-306 GCF_018101015.1 Pseudoalteromonas sp. MMG005 | reverse complement strand
ACGACGATTAAGCGCTTTGCTTTATCTCGCTAGGGCTGCGCATGTTACGCTTTCCTATTTTTTTGTCAACACTTAAATTCGATGTTTTCATAAAGAAATTTTGAACTTAAGTTTTACTCAACGCTGACTGCGTTTTGCTTTGCTAAGTTAGCGTAGCGCTCCGTGTCAGTGGGGTCGCATTATAGGGAGATCCTTTTTTTGATCAAGCGTTTTTTAATGAAAATATTCATTATTTTTCAACTTTAGAAACATACAGATATACGCACCACAAGCACACAAGTTACCCACAAAAAGCTGTGCATAACT
>NZ_JAGJEK010000095.1:0-329 GCF_018101015.1 Pseudoalteromonas sp. MMG005 | reverse complement strand
ACTGGGTAATATGGGCATGCGTAAACAAACTGGTATCATATTCCCATGTTAAGCCCAACCCCATATCACTGAGACTCATATCAATGTCTAAATCATATTTGGCGCGAATAAAGTCACTCTGGTAGGTTTGTAACTCGACATGAGGTAATTGAAATGACTTTGTGCTGCTGTCATCGTGAATACCATAATCACTATTGGTGGTCATGACTATCTGGAATAAAGGGCCGTGCAATGAACTACGGGGGATATTTAAACGTTCGACGAGCTTCTCAAAAGGCACATCCTGATTTGATTGCGCATCTAAGTGTACTTGCCTGATATGCGACAAA
>NZ_JAGJEK010000094.1:0-329 GCF_018101015.1 Pseudoalteromonas sp. MMG005 | reverse complement strand
GCTGGGTAATATGGGCATGCGTAAACAAACTGGTATCATATTCCCATGTTAAGCCCAGCCCCATATCACTGAGACTCATATCAATGTCTAAATCATATTTAGCGCGAATAAAGTCACTCTGGTAGGTTTGTAACTCAACATGAGGCAATTGAAATGACTTTGTGCTGCTGTCATCGTGAATACCATAATCACTATTGGTGGTCATGACTATCTGGAATAAAGGGCCGTGTAATGAACTACGGGGGATATTTAAACGTTCGACAAGCTTCTCAAAAGGCACATCCTGATTTGATTGCGCATCTAAGTGTACTTGCCTGATATGCGACAAG
>NZ_JAGJEK010000093.1:0-357 GCF_018101015.1 Pseudoalteromonas sp. MMG005 | reverse complement strand
ATGGGTGAAGCCCGTGTTGAAGGCGCTGTGTTTGTCGATGGTAATCAAAATGGCGTGAAGGAAAGTCAAGATCTTGCGATCCCAAGCCTTGCAGTCACCCTGAGCGGTAAAGATAAGTTCGGTAACGTTGTGTCATTGAGCACCAGCACCGACAGTAGTGGTACATTCAAATTTGACGCACTGCGCCAACCGGATGCAGACGGGTATGTGGTGACGCGCGCAGACACTCCAAGTTATGAAGATGGCCAAGATTACCTTGATGGCATAAAGAATACTCATGCGGGTAAAAACGCGGTGAAGGTCATTATGGTGGGTAAACCAAGCAAGGTGATCTTTACCGAACAACCCAATGCGGGT
>NZ_JAGJEK010000092.1:0-363 GCF_018101015.1 Pseudoalteromonas sp. MMG005 | reverse complement strand
CTGAATAGAATTAGAGAACACAAACATTGTTTGGGTCTGTAGCTCAGCTGGTTAGAGCGCACGCCTGATAAGCGTGAGGTCGGTAGTTCAAGTCTACTCAGACCCACCACTTTGCTAACCTTTTAGCTTTGGTATCAAACAATGTCATTCCAGTATTGTGGGGCTATAGCTCAGCTGGGAGAGCGCCTGCCTTGCACGCAGGAGGTCAGCAGTTCGATCCTGCTTAGCTCCACCACCTTACTTTTGAAAGAAAAGCATACTTCAGGTATATCCTGAGTATGAAGTGTGTTTCTCTTTGAGAAGTTAAATTCTCTTGCTCTTTAAAAATTTGGAAAAGCTGATAAATAAATTCTTATAGATATT
>NZ_JAGJEK010000091.1:0-385 GCF_018101015.1 Pseudoalteromonas sp. MMG005 | reverse complement strand
CTTACTTGATGAAGCGGCACTGACAGCCTGTATGGCGTATGTTGATTTAAACCCAATCAGAGCAAAGGTGGCTGATACACCAGAAACATCAGAGTATACAAGCGTTAAAACCCGCTGTGAACATGCCAAAGAGGGCAAGCAGCCTAAACACTTGGCACGTTTTGCAGGTAGCCCCCGAAAGCACATGCCCAAAGGTTTACCTTTTGAATTAAAGTCCTACTTAGAACTGCTAGAATTAACTGGCCGATTTATGCGAGCAGACAAACGCGGCGCTATCAACCCAATCAACTCCCCAATTTTAGACAGGCTCAACATAGCCCCAGAAAACTGGCAAAAACTCACCACACAATTTACCAAAGTATTCCATGGCGCAGTAGGGCGACCT
>NZ_JAGJEK010000090.1:0-396 GCF_018101015.1 Pseudoalteromonas sp. MMG005 | reverse complement strand
TAAGGGCTACCAGGTTTTATAAACTCTAGCTTAATACTGTTTTCCATCGCCCACGTTTCAAGCATAGTGGAAGTAAACTCTGGGCCATTGTCTACTCTAATTTGTTTTGGTTTGCCGCGCCAAGCAATGATCTGTTTTAGTGTCCTAATTACTCTCTCAGCCGTTAAACTGGTATCAACTTCAATCGCTAATGCTTGTCGATTGAAGTCATCGAGTACATTCAATGTTCTGAACCGATGTCCATAGCTTAATGCATCACTCATAAAGTCCATTGACCAAGATTCGTTATGTTCTGCTGGGGCACTTAACGGTTCTGGCGCTCTCGTTGGTACACGGCGTTTTCCTTTACGTCTTAAGTTGAGTTTAAGCATGTTGTAAACACGTTCAACACGCTTC
>NZ_JAGJEK010000009.1:0-188202 GCF_018101015.1 Pseudoalteromonas sp. MMG005 | reverse complement strand
CCAAACGTTCATCAGAAGGAAAATCAAATAGAGAAATCCAGCGTTGTTTAAAACGCTACATAGTAAGAGAGTTGTATCCCATTATTGTTTCTGATTTATCAAAACTAACTTGACCTTGACATAGGAGCGTCAATGCTGTTTTTGAACGGTTCTTCGGCAGTTTAAAACACAATTGGTTGCTGAAAATACCACAGCCAACACGTGAACATATGAGAAATGATGTAATGGCGTATATGCCCTATTACAACTTAGAACGACTTCATACAGCTAATGGTGACCTGCCGCATGTAGAGTATGAGCAAAATTCCTTAAGACAAGTGTCCTAAATTAGTTGTACAGAACAGTTGTTTATCAACAACAGTAACGATACAGCGAAAGTAAACGGCTATTTCTATTACGTTTTACGCATAGGCCATCTCTGTGAGATAATATAAGTGGTTCATTGGGTTTGTTTAACAAACTACGTAATTTTGTATCACTAATCATAAGCTACAGGATATACACACTATGATGTTTTCGATATACACACAACATGATAATGAATAGAAACATAAAAAGCACACCACACACACCAAATGAGATTAAACAGCTGATATTAAAGGTAAATAGATACTAATGGAAAACCAGAAAAACAACGAGAATACACCAAGTATCTATTGGCACGACTATGAGACTTTTGGTGCGACACCACAAAAAGACAGGCCGAGCCAATTTGCTGGGATTCGCACCGACTACGATCTCAACATCATTGGTGAACCACTCATTGAATATTGCAAACCTGCGCCTGATTATTTGCCTCACCCTGAAGCCTGTTTGATAACGGGGATCACTCCGCAACATGCGCAAAAACATGGCTTAATTGAAGCCGAGTTTATGGCAAAAATCCATGCACAATTTAGCCAACCGAGTACCTGTGTGGCGGGCTACAATAGTATTCGTTTTGATGATGAAGTCACGCGTTATAGCCTGTATCGAAATTTTTATGACCCGTACGAACGCGAGTGGCAAAATGGAAACAGCCGCTGGGATATTATTGATTTAGTACGTGCCTGTTATGCACTGCGCCCTGAAGGCATTGAATGGCCACTAAAAGAAGATGGTACGCCTAGCTTCAAACTTGAGCACCTAACCGTTGCCAATGGTATTGAACATGGCGCTGCACACGATGCATTAAGTGATGTAACTGCCACCATCGACTTAGCGAAACTGATCAAAACTAAACAGCCAAAGTTGTTTAACTTTTTCTTCAGTCTTAAAAATAAGAAAGCGCTACTCAACATCATCGATGTATTTAACATGCAGCCACTTGTGCATACCTCCTCTCGTATTCCTGCAACACAAGGATGTACCACGTGGGTTGCCCCGATGAGTTTCCACCCGAGTAATAAAAATGCCATCGTCTGCTTTAATTTAACTGAAAACCCGCAAGTATTGCTTGATTTATCGGTTGAAGAATTACGAGAACGATTGTATACCAAACGCAGCGATATGGCTGAAGGTGATTTACCTGTTGGACTAAAGTTAGTTCACGTAAACAAGTGCCCTATTCTCGCACCAGCAAAAACACTGCTACCTGAAAATGCGGCTCGCTTAGGGATTGACCGTGAACAATGCCTTGAGCACCTAAAAATATTAAAAGCTCACCCTGAACTGCGAGATAAAGTGGCTGAGGTTTTTAATGACCCAGCCGACTTTAGCGCAACAACCAACCCTGATTATCAATTATATAATGGTTTTATTAGCAAGGCTGACAAAGCCAAATTTGCGGTTGTACGTGATTCACGCCCTGATACGCTGAGTGAGCTTAATATTGAATTTGAAGATCCTAAGTTTACCACCATGTTATTTAGATATCGCGCCAGAAACTGGCCTGAGTCATTAACCCCTAACGAGCTTGATGCTTGGCGTAAGTATTGCCAAAACAAGCTCATGCATGGTGAAGACCACCCTTCTATTTCGGCTGAAGATTTTATGTTAACCCTTGAAAATTTGGTTCACGAAAATGAAGGCAATGAAAAAAACTTAAACATACTTAAAGCCCTTTATCACTATGCGCAGAGCCTATAAATTTACGGTGTAAACTTGTACTCATGTGAAAGCTGACACCTCAACAGCTTTCACGCTTTGCCTAAATAAGCTTTTTACTCATAATATTAATAAACTAAATAAGGACATCATGCGCCATTTTCCCTCAGCTCCAATCTCAATAATAAAACATATCATGTTACTGTTGCTCATCTGCGTAAGTTGCCAAAGCCTTGCCGCTTTTTCTGACGGACCTTATGTCACACTCAATAATAAAACCATGCAAGTTGAATGGGTTTGTAACAATCAAATGAGTTTACAAACACGTAAATTAACAAAAGAGTTAAAGTTCAACCAATGTGGAATGACATTAAACACGCAGCTACAAACCCCCTCTTCAAAACAGCCTGCGATTTTTAGTAACATCAAAAAGTATGCGGCACTCAGCGATGTACACGGGCAATTTTCAGTGTTGAAAACCCTACTTGTCAATCACAACATCATTGATAGTAAAAACCAATGGGCGTTTGGCGCAGGCCACTTAATTATTACCGGTGATATATTTGATCGAGGACCGGATGTGACAGATATCCTTTGGTTTTTGTACGATTTAGAAACTCAAGCAAAAAAGGCAAATGGACAACTGCATTTGTTATTGGGTAACCATGAAGTGATGGTGTTAAACAATGATGATAGGTACTTACATGAGAAGTATGTAAAAACTGAACAGCTATTAGGCCGAGACATCGACTTACTGTATGCAAGTAACACGGTGTTAGGACAATGGCTCCGCAGCAAAAATGTTATCTTGAAAATAAATAACGCATTATTCATGCATGGTGGTTTGCCTGCTAGTTTTGCACATGACAAGGTTTCTATCGCTAAAATTAACGCTGTATTTTCTCAATACCTGGTTAACAAAGAGCGGCCTCAATTTGCCAAACGGTTATTTGGTCGAAATGGACCAATTTGGTACAGAGGGTATTTCAACAACATAACTGACAAAGAGTTGACTACATTACTTAACTATTATCAAGTAGAGCACATTGTTGTTGGCCACACCTCACAATCAAAAGTTAAAGCAATTGCCGATAATAAAGTCATTGCCATCGATAGCAGCATAAAACATGGCAAACAAGGTGAACTGTTATTATTCAAAAATAACACGCTCTTTCGCGGAAAATATAATGGCGATGTTGAGCTTTTGGTTGAGTAATCCCTCTGAATTTGAGCGCATGAGTTTATAGCGCTTTGTTTCTATCTGTCATAGTAACTTAACTACATGACTTAGCGAAAAAATCACATCAAAAAAGCAGCCTATGGCTGCTTTTAATATTTAACGATTTAGATAAATCGTTAAGCTATTGACGCATTGATCTCTGCTAATGTTTTAACCGGATCATCTGCCTGAGTTATTGGACGACCAATAACCAAATAATCACTGCCTGCGGCAATGGCCTTTTGCGGGGTCATAATACGTTTTTGATCCCCAGCATCGCTGCCTAAAGGCCTAATACCTGGTGTGATCAGCTTAAACTCACCGCCCAGTGACATCTTAAGCGTTTTTGCTTCTTGCGCCGAGCACACAACCCCATCTAACCCTGCTTCTTGAGCAAGTTTAGCTAAGTAAACAACCTGATCTTGTGGTGTTTTTTCAATGCCTAAACGCAGTAACTGGGCTTGGTCCATGCTTGTTAAAACCGTTACAGCAATCAGCAATGGAGCTTTTTCACCATACTTTTCAAGCGCTAGCTTGGCTTTTTGCATCATTTCAAGTCCGCCACTGGCATGAACGTTAACCATCCACACACCTAGTTCAGCAGCTGCAGCAACGGCTTTTGCAACAGTATTGGGAATATCATGAAATTTCAGATCTAGAAATACGTCAAACCCTAAATCAACGAGTTGTTTAACAAATTGGGGGCCAAAGTAGGTGAACATTTCTTTTCCTACCTTAAGCCGACACTCACTAGGGGAAAGCTGTTTAACAAAATTTAATGCCGCTTGCTCGTTATCGTAATCTAGTGCGATAAGCACTTTTTTTGAATCTATTTGGGACATAATATTCCTAAGTGTGACCTAAATTTCAGAAATAGCATTATTATTAAAAGGTGTGTTTATGTTAGTGTAAACACATATTAGTAACCGTCTAATCCTTTACTCGGTGCAATTGATTCCCAATGTTTGCACGACGGACAAATCCAATAAAGCGTATGACTTGTAAAACCACAGTGCCGACATTGATACTCTGGCTTAGTCGCAATATACGATTGTACCAATTTATCTATTTCTGCCAGAACTGTTTGAATTCGTGTATTACTATTACCAAGTAACTGCAACAAAAAGCTAAACCCTCGAATAGATGGTTCACGTTTTAAACTGTCAGTTAAAAACTCAATAGCTTGCTGCTGCTGCCCATCTGTTAATAAAGCTTGGCAATGTTTAATCCGTATCAACACACCGCCTTTTGGCAGTAACTCAATAATCAATTCATTAAATTGATTCATTAAATTCAGCTCAGCATAACTCTGCTCAAGCTGCGCGATATAAATAGGGGCTGTGTAAGTAAAACTGCATATCAGCTTTCGCCAATAATATATGGCTTTAACGTAATCTTGCTGTTCAAATGCATCTTTGCCTAGCTCATATAATGGCCGAATTGTTTTATGCGCTAAAGCCGTGGTTTTTTCCATGAGTTTGGGGGTTTTGTCCGCTAGCGCAGCTTCACAATAAAAGTTTGCGACTGCAGCACAATGTTGTGGCTTAGTAAATAATTCACTATATGCCTCATACATACTAACGCCCTTATGCCACTCTCGCATTTGGGAATATAAATTGATAATTGGTTCTAGAGCATCTTTATTTGAGTTTTTAACCAGAACAATAAGGTGTTCTTCGGCGCTATCTAGAAGCCCGGCCAAAATATAGTCTTTCGCTAATTCTAATCGACAAGAGTCAATGTCAACATGACTCAAATTTGGTTGATTCAGCAGTAACTCATGTATTTTAATTGCGCGATCAAGTTCCCCTCTTTTTCTGAAAAGAGTAGCAAGCGTAAGGTAATGTTCTACGGAATCAGCGGAAACTTCGAGGAGTTGTATCAAATGTTCTAAGCCTTGATCTTCCTCTCTATCAAGAAGGAATTTAAGGCCTTTACTATATTGTGATGTAATTTGACGGTTTTGTTCATGGGCTTGATTTTTAGCACTATTCTTTCCCATAACATAACCATATGCGGCTGCGACTGGGAGCAGTAAGAACAACAGCTCAATCATGGTCAGCGTTCAGTGTCAGGTGACAATTGGCGGTTACTTTTTTTTAGCCGATAATTTTGCCATTTCAACTGGGAAAAAACCTTTACGCTCACCATACATCCAATAAGCACACCAATGAAAAAACAAACACTCATTAAAGTCGCTAAAGGTAATTGGCTAGTCGCAATTAAATAATTAACGTTAACCACTTCGGGGTTTTGTGTACCTATTACAAACGCTAATAATATGAGTGCTAAAACGAATCCTTTTTGTACTACCTTAACCAAGTGCTACTCCATCAATGTATCGCTATTTTAGTCAATTATACTGGCATTTACGCGATCACGTAACTCTTTACCAGGTTTAAAATGTGGTACGTATTTGCCGTCTAGCTCAACTGTATCACCTGTTTTAGGGTTACGGCCTGTGCGTGGAGAACGGAAGTGTAACGAGAAACTACCAAAACCACGAATTTCAATACGATCGGAGCATGATAATGAACCGGCCATTTGTTCAAGAATTTCTTTCACAGCATTTTCCACATCTTTCACAGGAACATGTGCGTGTTGCTCGGCAAGTTGTTCTATCAATTCTGACTTTGTCATAGTGTTTCCTTTAATATAAAAAGGAAGGGCTAAAGCGCCCTTCCTGATAAGACTTAATTATTAGTCTTTTTGAGCGTTTTTGAAAGCTGCTGCCATTGCGTTTTCGAACGCAGGCTCTTCTTTCTTCAACTTCTCAAGAACTTCTTTCTCTTCAGCTTCGAACATAGCTTTAACTGAAAGGCTGATAGTACGGTTCTTACGATCAACACCAACAAATTTAGCTTCAATCTCGTCACCAGCAGAAACAACAGTCGTTGCATCTTCGATACGCTCTTGAGCGATGTCAGCTACACGGATGTAACCTTCAACACCTTCGATAAGCTCAACAGTTGCGCCTTTAGCGTCAACTTCAGTCACTTTACCTTTAACAATAGCACCTTTTTTGTTTACGTCTAGGTAGTTATTGAATGGGTCAGCTTCGATTTGCTTAACGCCAAGAGAGATACGTTCGCGCTCTGGGTCAACTTGCAATACGATCGCAGTGATTTCGTCGCCTTTCTTGTACTCACGTACCGCTTCTTCGCCTGGAGTGTTCCAAGAGATGTCAGAAAGGTGAACAAGACCGTCAATACCACCGTCAAGACCGATGAAGATACCAAAGTCAGTGATTGACTTGATCTTACCAGTAACTTGATCGCCTTTGTTTTGAAGACGAGCAAATTCTTGCCAAGGGTTAGCAATACATTGCTTAAGACCTAGAGAGATACGACGACGTTCTTCGTCGATTTCAAGAACCATTACTTCAACGCTGTCGCCAAGGCTAACAACTTTTGAAGGGTGGATGTTCTTATTAGTCCAATCCATTTCAGATACGTGTACTAGACCTTCAACACCTTCTTCGATTTCAACGAAACAACCGTAGTCAGTAAGGTTAGTTACACGACCAGAAAGCTTAGCACCTTCTGGGTAACGGCCAGCGATAGCTGCCCATGGATCTTCGCCAAGCTGCTTAAGACCTAGAGAAACACGAGTTTTCTCTTTGTCGAACTTAAGTACTTTAACTGCGATTTCGTCGCCAACATTAACGATTTCTGAAGGGTGCTTAACACGCTTCCACGCCATATCAGTGATGTGTAGTAGACCATCTACACCACCAAGGTCAACGAACGCACCGTAGTCAGTAAGGTTCTTAACGATACCTTTAACTTCTTGACCTTCTACAAGGTTTGCAAGAAGCTCTTCACGCTCTTGTGAGTTCTCTGATTCGATAACTGCACGACGTGAAACAACTACGTTGTTGCGCTTTTGATCAAGCTTGATTACTTTAAACTCAAGCTCTTTACCTTCAAGGTGTGCTGTGTCACGTACAGGACGAACATCAACAAGTGAACCTGGTAGGAACGCACGAATCGTGTCAACTTCAACAGTGAAACCGCCTTTAACTTTACCGTTGATCATACCGATAACTGTTTCTTGCTCTTCACATGCTTTTTCAAGACGGATCCAAGCTTCGTGACGCTTCGCTTTCTCACGAGAAAGGATAGTCTCACCGAAACCGTCTTCGATTGCGTCTAGCGCTACATCTACTTCGTCGCCAACAGCAACTTCAAGTTCACCAGCAGCATTTTTGAATTGCTCCGCAGGGATAGCACTTTCTGATTTTAAACCAGCATCAACAAGAACAATGTTGTTCTCGATTGAAATAACAGTACCTTTAACAATAGAGCCTTGCTCTGCTTCAAAACCCTTTAGGCTTTCTTCAAATAACTGCGCAAAATTTTCTGACATACTAAATACGTCTCATAAAGTATATTCCAATTAGCAACCATGCTGCATGGGGTAGTTAAATAAACATCAGCTTCCTGCCAATGCATTGATAAATTAGGTTAAACGCGACTTTTCTAGTTTACCGGCAAGTACCGACTCCTCTAGAACTTTCATTACAACTGCAAACACCTGTTCTGCATTAAGCTCACTGGTATCAATTGTAATCGCGTCTGATGCTGGAACCAAAGGCGCAACTTTGCGATTCATATCGCGTTCATCGCGAGCCTTTATGTCCTCTAGCAGACCACTTAGTGTAACATCTAGTCCCCGCCCATTCAACTCTAAGAATCGGCGGTGAGCTCGTTCTTCTGCACTGGCAGTTAAATATAGTTTAATTTGAGCATCTGGAAAAATAACCGTTCCCATATCTCGACCATCTGCAATCAACCCTGCTTCAGTTCTAAATGCACGTTGCCTGCGTAACAATGCCTCTCGTACTCGAGGAAGCGCTGCTACTTTCGAAGCCGCAGCCCCTACATCTTCATTACGAATCGTAGTGGTAACATCTTCTCCTTCCAAAATGACCCTGCCATTTTTAGAAACAGGGTCAATCAAAAATTGTACATCTAAATTGGCAGCTAATGGTACTAGTGCTTCTTCATTGTCTAGCGCTATTTGATGGTGCAACGCCGCCAAAGAAAGAACTCGATAAATTGCTCCACTATCTAGTACTTCCCAATTTAGTTTTTCAGCTAACAAGCGACAAACTGTTCCTTTGCCTGATCCACTTGGGCCGTCTACGGTGATAACTGGCATAGATGCCTGCATTTAAACCTCCTGAAATGCTCACCTGAAATTTACCGCGTGCATTATACGCAAGTTTAATGAATATATCCTTACTTACCTGTAACTTTTTGTTAAATAGGTACTAAATCAATAAATAATAGAGCCATAATATGCCGGCTCTATTATTTATACAGGTTGAATTAATATGTTGAAATTGACTCTAACACATTAAAAAATGTCGGAAATGTTTTTGCCGTACAGCCAGGATCGTTAATAATGATTTCATGACCACCAACAGCAACCATCGCAAAACACATAGCAATTCTATGATCATTGTATGTGTCTATATCAGTCAACTTTATCGTTGTTGGAGGGATTATTTCAATGAAATCATGCCCCTCAGTCACCTGTGCACCCACCTTACGTAATTCCGTTGCCATCGCCGCTAAGCGATCTGTTTCTTTTACTCGCCAATTATATATGTTACGAATAGCCGTTGGCCCTTTGGCAAACAATGCGACGGTCGCTAAGGTCATTGCCGCATCAGGAATTGCGTTAGCATCAATATCAACGCCTGTTAACTTCCCTTTGCGCACGATAAGCTTTTCATCAAACCATTCAACGTTAGCGCCAACCTGCTCCATAACGTTCGCAAAACCGATATCTCCTTGTACGCTTTGTTTACCAACACCATTGATCTCTATTTCACCGCCAGATATCGCTGCAGCAGCAATAAAATAGGACGCTGAAGAAGCATCTCCTTCAACCATAATGCGATCGGGTGATTTATATTGCTGCAAGCCTTTAACTGTAAATGATTGGTAGTTGTCATTAACAACTTCGACACCAAATTGAGCCATTACACCAATTGTTATATCAATATAAGGTTTAGATACTAACTCACCTTTAATACGAATGTGGGTATCGCCAGTAAATAATGGTGCAGCCATTAATAATGCTGTCAAAAACTGGCTTGAAATACTGCCATCGATGTCGACTTGTCCACCCGTTATTTTTTTACCTTCAATTAATAATGGTGGGTAATCAGTGCTTTTCAAATATTGAATATTTGCACCTAAGGTTGTCATCGCGTCAACCAAATGGCCAATTGGTCGCTCTTCCATTCGAGGCTCACCAATAAGTTCAAATCGCCCAAGTGTTGCCGCTAACACTGCTGTTAATGGACGATACGCTGTTCCCGCATTACCGAGAAATAATACTTCCTCAGGCGTTTTTAATTGCCCAGCACAGCCATGTACAGTCGCTACTGTTTTGTCTGCGTTTAAAGTGACCGAGACCCCCATTTGCGCCAATGCACCTAGCATATGGCGAATATCATCGCTATCTAGTAAGTTATGTACCTCAGTTGTCCCTTCGGCAAGTGCAGCCAATAACAATATACGGTTTGATAGGCTTTTAGAACCAGGCAAAGTGATTGAGCCAGATACTTTAGATATCGGTTTTAATGTTAACTGTTCCATTAATTATGCTCCTTTGCAAACTTGTCCATATAAGCAATCAACGCTTTGATCCCATCCATTGGCATTGCGTTATAAATACTTGCCCTCATACCACCAACAAGCCTATGCCCTTCAAGTGCCACTAACCCTACTTTCTCGGCTTCTGACAAGAACAAGGCATTTAAGCTATCATCTCTTAACCAAAATGGTACATTCATTAACGAGCGGCAGTGCTTAGCTACCTTGTTACTATAAAATTCTGACGTATCAATATAATCGTATAATAACGCGGCTTTTTCTTGATTATGTGTCTGCATTTTTGGCACTCCACCATTGGCCTCTAAATACTTAAATACTTCAGCAGCTAAGTACCATGCAAACGTCGGCGGGGTGTTATACATACTGCCTTGCTTGGCTTCAATTGCATAATCCAATATCGCTGGGCGAGGCAGCCCATCTCTTTCTAAAAGCGTTTTGCGCACAATAACGATACATAAACCTGATGGACCGATATTCTTTTGCGCACCGGCATAAATCAAATCAAAGTCATCAACATTAATTTCACGAGACAAAATCATCGACGACATGTCAGCGACTATTGGCGCATTGTTATGCTTAGGGACGTCAAATATTTCAATTCCATCGATTGTTTCATTCGGACAGTAATGAACAAAGGAGGCCTGTTCTGGTAAGTTCCATTGGGTAACAGGTTGTATATCAAACTGTCCATTATTATCGGTGCGAATATTTAACGATTCAACTTGCGTGAACTTTGCACCTTCTTTTGTTGCACCGTTAGACCAAATACCATTTTCAATATACACACCAGGCGCGTCACCTTGGTGCAAATTCAGAGGGACCGCGGCAAATTGCCCCCGACCACCGCCGTGCATAAACAATACTTCAAAGTCATCTGAAATATTCATTAAGCGTCGTAAAGAAGCTTCACACTCTTCAACCATGGCTAGAAATGGTTTTGCACGGTGACTGACTTCCATCACCGATACACCTAAGCCTTGCCAATTTAAAAATTCTGCTTGTGCTTTTTTCATTACTTCAGGGGGCAACATTGCTGGCCCTGCACAAAAGTTATATACCGTCATTTTTCCTCATTCCTAAACAACAATAATTACAGATAAAAAAAGCGGCCACGGCCGCTTTTTAGTTTGCTTTATTCACTCGGTGAATCATCGTTCACTTGCGTGTTTTCAATCGTTTCGGTGTTCTCTGTATTCACATCGTCAGCCTCACCTTCGGGTAAGTCATCAACTTCAATTTCTTCAATGCGCTGTAGACCAACTACTTGCTCATCTTCAATTGTTCGGATCAAAATAACCCCTTGCGTATTTCGACCAACAGTAGACACCTCACTGACACGAGTACGAACCAACGTGCCTCGATTAGAGATTAACATTATTTCATTGTTGTCTTCTACTTGTACTGCACCAACAACACTGCCATTTCTATCACTGACTTTAATCGATACAACACCTTGTGTTGCACGACTCTTCGCTGGATACTCATCCAATGGTGTACGTTTACCGTAACCATTTTCAGTAACTGTTAATACAGCGCCATCATTTTTAGGTACTATCAGTGATACAACTTTAACACCGTCCGGCATTTTTATACCACGAACACCCGTCGCTGTGCGACCCATCGGGCGCAATGCCAGTATTTCTTCACCGGTTTCTGGGTCGACTTTCACTTCACCAGTTTCAGAATCACGTAATTTTTCGTTAAATCGAACAACTTTACCATGATCAGTAAATAACATGATGTCATTACTGCCATCAGTGATATCTGCTCCGATTAGGTTATCGCCTTCATTTAAGTTAATTGCAATGATGCCACTTGCGCGTTGTCGACTATAAGCTGTTAATGGTGTTTTCTTAACCGTACCATTTGCTGTCGCCATCAATACGTATTTATCTTCCTCATACTCGCGTACTGGGAGAATGGTGGTAATACGCTCATCTGCTTCTAATGGCAATAGGTTAACAATTGGTTTGCCGCGTGCTGTACGTGATGCCAGTGGCAGTTGATACACTTTAAGCCAGTACATACGACCTGATGTCGAGAAACATAGAATTGTATCGTGCGTATTGGCAACCAATAAACGCTCTATGAAATCTTCATCTTTCATCTTAGTCGCGGCTTTACCTTTACCACCACGACGCTGGGCCTCATAATCTGACAACGGCTGATATTTCACATAACCTTCATGAGACAGCGTAACCACAACATCTTCTTCATTGATAAGATCTTCTAGACTAATATCGTGTGCTGCTGCACTGATCTCTGTACGACGCTCATCCCCGTAGGTTACTTTAATTTGAACTAACTCATCACGAATAACTTCCATTAAACGCTCAGGAGAAGACAAAATAAATAGTAGTTCAGCAATGACATCTAACAGTTCTTGATATTCAGCTAGGATTTTTTCGTGTTCTAAGCCTGTCAGTTTATGTAAACGTAAATCTAAGATAGCTTGAGCCTGTTGCTCTGACAAATAATATTGGCCATCTCGAATACCCAACTCAGCAGCCAACCAATCTGGGCGTGCAACATTATCTTCGCCTGCTTTTTCAAGCATTGATTTAACTGAACCTAACTCCCACGGACGTGCGATTAGAGCTTGCTTCGCTTCAGAAGGGCTTGGAGACTTTCTGATCAATTCAATGATCGGGTCAATATTAGCCAACGCAATAGCAAGACCTTCAAGCGTATGCGCTCTATCTCTGGCCTTACGTAAATCAAATACGGTGCGACGCGTAACAACTTCTCGTCTGTGAACGATAAACGCATCTAGCATTTCTTTTAGGTTAAAACACTTAGGTTGGTTATTATCCAACGCAACCATGTTCATACCAAATACTGTTTGTAACTGAGTTTGCGAATATAAGTTATTTAAAATAACTTCTCCTACTTCGCCTCGTTTCACTTCAATTACAACACGCATCCCGTCTTTATCAGACTCGTCACGCAGTGCGCTGATCCCTTCGACTTTTTTGTCTTTGACCAGCTCAGCTATTTTTTCGATTAATCGTGCTTTGTTAACCTGATAAGGTAACTCATGCACAATAATTGTTTCTTTGCCTGTTTTCTCATCAACTTCGACTTCCGCACGAGCTCGCACATAAATTTTACCGCGACCCGTCTTGTAGGCTTGTTCAATTCCTTTTTTACCGTTGATAATTGCAGCGGTCGGAAAGTCAGGCCCTGGGATATAATCAATCAGTTCTTCAATAGTCAAATCAGGGTTTTGGATGAGCGCCAAACAGCCGTTAATAACTTCAGTCAAATTATGTGGCGGAATATTGGTCGCCATCCCAACAGCAATACCAGAAGACCCATTCACTAATAAGCTAGGGACCTTAGTTGGTAGTACATCTGGAATTTGCTCTGTTCCGTCGTAGTTAGGAACATAATCAACGGTTTCTTTTTCTAAATCAGCCAGCAACTCATGAGATATTTTTGCCATACGTACTTCGGTATAACGCATCGCAGCAGCTGAATCGCCGTCGACTGAACCGAAGTTACCTTGGCCGTCAACCAACATATAACGCAGAGAAAATGGTTGCGCCATACGTACGATAGTGTCGTACACTGCGCTGTCACCATGAGGGTGATATTTACCGATCACATCACCGACTACACGAGCCGATTTTTTGTAAGGCTTATTCCAGTCATTTTTTAACTCATTCATCGCGAACAATACACGACGGTGAACGGGCTTTAACCCATCCCGTACGTCAGGTAATGCACGCCCTACAATTACACTCATTGCGTAATCTAGGTATGAATTTTTGAGTTCATCTTCAATATTGACTGGCAGGATTTCATTGGCGAGATCAGTCATTCGATTCCACTTTCCTTCAGTGTCTATCTCTTTTATGTCAAACTAGTCAGACTTATGACAAAGAGATTGAGTTATTATTAATTTCTGAATAGCTATGCTAACACACTTTTTTATAATTTACAGGCGCAAGATTTTAGTGATTTTAATCTGACCCTGCTTATAATGCGCTCAGATTAACGAGGAAGTTTTTTATGACCGAACATCAAAATGTAGATCCACAAGAAATAGCAAAATTTGAAGACATTGCTCAGCAATGGTGGGATACAGAAGGCGAATTCAAACCATTACATGACATAAACCCATTACGGCTAGACTTTATCAATCACCGAAGCCAAGGTTTATTTGAGAAAACTGTACTCGATGTAGGCTGTGGCGGCGGCATACTCACTGAAAGTATGGCCAAACTTGGTGCTAATGCCACAGGCATTGATATGGGGCAAGAGCCATTAAACGTAGCAAAGCTGCATAGCTTAGAAGCGGGTGTTAAAGTTAATTATCAAAAAATACCTGCTGAAACATTCGCACAGCAAAACCCCGAGCAGTTCGATGTCGTTACCTGTATGGAAATGTTAGAACATGTCCCAGATCCTGCTTCTATCATTAAAGCTGTTGCAGCACTGGCTAAACCCGGCGCGCATGTTTTTTTCTCAACCCTCAATAAAACCACCAAAGCGTACCTACTAGCCATTGTTGGAGCAGAGAAAGTATTGAAAATGGTGCCAGAAGGCACCCATGACCATGATAAGTTCATTCGCCCTTCCACACTGATTAAATGGGCTGAACAGTGTGACTTAAAAGTAAGAGCCAGTGCAGGAATTAACTATAACCCACTCTCAAAAACATTTACGTTAACTGACGATGTAAGTGTTAATTACATCCTCCACTTTGAGAAATTAGCATGATAGAAGCTGTCATTTTTGATTTAGATGGAACATTACTCAATACTTGTGACGATTTAGGTGCTGCACTCAATCATACTTTAAAGTTCCATGGCTTACCTGAAGTCAGTAAAGCAGCATATAGCCCAGCTATCTCTAACGGCGTTAAAGCGCTACTAGAAGTTGGGTTCGGTGACAAGCTGACGGACTATGATGTTGAACAGCTGCGCCAACATGTTTTAGATTATTACGCAAATAATTTAGCGGTATATAGTCATTGCTTTGAAGGTATTAGTACTTTGCTACAGTCACTCAACGATGCAAATATACAAATCGCAATTATGACAAACAAGCCAACTTTCCTAACGCTGCCCCTACTGAAAAAAATAGATGAACTCAAAAACATCCGTGTTGTTGTGTGTGGAGACACGCTCTCAGAAGCAAAGCCATCCCCCAAACCATTATTGCATGCAGCGCATCAATTAAACGTTAACCCAGAAAGATGTTACTACGTTGGGGACGCAGAAAGAGACATACAAGCAGCTAAGGCAGCCAAAATGCGTCCTGTTGCTGCACTGTGGGGATATGTTCCTAGTGAGACAATTGCACGGTCGTGGGCCGCGGATCTGAATCTTACTAACCCTGTGGGACTACTTCAGCACATTTAGTATTATAAAATCAGACAAAGCACCATATATAGTGTTTTGTCTGTATTTTGATACCTAGCTGCATATAAAAAAATCAGTCAGTTTTTTTTTTCAATTTACAAAAAAATAGTCTTCATTGAGTTGATTTTTTTATGGCGGCTTAGTGTATAAAACCTCAAAGGTTAATGAACACTAACACAATGCAATTATCCCTAAGTTATCCACAATTGAGAGCAAGTTGTTCTATTGCAAAATTGCCATAACCCCACTATCTTGTGATCCGCAGGGGCACTCCCACCATATATAGTGGTTAAAAGCTAAGCAATTGTTGTCTCAGCGATCAATATAAAAATACACATTCCGAAGGAATACAGGCACAACTATGAACCAACAGCTATCTGTCAGTAAAAGAAACGGCCGAAAAGAGCCGCTCGATTTAGATAAAATCCACCGCGTTATCACGTGGGCTGCGGAAGGTCTAAATAATGTTTCTGTGTCACAAGTTGAACTTAAGTCACATATTCAGTTTTATGATGGCATTCGCACTGAAGACATCCATGAAACAATCATAAAAGCCGCTGCCGATTTAATTGATAAAGACTCTCCTGACTATCAATACCTTGCTGCCAGACTAGCCATATTCCACCTTCGGAAAAAAGCGTATGGTCAATTTGAGCCACCTCGCTTATATGATCACATTACTAAATTGGTCGAAGACAAGCGCTATGATCAACATTTATTGGTTGATTATACAGAAGCAGAATTACACGAGCTTGATGCTTACTTAGATCATTCTCGAGATCTTAATTTTAGCTATGCCGCGGTTAAGCAGCTCGAAGGTAAATATTTAGTACAAAACCGAGTAACCGGAGAAATCTATGAAAGCGCTCAGTTCTTATATATCTTAGTTGCCGCAAGCTTATTCTCTGATTACCCAAAAGAAACGCGTATTGATTATATCAAACGCTTTTACGATGCAATTTCATTATTCAAGATATCATTACCAACCCCCATTATGGCGGGTGTACGTACACCAACACGTCAGTTTAGTTCATGCGTACTCATTGAGTGTGGTGATAGCTTAGATTCTATCAATGCGACTTCGTCCGCGATTGTTAAGTACGTGAGCCAACGTGCAGGTATTGGTATAAATGCAGGTAGAATTCGTGCTTTAGGTAGCCCTATTCGCAACGGTGAGGCATACCATACTGGATGTATTCCATTTTATAAGCACTTCCAAACTGCTGTTAAAAGCTGCTCACAAGGTGGTGTACGCGGTGGTGCTGCCACATTGTTCTACCCACTTTGGCATTTAGAAGTAGAAAATTTACTGGTTCTAAAGAATAACCGCGGTGTTGAAGAAAACCGAGTTCGCCATTTAGACTACGGCGTACAGTTTAACAAAACTATGTATGCCCGCTTGATTAAAGATGATTACATCACGCTATTTAGTCCTTCAGACGTACCGGGCTTATACGACGCATTTTTTGAAGATCAAGACAAGTTCGAATCACTATATGTGCAGTACGAGCAAGATGAATCTATTCGTAAGAAACGTATAAAGGCCATCGAATTATTCTCTATGTTTGCACAAGAGCGCGCAAGCACGGGCAGAATTTATCTGCAAAATGTTGATCATTGTAATACGCATAGCCCGTTCGATTCGAAAGTTGCTCCTATTCGCCAGTCTAATTTGTGCCTAGAAATAGCATTACCGACAAAGCCACTAAACAATGTAAATGATGCGGAAGGCGAAATTGCATTGTGTACACTGTCGGCATTTAACTTAGGCGCCCTCGAATCATTAGACGAGCTTGATGAGCTTGCTGATTTGGCCGTACGTGCACTCGACAACTTACTGGATTTCCAAGATTACCCTGTGCCGGCTGCGCATACAGCGACAATGGGTAGAAGAACACTCGGTATAGGTGTTATCAACTACGCTTACTACCTTGCTAAAAACGGTGTAAAATATTCAGATGGCAGTGCTAATGGCCTGACACACCAAACATTTGAAGCAATTCAATATTATTTAATGAAAGCATCAAATACTTTGGCGAAAGAACGCGGCGCATGTCCATTATTTAATGAAACTACGTACTCTCAAGGCATTATGCCCATAGACACCTATAAGCGTGATCTAGACAAAGTATGTGATGAAGCATTAAAGCTTGATTGGGACGCGCTACGTGCCAGCATTAAAGAACATGGTATGCGTAACTCAACGCTATCAGCCTTAATGCCATCTGAAACATCGTCGCAAATATCAAATGCGACCAATGGTATTGAACCACCTCGGGGTCATATCAGTGTCAAAGCAAGTAAAGATGGCATTTTAAAGCAGGTCGTTCCAGAGTATGAACGCTTGAAAGACAACTATGAGTTGCTTTGGGACATTCCGTCTAACGATGGCTACCTTGCACTCGTTGGTATTATGCAAAAATTTGTTGACCAAACTATTTCTGCTAACACCAACTACGACCCGAATAAATTTGAAGGTGGTAAAGTTCCAATGAAACTACTGCTGAAAGATTTGCTTACTGCATACAAATTAGGGGTAAAAACGCTTTATTATCATAATACCCGTGATGGCGCTTCTGATGCTCATGATGAAATGAAACCAGAAGTTGAAGATGATGGCTGTGAAGGCGGCGCGTGTAAAATTTAAGCTTTAGCGGGCCTTTTCGGCCCGCCCTCTTTAGTATCGAGTATTAACTATGTCCTATTCTACGTTTAGCAGAAAACACAACGATCAACTACAGGAGCCAATGTTTTTTGGCCAAACTGTAAACGTTTCTCGTTATGACCAACAAAAGTACCCTATTTTTGAAAAGCTGATTGAAAAACAACTGTCCTTTTTCTGGCGACCAGAAGAAGTCGATGTGAGTAAAGATAAAATAGATTTTCAGGCACTGCCTGAACACGAGAAACATATATTTTTAAGTAACTTGAAATACCAAACACTATTAGATAGTGTCCAAGGTCGTTCTCCTAACGTTGCACTATTGCCGATTGTATCTATCCCTGAATTAGAAACTTGGATTGAGACATGGGCGTTCAGCGAAACAATTCATAGTCGCTCATATACGCACATTATTCGTAATGTAACGCAGTCACCTGAACTTATTTTTGATGACATTGTCAGCAACGACAAAATTAATGAGCGTGCTGATGCCGTCACGCGTTATTATGATGCTTTGATTGAGCAAGTCTCCCTATTTAACTTGTATGGTGAGGGTAAACATGAGGTCAATGGCAAAACTGTTGTAATTAGTTTATTCGAGTTGAAAAAACTACTTTACCTTTGCGTCATGTCGGTAAATATCTTAGAAGCTATTCGTTTTTACGTCAGCTTTGCGTGTTCGTTTGCTTTTGCAGAACGTGAGTTAATGGAAGGCAATGCAAAAATCATTAAGTTAATTGCGCGTGATGAAGCACTCCATTTATCTGGTACACAACATATGCTCAACATAATGCAAGAAGGCAAGGACGACCCTGAAATGGCAATCGTCGCTGCACAATGTAAAGACGAAGCAATCGCGATGTTTGTAGAAGCTGCTGAGCAAGAAAAAGAATGGGCTGAGTACTTATTTAAAGATGGCTCAATGATTGGCCTAAATAAAGATATTTTATGCCAGTATGTCGAGTACATCACTAATACACGTATGACTGCCGTCGGCTTACCAACACAATTTGAAAAAAAATCTAACCCAATCCCTTGGATCAATGCGTGGTTAATTTCAGATAATGTCCAAGTTGCACCACAAGAAGCTGAAATTAGCTCCTATCTTGTTGGACAAATAGACTCAAAGGTTGATGCCTCTGACTTCGGTGATTTTGACTTGTAATGGTTGAAAAACCCTACCCTGTGATATCGATAACAGATCACGATGAGCCACTTGAATTTGTGGCTCATTCCCCAACTCTATTACATACATTGGAAGCTGCAAATATAGATGTACCATATCAATGTCGTGAAGGGTTTTGTGGGGCGTGCAGAGCACAGCTTAATGAGGGGAAAATCACCTATAATCAAGAGCCTCTCGCTTTTGTACGAGAAGGAGAGATATTACTATGCTGCTCTCGCCCCCTCTCTAACATTAAAATTACGCTGCTATAGAAACAAGTTGCCCCTAGCGGGTTTTAGAGCAGTTGAGCAACACTGGTTTCATAGTATTCATGCTTATCACTAATGCTCAGTTGATTTTGTTCAATCACCACATCCCAATGCAAGCTGCGACTTAATGCATCACTTAATGCATCTACAAACTGTGCTTCAAGAGAAAAAACACTTAAATTATCTATCAAATGTAATCTTTGCGACACCTCATCAAACCACACATCATTTTCTTTTATTAAAATCACCAATTTACCAAACAATTTAGCGAGTCGTATGATCTCATCGAACTCCAGGGTATTTGCATACAAAGCCACGGTAATATAGCCAGTATCATCTTCCAGCCATACATCCGGCTTTTGTTTGTCTGAGTTGGCGTTTAAATTTGCTTTTTGATCATAAGATATCGCGCACAATCCTACTATTTTAAGTACAAAATGCTCAAGAGATTCAGACTTTTGTAACGCAGTCGTAAACACTTCTTGGTGATTGGCATGATGAAATAAGTCAGCCACATTAACGCGCGCTTTAAAAACAAAAGGTTTGATCATGTTAATCTCCCTACTCTGTCACGCTCTAACTATAGACTTTGTGTCGATTTTAGCAAAAATATTTGAGGTTATAGTATAACATCATTGAACTGCCAATTATGTGGTGTTATATTGTCACGAATTAATTCAACCTCAACGTTAGTGTCTAATAAATTATGATGAAGCAGTCTCTTATCAGCAGTGCAATTGTTACTGCACTTTTCTCAAGCAACGTATTTGCCGCAGATGTAAAAGGTAAAATACTCGACAATAACAATCAGCCAGTAAGTGGAGCAAAAGTACACTTACATGGTAAAAGCCAGTCAGTAACTACTGATAAAAACGGCCAATTTACAATTAATGTCGATGCCGACTCACAACTTCATATCACCAAAAACAATTATTTAGATGAACGCTTACCAGTAACAACCGATAACGCTTATGTAACCGTCGTACTAAAGCCTAGTGCTGTTGAAAGTATGGTTGTTTATGCATCTGCGTTACACAAAAATAATGTTGAAATGGCGTCTCCAGTGACAGTATTAGCTGGTGACGAATTGAAAAACGCAGCCAAGCCAACTCTTGGGGAAACGCTGAAAGGTCAACCTGGCATCAATGCAAGCTACTTTGGTCCTGTTTCTTCGAGCCCTATTATTCGAGGCTTAGACGGTCCTCGTGTCAAAATTACTCAAAACGGATTAGACAGCAGTGATGCATCTCGCGTTGGCCCTGACCACGCAAATACAAACGACAGTCTATCCGCACAACAAATTGAAGTGCTTCGTGGGCCAGCGACATTGTTATATGGCTCAGGCGCGATTGGTGGCGTTGTAAATGTGGTCGATAATCGTATTCCTACTGACATTATAGAGTCATTGTCTGGCGCCGCTGAGTATAGCCACGATACGGTATCTAATACCAATACCTATGCTGCAATGCTTGAAACTGGATCTGACGGTTTTAATTTCCATTTTGACGGCGTAAGCCGCAAAGGTGGTGATTATGACACGCCTGAGTTTAACTTACCGCATGAAGAACACGACGAGCATGGCGAAGATGATCATGACGCACATGATGATCACGGGCACGAGGGTGAGCATGATGATCACAATGAGTCACCTGAAACGGCTAAAAAGGTAGATAATACTTTTATAGATTCTCAGCAAGTTAATTTTGGTACTAGTTACGTAAATGAACATTTAACACTGGGTTTAAGCTTCGGTCGAATTGATACAGATTACGGTATTCCTGCCCATAGTCATGAAGGTCATGACCATGAAGGCCATGAACATGACGAGCATGAAGGTGAAGATGATCATGCAGATGAAAGCGCTGAACAAGGTGTATTTGCTCGTGTAAAACAAGACCGTTGGCAAGCTCTCTTTAACTACTCTCTTCATAACGAATGGATTGAATCAATTAATGTAAGAGCGGGTTATACGGACTATGAGCATAGCGAGATTGAGCATGGCAGTATTGGCACAACATTCAAAAACAAAACCACAGAGTTACGCACCGGCATAGAACATCGTATCGGTGAATGGCACGGTATTGTAGGATACCATTACGCAGATAGCGACTATAAAGCTGATGGTGCCGAAGCATTTACTCCAGCAACAGAAACAAAATCTCATGCGCTGTTTTTACTTGAAGAACGCACGTTTGGTGATTTTACGCTAGAGCTTGGTGCGCGTATTGAAGATTTTCAGCTATCTAGCTTAGTAACAACTGAAGCGCATCACGATGATCATGACGACCACGGTGATGATGATCATGACGACCACGGCCATGATGATCACGACGACCACGGCCATGATGATCACGACGACCACGGCCATGATGATCACGACGACCACGGACATGACGACCACAAAGAATATGAATCAGTGGCTTATCAATTAGACATGACAAATATCAGTGCTTCAATTGGTGGTGTTTACAATTTTACAGAAGGGCATAACGTCGCATTTAATGTTTCTCGTTCTGAGCGAGCTCCCCTAACGGCCGAACTATTGTCAAATGGTACCCATATTGCTACTCGTACTTACGAGCTAGGCCTTGGCTATGTAATTGAAGATGGTGAAGTGCACTTCGAACCGCAAGAAATTGCGCAAGAAACGGCCACTAATATTGATTTCAGCGTACGTCGTTTTATTGGTGATTTTGGCTATACCATTAATGTTTTCTATAATGATGTTGCTAATTATTACTATCAACAAAATACAGGGTTAATGTTTACCTCTGAACATGGTATTGAAAACGCAGATCATTTCCATGAAGGCGCATTACCAGTATTTAAGTTTGCCAGTGATGATGCTGAACTTTATGGTGTTGAGCTAGATGCACATTATCGGATCAATGATAAAAACCGTGTGAAAGTATTCGCTGACACGCTAACAGCTAAATTAGACAATGACCAATATCTACCTCGGATCCCAAGTAATAAGCTTGGCGTGAAATATGAATA
The DNA here is from genome assembly GCF_018101015.1 of Pseudoalteromonas sp. MMG005. Taxonomy (NCBI): domain Bacteria; kingdom Pseudomonadati; phylum Pseudomonadota; class Gammaproteobacteria; order Alteromonadales; family Pseudoalteromonadaceae; genus Pseudoalteromonas; species Pseudoalteromonas sp. MMG005. Next base: position 165,864 of record NZ_JAGJEK010000009.1, on the reverse strand, counting down.
TGAGCATGCAGGTTGGAAAGCGAATATGACAATAACACGTTATAATAGCCAATCAGATATTGCTGCTTATGAGAGTAAAACTAATGGTTATACATTGGTAGATACAAGCTTTCAGTATGATTTCTCGGCACAGGGTATCGACTTTGTTGGCTACGCTAATATTGACAACTTGACCAATGAACTTGGCTTTGTACATAGCTCCTTCATAAAAGAGCAAGCCCCTTTACCGGGTAGAAACTTAAAATTAGGCTTACGCGCCTACTTTTAATTCGCGCTTCGGAAAATGGAACCAAACATAGTTTTGGTTCCATTTTTTCTTCTATATTTTCCCTTCCCCCTTCTTACACTTTCAACGTTAAATTAATGTAATGCTCTGTAATGGATAAAATTAACATTTAGACCTATGCTCTGCCCACTTCAATTAGTAAGGACAGATGCAATGAGCAAGTTACGTATTGCTACACTCTCTAGCATAATAGGCCTCGTCACGGTCGTTGGCTGCAGTACACAACAATCCGCACCACCCGTTAACCCACCAAAAATAACACCAGCAGAAGGTGGTGAAATTAAACGGGTGTGGTTAGATCAAGGCTGGAGCGAGCAAATAAGAAACGATTTTTGGTTTACTAATCAAGGCGCACAAATCATTCCCTACACATGGTTTGTATGGCTTGAACAAGCAGAAAGTGAGCAACTATTTCGCCACACGGATCATATGGAGATGTTACGTTACTTGCCGATGCAAGCATCACAGTCAAATCCTGGTGGTCTTCCCATAGGCTTTGCATTGCATAATAATCAAACAACAGGTGAAAGCTGGGTTGGTATGACGTGCGCAGCTTGTCATACCAACCAATTAGATTATAAAGGGACAAAAATACTCATCGAAGGTGCGCCGACACTCGGTAATTTTGTACTTTTTTTCAAAAAACTGATTGAAGCTATGGATAAAACCCTAGCTGACACAGCCAAATTTGAGCGTTTTGCAGCAAATGTACTCGGCCCAAATAGAACGGACAATGATGTAGCACAATTAAAAACTCGCCTCCAAGACATTGCATTGGCTTCTGCAAAACGCCAAACTGTTAATGCACTACCAACAGACTACCCTGAAGATTTCACAAGTTATGCACGGCTTGATGCTTTTGGCAATATACAAAACGCCGGAACGGCCTTTGCTCTACATGACCTTACAAATAAAAACACGCCGACAGGCCCTGTATCATATCCATTCTTATGGGGAACCCATCAATCCGATGTTGTACAATGGAATGCTTCTGCACCTAACACCCCTATTGTAGGACCTCTGGTGAGAAATATTGGCGAGGTCGTCGGTGTATTTGGTAGCCTAGATATTAAGGAGGCGCCCATATGGCAACGTTTATGGGGTAAAAAGGTTCGCTATTCTTCAACCGTTGATATTATGGGTCTAGGCTACCTTGAGTCATGGGTTAAAACACTCAAGTCACCACAATGGCCTGTCCAGTACTTCCCTGCGATAGACAACAATAAAGCCGCCGCTGGCGCACTGTTATATAAAGCGGAATGTGCGAGCTGTCATCAAATTGTTCCGCGTGAAGATGAGTTGAAACGCTACATTGCAAACCAAACCCTGATAAGTGAATTAGGCACTGATCCTGTAACGGCTTACAACGCATCATGCCATATGGCGAACACGCTTATTCTAGAAGGAACTAAAGAGCGTATTTTAATTGGTGATAAGTTCGGGCCAACAGGTAATGCGATTGATATTCCTGTAAATGGTGTTGTAGGTCTGGTGCTTAAAGATATTCCACTTGCATTAAAAGCAGGTAATATTGCTGAACGTAGACAAGCCAATGGCAAAAAGCTCAGTGGGCTTGCTGAATTTGAGGCACTGGTATCTGAGCATCTAAAAGCCCGTAATAGCAAAGCAAAATCTGCCGCTACTGACTGTATAGATGGCACCTTGGACAATGGTGTATATAAAGGACGACCTTTAAATGGTATTTGGGCAACCGCGCCATACTTACACAACGGTTCTGTCGCAAATTTATGGGAGCTTTTACAAACTCCCAAAGCTCGCTCTAACACTTTTTGGGTCGGTAGTAGAGAGTTTGATCCTGTCAACGTAGGTTATGAAACGCATCAAGGGTTGAATTTGTTTAAAGTCACTGATAGCAATGGCAAAATTAGAGCTGGTAACTCTAACTTAGGCCATAGCTATGGCACCCACCTAAACGATACGCAAAAATGGCAACTCGTTGAATTCATGAAAACACTTTAATATCAACGGGGCATAGGCCATCAGCTTATGCCCTACTTCGCCTTTTTACCTTCACTAAATACCTACGCATGCCTGTCATATATATGTCATTTATTTACAACAAGTATTTGAGTTTATGAGAATTTTTACTATATTTTGGTAATGATGCAAAATAAAACCTTGCAAGGAAGATACGTATGAATAGTGTAAAAGCCAAATTAATGCTGTGTGTCATCAGTGGTATGTCAATAATACTCATTGGCGCGTTAGTGACTTTATTTTTAGTAAAAAATGTCGCAGCAGAATTAGATTCATTAATAAACAATGAATTATCTACCCGCCAGCAAGTCGGTCTGATATCTAGCCAGTTTAAAACACAAGTTCAAGAATGGAAAAATGTCTTGATCAGAGGCAGTGAACCAGAGCAATACGAAAAATATTGGCTACGGTTCGAAAAAAATGAACAACTGATACAAGATAATATTAAAGTGCTGCTAGATACCCATACACTCCCTGATTCTATTATTCACCAATTAGCTAGTTTCCAAAAAGAACACCAAAAGCTAGGGGTATTATATCGAGTAGGATTAAATGAATATAGTGCATCCTTATTTAACACCCAAATAGGCGATAAAGCAGTAAAAGGTATAGACCGCTTGTCGGCTAAGCTCCTTGGTGATATCAACGTTGCGATCACCCATTTAGTTTCTGATCGTTCTGTTGCCCTCACTGCAAAAAAAGAGCAAGTGCTATTTCAAAGTATGGTCATGATGTTTATTTTGTCTTCAGTAATACTCCTACTTATGACGTTATTCATTCAAAGGTTGATCACGCATCCTATTCGCCAAGCTTCCAGCATAGCTGAACAAATTGCTAGCGGGAATTTGGCAAACGATATTCATGGACACGACAATGATGAAATTGGTTTACTGTTAAATAACCTCAATACTATGCAGCAAAATTTACTGGCTATGACCGATGACCTCAAACTGCAAATGGTGCAACAACAAACCCAAGCTCAAGAAAATGGAAGAATTAAACAAGCACTTGATAATGCCGCAGCGCCTGTGATGTTAAGTGATGGCAACGGTAAAATCATTTATTCCAATCACCAGTGTGAGCGTCTATTTCTTCGCTATAAAGATCAAATAAAAACCACTCAACCCAATGTCACATCATTAAATGAAGCCAATGTAGAACACTTTTTTGATCAACAAAGCTGCTATGGCACACTCCGTGATGCTCACACGCACCAAGTTGAATGCGAAGTAAATTACCAATCTGTGATATTTAATGTTGTCGCGGGCCCAGTTTTCGATGAAGAAAAACACCTATTGGGCATTGTTTATGAACTCTCCGATCTGACTGAGCAGCGCTACGCAGAAGAACAAGTAGGAAAAATCATTCAATCAGCATCTCAAGGACAGCTTGCCACACGCTTGGATAGCACAGAATTTACCGGCTTTATGCATACACTCGCAAAAAGCATAAACTCACTACTTGATGCCATTGCCCTTCCTATCAAACAAACCAAAGATACCCTTAACTTAATTGCAATTGGCCAAGTGCCTGATGCTATTCACGGAGATTACAGCGGTGAGTTTCTAGAAATAAATCATAGCCTCAAAACAGCAACTGGTGCAATCAACGCGCTCATCGCGGATACCAATATGTTAATGGAAGCGGCCAGTCAAGGTGAACTCTCAAAACGTGCTGATATTGACCTGCATCAAGGTGATTTCCAGAGCATCGTAAAAGGGTTTAACACCACATTAGATGTGATTGTAGAGCCTGTACGCTTGACCGCTGATTATTTAGATCTCATAGCCAAAGGACAATTACCTACAGATATTAGTAATAGCTACCAAGGCGACTTTCTACAAATTAAGAATAGCTTAACAACATCAATTGATGCGATTAAAAGTATGGTAAAAGACACCACTGAGCTGGCGCAAGCTGCCAGCAAAGGGCAACTTGAACAGCGAGTCGATGCTTCTAAACATCAAGGGGAATTTTCCGTTATCGTTGGTGGGATAAATTCAACAATTGATGCGATCTCTAAGCCTTTGCATGAATGCAAATCGGTCATGCATGCACTATCTGAAGGTAACTTAACGCAACTTGTGGAAGGTGAATATCAAGGTGATTTTAATACTTTAAAGCACTCTGTTAATACATCTGTATCAAACCTTGCAAAGATGGTCAGTCAAATACGCACCACAGCCAATACAATTAATGGCTCGGCAAATGGAATAAAGCTGGGTATGAATGATTTAAGTGCACGCACAGAATCACAAGCGGCATCCATTGAACAAACCACCGCGTCGATGAGTGATATCACCCACACGGTTTCCATCAACTCCAAAGATGCGCACTCAGCAGCATCTTTGGCGACTGAAGCTGATAAACAAGCCCAACAAGGTGGTGAACTCGTTCATTCAACCGTCAACGCAATGAAAGAAATTAGTAATAGCTCCAATGAAATATCGAGTATTATAGAGGTCATTAACGAGATTGCTTTTCAAACCAACTTACTTGCACTCAACGCGGCGGTAGAAGCTGCTCGAGCAGGCGAATCTGGAAGAGGATTTGCTGTTGTTGCTGCTGAAGTACGTGAACTTGCCCAGCGCAGTGCAAATGCGTCTAAAGAAATATCAACTTTACTCAATGACAGCGCGATGAAGGTTGACCATGGAGTGCAGCTAGTCACTGAGTCAGGTCAAACGCTCGGCCACATTGTGAGTAGTATTAAACAACTATCCCAACTAATGGAAAATATAGCACTTGCCAGCACTGAACAATCTAATGGTGTTGGACAAGTCAATGTTGCTATAAAACAGATGGATGGCATTATACAGAAGAACACAATGCTCGTTGAAACGGCCAATTCATCAAGCAATAGTTTATCGCACCAAGCCAACGAGCTTAATCGTTTTATGTCTGGGTTTGAAGTATGAGCTTGCTGAGTCTATTACATCATCATGCTGATAAACTAAAATGGAGGCTAAAGTCACCTAACGGACCCCTCTGCTCCTTGACTTATTGATTGGCAATATAAGTTAACGGGCTTTAATACTGGGGGAGATAAAGATGAAGGCGCTCCCCTTTCTTCAACCACCAAGAATCTAACCTTTGAATACAAAAAACTTTTTGTATTCATTTTAACCACAAAGAAATATAAATAGTTTACAATTGTTGGTTTTAAAATCAACAAGGAATTTTTGTGTATTTAAATATTAAAAACGGTCTTGTGCACTCTATCATTGTGTTCATTACCCTAACCCTATTAATTGCATGTGGCAGCGATTCTTCCAGCTATACTGAGCAACCAAAATTAAAAGCAACTGAGCCTGAACTGCTTTATGGTAAAACTGGAGACGAAAAACTCCATGAAGAACTCGAAGCAATACGTACGCAATACAACATGCCGGCTTTGGCTGCTTTTATCGTCAGTAGTGATGCACTTTTAGAAATGGATGTGAGTGGGTATCGTATCAGTGGTCAACCAACACTCGTCACGACTGAAGATCGTTGGTCAATTGGGTCATTCACTAAATCAATCACGGCAACAGTTGCATCCCGGCTTGTTGAACAAGGGTTGATCTCACTAGAAAGTGATGTATTAGAAATCTTCCCTGAATTATCTGGAAAAATTAAACCCGAATATGAACACCTTACACTTCGAGATTTATTATCAATGACGTCTGGGTTAAAGCGAGATTTAGACAGTATGTTTACTGGTCAATGGCATATGGATCAAAGATCAATGACAGAACAAAGGTATTCATGGACCATTGAGCTACTTAATACAGAACCTGAAACCACGAAAGGTACATTCTTATATAGTAATGCCGGATATGTACTCGCAGGTCACATGTTAGAACGTGTTACGGGTCAATCTTGGGAAGCGCTTGTTGCTCAGGAAATTGCCGTTCCTTTAGAGATGAACCTTATTGATTTTGGTACTGCTAGCTTTATGGATCCTGACAATCAACCAAGTGGTCATCAGATACGTGACGGACAGTGGCATGCAATCACCGCAGCTGATAGGGTTAGCCTTCCAAAAGTCATCGGTCCTGCTGGCACAATAAATACCAACCTTCACGATTTATCACTGTACTTACAAGCCCACTTATCTGGTGCAATGGGCAAAGGTAATATTGTAAGTACTGACAGTTACGCTCACATGCATTCACCTGTCAGTGAAAGCTATGGATTAGGGTGGATATTAAAAGAAAACAATCAGTTTCACCATAACGGATTTACTGGATCATTTTACCTTGATAACCTCATCATTCCAGAAGAGAATATTGCATTACTGGCGGTTACAAACGGAAGTACAACACAAGCAAGAGAAGCTGTAGAGCAAGCCATTGCGGTTATGCTAGAACGCTATAACGCTCAGTAGTTCAATCAGGAATGGCGGTTAACCCGTCATTCCTTCCAATTTAGAGCACACCTATTGCTTTTTCTTGACCTGATGCAATGCATCTAATCGCGCCAGTAGGCTCGATGTATCAAAACGACCGCCACCTAATGCTTGTACATCGGCATAATATTGATCAACCGTCGCCGTCAATGGTAAAGAAGCGCCATTATTACGTGCCTCATCTAGTGCAATCCCTAAATCTTTACGCATCCAATCTACTGCAAAACCAAAGTCATACTCTCCTGCAATCATTGTTTTATAACGATTTTCCATTTGCCAAGAGCCCGCAGCTCCTTTAGAAATCGTTTCAATAACCTTTTCAGCATCAAGCCCTGATTGTTTAGCAAAGTGCAAGCCTTCAGCCAATCCCTGTACCACACCAGCAATACATATTTGATTAACCATTTTGCAAGTTTGCCCACTGCCGACATCACCCAATAACTGACTAAAACGACTAAATGCAGCCATCACTGGTTGAACTAACTCGAAACTTATTTGGTCGCCACCAGCCATCACCGTAAGCACCCCATTTTCCGCACCAGCTTGCCCACCAGATACTGGCGCATCAATGAATGAGATATTTTGTTTTGCTGCCACCGCTGCAACCTCACATGCAACCGTTGCCGAGGTCGTCGTATGGTCGACTAAAATAGCCCCAGGGTGCATACCGGCGAGTACCCCATCTGCGCCATAAACGACAGACCGTAAATCATCATCATTACCGACACACATAAACACGATGTCTGCACCGCTAGCCGCTAGTTTCGGTGTTTGAGCATAGTTACCTGCATGTTGCTCCGTCCATTGCTGTGCTTTTGCTGTTGTTCTGTTATACACCGTGACTTCGTATCCTGCGCTGACCAAATGTCCAGCCATTGGATATCCCATTACCCCCAATCCGATAAACGCCACTTTCATTGACATAATTCTGTCCTATTTCGCTGCTATGGTATTAACAATGGAGTTTTTATACCCCAAGTAATTGGCGTATAGCAAATTTAAATCACTAATAAGGTAGTTAAAACACTACTTACAACATGCCCGTGAAGGAGTATGAGTCAAATGGAAACAATTTATCGTTATAGTGTACAGCTACTCAACGGTGAAACAATCGCATTGAAGCAATTGCAGGGTAAACCTGTACTCATTATCAATATTGCCAGTAAATGTAGCTTCGCAGCACAGCTTAGTGCGCTCGAAAAAATGTATAAAAAATATCATTCGTTTGGGCTTGAAATTCTAGCGTTTCCCTGTAATCAATTTGGCCGTAATGAGCCACTTGAAGATGCAATGTTAAAAGAGTTTTATAACAGTCATTTTGATCTTAGCTTTATGATTTGTAACAAAGTACAAGTCAATGGCCCTGATGCACACCCATTGTTTAACTACTTAAAATCACACACTCGTGGAATCTCACAAAACCGAGCAATTAAGTGGAACTTTACTAAGTTTTTAGTAAACTCAGAAGGTGAGCTAGTATCAAGATACGCACCTCGCACCAAACCAGATACACTAAGACCGGTTATAGAGAGCCATTTATACAATGAAGATAGCCCTATTCAGTTCGCAAAGTTATGAACAACCATTTTTTGATAAAGCACTTAGTACTCATCCAGAATTAAATATTAAGTGTTTTAATGAGTCATTATCCGAACACACAGCATCATTGTGTAAAGGGTTTGACGCCGTGTGCATATTTGTCAATGATACCGCTGATCAGCAGGTACTCAATATATTAGCCTCACTGGGTATTCGCTTTATTGCTCTAAGATGTGCTGGCTTTAACAATGTTGATATGACCACTGCTAATAAATTAAACATCAAAGTTGTTCGCGTGCCTGCATACAGCCCAGAAGCCGTTGCTGAGCATTGTATTGCCCTGATGCTAACATTAAGTAGAAAAACACATAAAGCTTACAACAGGGTAAGAGAGGATAATTTCGACCTCAATGGGTTGCTTGGTTTCAATTTGCACAATAAAACGGTAGGTATTGTCGGAGCAGGGAAAATTGGCCAAGCGTTGATTGCTATATTAAATGGCTTTGGTGCAAATGTTTTAGTGTATGATCCGAATATAGGGGAAGGCAGTTATACAAAAGTAACATTCGACATGCTATTGACACAAAGTGATATTATTAGTTTGCACTGCCCGTTAAATGATGCGACCTATCATTTGCTTGATGAGCAAGCGTTTGGAAAAATGAAACCCGGCGTGATGTTAATCAATACCAGTCGCGGTGCACTCATTGACAGCAAAGCATGCATTTACGCGTTAAAAAACCAAACTGTTGGATATTTAGGCCTTGATGTGTACGAGCAAGAATCTGAGTTGTTTTTTAAAGATCGTAGCCAAGAAATCATTCAAGACGATATATTTAGTAGACTTATCAGCTTTCCAAATGTACTCGTTACAGGTCATCAAGGTTTCTTCACCCAAGAAGCGTTGACACAAATAGCCAACGTTACCATTGAAAATCTCTCTGAGTGCACGTCAGATCTACCGTTAACGAATCAAGTCATATAGCACATAAAAAAGAGGCTCCCACTAAAAGCCTCTTTACGCTCTCATAACACCATACTCATTCAAGAACGTGGTCCGATACAGGCAAGGCTCTACCGACTCTTCTTCCTAATTTAGCACGTACAGCCAACGCGGTAGAGTGCAACATCTTTGGACTGACAGCTTGCCAGCCATTCAATGTTTTTACTTCAATATCAAACCCTGGGATCTCAGTAAAAACCATTAACTGACCTGACTCACTTTTGCCAGCTGCAACACTTGGCAGGCGGTAAAACACCCCTTGGGAAGCCAGTTTAGGAATTTCTTTAAAACCCACTAAAGCAATAAATCTTTGCCAATCTTTTTCTCTTGCTTGCAGAGCACCTTTCGTCATAAAAGTCGTATTTTTATCGAAAGAGCGACTTTCTTTGTATCGTAACGCCCAGTCTGGTTTGTGCCAAGCTCGTTCTGCTAACGCCAATAAGCGTGGATACAGCATATATTCTGCTTGTTCATCTGTACGGATCATTTCAGACCAGAGGTGTCCTTGTATTCCTTTTGCATTTACGCCTTTTTCTAATCTACTCGAAGTATCATCTGCGATATATGAACGTGCATAATTATTATGCCAAAGCTCTGCATGTGCCGGTAAGTTATCAGGCATAAACTCAAAAACTTTACGTGTATTCACCGCCCGCGTAGCCCAGTGGTTACCTCGCTCCATTGGATGTGACTCATAAGGAAAATCGAAATATGTCACATCAGGATTTGACACAATGACATTCCAATTTCTATTTATATGGCGGTGTGCAACTTGATGGCCTCCATGAGCCAATGTTCCCCATACATTACTCTGCACAACATGAGGCATATTTTTTACCCGCACATCATCTAAACCATCGCTCCACCCCGCAACTGCAACCCCTTTATCGGTCACTATTTTACTAATACGCTCAATAAAGTAACCATTTAAAGATGGTTCTGAATACTTAAGTACGCTACACGCAGGAGAATTCAGCCATGCACCAGCGGTTTCATCTGCACCAATATGGTAGATTTTTAAAGGCACTTCAGCGGCGTCGTGCAATGCTTGCACTTCGGTGAGCACCTTATCTATAAATTGATAAGTTTGCTCTAAGCATACATTCAAAGTATTGTCGCTATAGTGCTGAATCGAGCGATAGCGAGTCAAGTCTTGTGGTTCAACCAAACGGTATTTGAGTGCATCTCTTTCAAGATTTTGTGCCATCAAACGCTCAAAGCGTGCTTCCATTGATACGATTGCCGCTCGTGAGTGACCTGGCATGTCTAACGAAGGGATCACCTCAACATGGTGTCGTTTCGCATGCTGTAAAATATCAATATAATCCTGACGACTATAAAAGCCATTAATACTTGCATCAGGTGCATTACCAGCCCCCAGTTGAGGTAATAAACAACGTTGCTCTGATAGGTCAAAGCACCGAGTCGCCCCCACCTCCGTCAACTCAGGTAGCCCTGCAATTTCTAGTCGCCAGCCCTCATCATCTGCTAGATGTAAATGTAACCGGTTAAGCTTATAGCTGGCCATATGCGTTATCGTCTCTAAAATAAACTGCTTTGACCTAAAATTTCGTGCGCTGTCAATGTGCAAACCTCTAAACATATAATGCGGTGCGTCAGTTATATCAACCTGAGGCAGTGTGTGCGTTTCTATATTCAATAAGCCGATTAAACTTTGTAATGCATAAAACGCCCCTTGCTCAGTTGCAGCCTCTATATTTACAGCCTGCGCTGATATCTTCAAGGTATAAGCTTGCTCCGCCAACGTTGCTGTGGTCGTGCGTTTGACGTTTACATTAAACCCCTGCTCTTGCTCATGAATACCCAATGTTGACAACCTGAATAAAGCCTGTGAAATTCCTTCACGCTTAATATTAACCAGTGATAATTTAATGCCATTTTTAATGCTGACCACCGGCTCTGAACTGAGTATCAGTGTCTTTGGTTTTGGAATAATGTCAATTGGCGCTTCAGTCAGTACAGGCCGTAACGCATTTTCAAATAGATATTTAGTCCCCATCCACGGTGTTTTATCACGCTCGTGAATTCGTAATTGAGACATTGTATTGAAAGGCGCCAAATATGGCTGAGCCTCCAAACCTGTTTCAGGGTCAACGGTAGGGATTGTACTCGCGATGACTTTAGCACTTAATACCCCCTCACTATCTGCTAGGATATAATTTGGCATAAACTCAGAGCGCGTTATTTGTGAGTCTTGAGTATAAAAGCGGATCCGATGTGCATCTCCACCAGCAAAACCACTAAACATTTTTGACGGTGATAAGCGATGTAGATCCCCATTTATATGCGTGACCTCAAACTCGCTATTAGAGCTATGAACAATAGGCATTAATTGACTAAAATAGATAGCCCAGTTATCACTCTTAAGGTCATAGGGTAATGTCAATGACAATTCCGATAAATAACATTGTTGCACCTTCGCCGGACAAGCAGAATTCGCATCAAGTAATGTGTAAATGACTTTTAAATCTTTTGCCATTGAATCTAATTGCGGTTGATTCATGGCAAATACATTCACGCTGATAGCACACGTCAATAACCCTAACACATATTTATACATCCGATAGCTCCTTGCTATAAATAAGCTGATTGGTGAATCCTGCATAAGCACCTAGTAGCGGGGCATACTGCAAACGACTCGGCTGGACCTGCACATGCTCAGCCAATGCGCTATGACTATGTTGTTTTAATGTGCTAAACATGCTTTGGCTGAACAAAGGAAAAGAGTCTGCCACTGAGCCACCTAACACAATTTTATCTGGGTCAAATGCTAATAAGACGTGTGCCAATGCATTACCCAAGTGTTCGCCTAATTGAACGAACATATTTAGTGCCTTTAAATCTCCAAGATTGGCCTTCTCTGCTTCTTTTGCGCCATCAGTCGCGAACCTCTTAAAAAACTGTCCACTGGTATAATCTTCGATTATGCCATCTAAATAAGGAAAACTACCAAATTCACCAGCAAAACCATTTTTCCCCGTATATAACGCACCATTGAGTACGATTCCAGAACCCAATCCTGTTCCGAGTGTCACGCCAACTAAGTTATCAGTCGGTAAGTGAGGGCCGTAGTAATATTCACCTAAGGTGAAGCAATTTGCATCATTTTGCACATAGGTTTCTACGCAAAAGCGATGCATTAGATTGTGCTTTAACGAAACATCATGCCAGTTTGGGATATTCACTGTATCGATAATATGTCCATCGCTGATGCGCACTGCACTGGGAACGCCGATCGCAATTCCCGTGCTCTGACGTGTCATATTTGACTCAACGAGATACTCGATAAAGTCATTGACTTCTTGTTTAGTACCATGACGTGGCACATCATGGCGATATACTTGGCCAAGACCTGACTTTGATACCTGAGCAACATGGGCTTTTGTGCCTCCTAAATCTATACATATAATATGACTCATAATAATTGCTGCCCCTGCGTTTTTTTCTTAAACAATTTGGCGGTATGGTTTTTAACTAACGGTCTAGCCCATACTCCAACACTAAATATATAAGCCAGCGGTATCAGCAATAACAGCATTGCACTACGTTGTGAGTTAAGCACTTCGCTCGCTACCCCCAGTATGGGTGATATCATTGCTCCACCTACGATACCTGTACATAAAATGCCAGTAACCGCACCATGGCCAACCCGTACTGAGTTTAACCCCAACGACACGAGTACCGACCACATAATTGACAAGAAAAACCCCATCGTAGCAAAACCAAATATTGCACCCACTTGATCACTAAAAAGAGCTGCCACTAAAGAGATTCCGGCTCCAGCACTAAATCCCATGAGCAGTTTTTGAGCGTCGATGAACCGTAACAACAGTAATCCAATAAAACATCCCAAGGTGAGTAACATCCAAAACTGACTCACCGCAAACGCGCCTTGGGTCTGAACGTCTACCTGATGATAAGAGTGCAAAAATAACGAAATGGAATTGGCAATGCCTTGCTCTAAGGCGACATAAGCGACAATTGCAAAGAAAAACCGCAAAACTGTCGGCTTTTTCAGTAATGCAAGGCTCTGTTTTACTGTGAGTAGTTCATTTTCACATCGTGTTACTTTAACCAATGGCGTAACTGCAACATAAAGTGTCATACCAAAACACAGTACCGAGAATAGCCAATACATACTCAGCCACTCCATTCCATTCGGTACTAATCCTTTAAATATTAAGCCTAACCCTGAGCCCTTTTGAATACGCTCAACAAAAACGCTGTAAACTAATGGAGACAAGGTGGCAGCTACACCAAATATAAGCTGTGCAAGGACAGAATACATAGCAAAATACTGACTCCCCCCGCTAACGCGCAACAGCGGGTTAATCGCGACTTGTAATAAGGCCATTGCACTGCCAATCGCAAACAGCGCCACCATTGCAATAGTAAAACTAGGGAAAAGTGCAAAACTCAAAGAGCCAGTACCAGCCAATACAAAAGCAATCAGCATCGTTTTTTTCTCGCCTACAGTTTGCACCAATAGACCGGCCGGAATAGACATCACCCCGTAGGCTGCAAAAAAAGCAAATGGAAAAAAGCCCGCTAGTGCAATGCCAATACCAAAATCAGCTATCAACTCTGGAAAAATGGGGCCTAAAATATTGGTCATAAACGACACCATAAAAAATGTCATAAGTACCAGCAAGACAACGGCATATTTAGGATTCATGGTAATAACCTTAATATTGAATAAGGCAATGGCACTAGCGCGTGGTCTGCGGGCAAACAAACCATATGACTCAAGGAGTAGGACATTGCCTTAAATTATGAATGCGTTACTTTGTAGGGACTGAACGCATAAAACCAGTGACTTTAGGCGCTCAGACATCAATAACATGACTCTACAAATCAAGTGGGTGGGTTACCCTCAATTTGCCAATCAATAGAAACCTTACCAGCGCCCTCTAACACCAAAGGTTAAGCGTCGTTCATAAATATTTTGAGAGATACGATTGTCTTTCCATTGCGCGTAGTTGGTCTCATACTCTTCAGTCAGATTACTCCCAGACATAAATACTGTGAAATTATCTTGAACGTCATAACTTGCAGATATATCAATATAAGTCGTCGGTTCGGTCCAAATCGCAGTATCGCTCATACCGTACGGCACTGATATCTCAGCCAACCGTTTAGCACGGTAATTCGCAGCCAATCTAAATTGGAACCCTGATTTTTCATACCATAAAACCGCATTAGCAGACTCTTTTGAGTTATCTTCTAATGGTAAAGCATCCCCATTTAAATCTATCCGACCACTCTCACTGTCGCTATAGGTGTAATTAAACGCCGCACCTAGGCCACTCCAGACACCAGGTAAAAAGTCAAATGCCTGTTGATACGAGAATTCAGCCCCACTCATGGTGCCTCCCTGCCCGTTGATTAAACCATTTACAGACACTTCACGACGAACAACACCGTCAGCATCGGCCATAGGCTGGGTCCATATACTAGACTCAATAAAAGAATCTAGTTTTATGTTAAAAATACCAAGGCTCACCATCGCACTTGGAGAAAAGTACCACTCGATTGCCATATCGGTGTTTTGAGCTCGCCATGGGTTTAAATCAGGGTTTCCTTGCATTGTGGCATTCGTTGCAATAAGTAAATCAGGTGAAATGCCTTCTCGTGCAGCTAAGTCTTCACCGGCACGTGTACGACTGATCCTCAACCCTCCAGCAATCTGTTCAAGATCCAGCTTCGTCATGGTCTTTCCCCATGCCGCACGATAGACAACATCTTCACTTAGATTGACACTTAAGTTTAATGACGGTAAAAAGTCAGAGAATGATTTATCCGTGATGATATCTCCAGCATCCTCGGCAACAGATCCAGGACAACTAGTACAGATAGAATCGCCAATGATATTCTGAACAATCTCTAAGTCTGTTTTGATGTATTGAAATCCGATATTTGCGCGATAATTTTCACCAGAGAAGTCACTGCGCCAATAGACTGATTGGGTTTGTTCTGTCACCTTGTACGAACTGCCCGGTACAGTGCCACGTATATTGCCCGGATAAAACTTATTTTGAAATGCAAATGGGTCATCTAACTGTTTAGGATCGATAAAATAAATGCTATCAATACTGATTGGTCCAAAATCTGATACTGGTTGTACCCAGCCCTCTGGCAAACTTGAAAACGTAATCAAGTTATCATAGCCCATCGTCAAATCTCCCGCAGATGCACTTGGCGTACCCCCACTACCATCAGTATCAAATGCGGCCAGCCCTTGATCTTTCCACATGACATTAACGCTCCCATCGCCAACAGGGTTGTTTAATGGGGCAAGCAAAACATATTGGTCCCGTGAAATATCACGCTCGCCAAAACGAATCCCAAATGTCATTTTATTTAAATGTGTATGATCAAATTCATATTCGCCATCAAGACGCACAATATCGAGTGATGCATCCTCATCATAGTTATTTTCAGAATAAGTTGAAGTGACCGAGTAACGTGATATGTTTGAGCCAAATGTTTCACCTTGCAATGTAGCTGGTGGTAACAACATGGCATGCTCTCCCTTAAAATTGAATCGCATCGCAATGGTGTCTGGGCCATATCCGTTTGGGTTTACAGCGATTGGACCATTCCCTTCGTTGCGTCTGAGACCATGGGCTAAGCCATTTGTTAAATACCCCTGCGCAACATTCTCTGTATGACTGCGAGATGCATCCGCTGTAATAAACCGCGCTTTACCTGAAAAAGCCCCAGTTCCTTTATAAACAAGTTCAACGTTATAGTTAGTCGATTGCCTTTCATTGGTATGACTTTCTGAATGCGCAACCACTCTTGGCGCATTTAAGGTAATATCTTGTGCAGTATATAAACGATGGCCTGATGCGAGTATATCACCGCGATCTATGGGATCATGTTGGTCTTGCCACTGCCAATGCCCGCCCCACGCGTTATCTGCCATTAACCCGCGTTGACGGTCAGCGTCATCCATTTTTGTATAAAATACATCCGCACTCAACTCTAAATTTTCTGAAACATCGGCCTGAAAGCTGATGTTAGCGCCCGTTCTTTCTCGCTCAGTAAATCGATTGACCATACCATAACTGACGTAGGTATATTCGGCATCATTGGTATCACCATCCCCATTCATATCAGCTTGTGGGCAGTACCAACAATTCCCCGACTCTTGAGGCGCACCAACCCAACCATGATTGGTTGCCCCAAGACGATAATTTGCCAGTGTCACTTCATCTTTAGATACGGTGGCAAGTACGGCAAAACTATCAGCATTATACCCAGCAAAAATCATTGCTTTTGGATCTGTTTCCTTTGAGTACGACCCCCGTGCGGCTTCAATTGATGCAGCCCCAGTGAACCCTTCAGCTAAATCAAATGGCTTGCGTGTTTGCAAATCAACAGTACCGGATATCCCCCCAGCTAACGTATCGGCTGTAGGTGACTTCATAACATTCATGGCCCCCACTAAACTCGAAGGAATATCAGTGAAATCTGGTTGTACTTTCGTGAGCGAACCCGCACTTAAAAACTGCTCTCCATTGAGTAGCGTGGTAACCTGTGGCATCCCTCGCACATTAATTGTCGCCCCTTCTCCAGCATTTCGACGAATTTGTATGCCCGGTACTCGTTGTAATGAATCTGCGATGGTAACATCTGGCAACTTACCAATGTCTTGCGCTGTAATTGAATCTACAACCCCGTCAGCAAAACGTTTTGTATTTAAGCTTTTTTCTGTCGAAGCGCGTATACCGCGTACTTCTATTACTTCAACGGACTCTTGCGCTTGTAATTCGCTCGCTGCAGATACATTACTCGACAACAGCCCAGCCAAAATAGCATAAGTAAGGTGTGAGAGTTTGAATGATGCCTTGTTGTTCATGTCATTCCTCTGATAATTTTTATATAGTTAGGAGTGTTAATGTTTACTACCAAATAATTGGTACTGACTTATTTCAGCAGCTATTCGCGCAAACAGTGGGCAATTTCAAACCTTTTTACATACTAACCTATCGTTTTGACATCGCTGTCACTCAATAAATTAATATATAATTAATAACTGATAACATTATAAACTCACCATTTCCTTCTTCTATGAGTGATATGGTGCAATTGTTGATTGATTAGTATCACTATAAATAATCAACCCATTCAACATAGATAACGACGTGCTGACGCTTTAATAAAGGAGCTATTAATGAGAGCAATGTGTGAAAAGGTTATTCCCTCCGTCAACTGTTCATGGCGGTATTGTTTATATAAACTAAATGAAATCCCCTTTAATTGGCACTATCACCCAGAATATGAAATTTGCTTAACCCTAAACAGTCAAGGCGTTTGTCATGTGGGGGATCATATTGCACCCTATGGTGATTTTGACTTAGTGCTGTTAGGGCCCGATTTACCACATACTTGGCAATCACTTCCCAATCCAGATGGCTCGCAGCAATTAGTACATGTTGCACAAATTCCCGTTAAGTGGCTCGAAGGGTTAATACAAAACAACACAGACTTATATTCATTGAGTACATTATTACAAAAAGCAAGGTGCGGTGTTCGCTTTAGTACCGCTACAGCTAAGTCTATTTTTCTGCAGTTCAAAGCGATGGAAGCAGCAGACCCATTGACACGCTTTACGCTACTGATGAGCTTGCTTAATACATTATGCTTAAGTGAGGCTCAAACATTATCGAGCCAAGAATTCTCATTTGTTAACAGCTTAGACCCTGCACAAGACAAATTTGAAAAGGTCATGAGTTACATTTACGACAACTACTGTGAGCAGCTTAGTGCTGAGTCTCTCGCACAGTATGCACATATGAGTACCAATCACTTCCATAGGTTTTTTAAAAAGCGCACAGAGCGCACCATTACTGAATTCATTAATCAGCTACGAATCGCCAAAGCATGTAAATTATTAATAAGTAGCTCGGCGCCTATTTCAGTGATCAGTGACCAGTGTGGTTTTAATAATATTTCCAATTTTAATCGCCGCTTTCTCAGTATTAAAGCCTGTACACCTAGTGCATTTAGATCTCGATTGAAACAAGCGTCATTAATTTAACTATTCCCTTTAAATCAACCAAATAAGTATGGTAAGTTATTGATGTTGTAGCCTCATTACCCAAGGTTATAAAGGACTACTTGATGATCAATACTCAAAGGCATATTGATAGTAGCCCTTTATTACTTTATGAGGAATTACTATGTCTATAAAACGCCCGACGATTGTGATTGTTGGTGGCGGTGCGGGTGGCTTAGCACTCGCTACGCAACTGGGCCATAAATTAGGAAAAAAACAATACGCTGATATTATTCTCATTGATAAAAACCGGAATCATATTTGGAAGCCATTATTGCATGAAGTCGCAACGGGCTCACTTGACGCTGATTTAGATGGCGTCGTTTACTCTGCCCACGCTGCAAAGCATCATTTTCGCTTTATTTTAGGCGAATTCATTGCCCTAGACGCTCATCAACACACCCTAACATTAAAACCACTGTTAGGTGATAACCAACAACAAATCCTCCCAGAACGGCATGTACAATACGATAAGCTGGTCTTAGCTGTTGGCAGTGTCAGCAATGACTTTAATACCCCTGGTGTAAAAGAACATTGTTTCTTTTTAGACTCCCATGCTCAAGCGGAAAATTTCCAGCACGCACTATTAGATAATTTTACCCGAATTCACCAAAGTAACCATACGAGCCAACCCTTAAACATTGCCATAGTTGGCGGCGGCGCGACAGGGGTTGAGTTATCAGCTGAGCTATATCATGTTACGCAGCTATTAAAAATGTACGGCATGAACAATATGACTGCAAATCAGTTACAAATAAGCTTAGTTGAAGCAGGTCCACGTATATTGCCTGCTCTTTCCGAGCGAATAGCAAGCGCGGCTAAACGTGAACTGCTTAAACTGGGTGTCACCGTACTCGAAAATACCCAAGTAGCATCTGCATCTAAAAGCGCCTTTACCACTGTGCAACAAACCACGATACCAGCAGATATAAAAGTATGGGCCGCAGGTGTAAAAGCACCTGATTTCATTAAAGATTTAAACATTTTTGAACTGACTCGAAATAATCAGATCCAAGTGAACTCATACTTACAAAGTACCGTTGATAATCAAATTTATGTCATTGGTGATTGCTGTGCCTTCACCCAAGCTGACGGCTCTATCGTTCCCCCAAGGGCGCAATCGGCTCATCAAATGGCCCAATGTGTCCAACATAATTTAATCGCAGCAGTGTTTGATAGACCCCTCAAGCAATTTACCTATCAAGATCATGGGTCTTTGGTAAATCTATCTCAATTCACCGCGGTGGGTAATTTAATGGGGAATTTAACTAAAAACAGTTTCTTCATTGAAGGGAAAGTTGCACGCTTAATGTATGTCTCGCTGTATAGAATGCATCAACGCGCAATTCATGGCTCACTCCGTACGTTTATTCTTTGGCTGAGTGAAAAAATGCTCAAAATTGTCCGACCAAAAATGAAGTTACATTAAACGAAATGGGTTGGGTTTACCCCCAACCCATTGTCGACCGTAGCATAATACGCTCTACTTAAGTGCAACGTTTACAAATACCGCCGTCATCAAAATAGGGCAAACAAAACGAACATATTGGGCAAACCAATAGTGTGGGCCTTTACATTCGAGATGTAACTGGTTACCACGTTTCCACATCCACCCTACTGTAATAAAGTAAAATAAGCCCATTAATGGTAGCTGATACTGCGTAAACAAGCTTATTACGAGCCCAAACATCCAGTCAAAGTTCAAGATAATAAGGCATGAAGCAACTAAAATAGTCGCTGTGACCCACCATGTTGCAACATGTCGTTTTAAGCCGTGGTTTTCTACTAAGAATGATACTGGTATTTCAGTTGATGAGATAGTTGATGTCAGTGACGCTATCGACATTAAAACAAAAAATGTTAAACCTACAACTAAACCCACCTCTCCCATACTGGCAAATAATTCAGGAAGAACCGCAAAAATTAAGCGCCCTTCACCTATTAGCTTACCATCTTGGAACACTTCAACCCCGTTATGTTGGGCAACAAATATCGCAGGAATGATCAGTAAACCAGCTAAGAATGCAACGCCTGTATCTAACAGCGCAACACTTGCAGTGAGCTTTGGTAAGTTCGCGTTTGGCTTCAGGTAAGATCCATAAATCATCATACAGCCAACACCCAAAGACAATGAAAAAAATGCTTGACCCATTGCCGCAATAATTAAGTCGGGGTCTGTGATATGTGAAAAATCAGGAACCAAATAAGCTTGAAACCCTTGCGCGGCACCGTCTAACGTGCCGATATAAACAATGAGTGCAACTAAAAGCAGCAATAACATTGGCATTAAACGCCGAGACCAGATTTCTATGCCTGACTTCACTCCTTTCAATATGATACTTGCTGTTAGGATCAACATCACAGGTGTAAATATAAAGTTACGAAGTGTGGATTCTCCCACCAAAAAAGCACTCAATTGGTTAAAGCCCAAAAAGCGAGCAATCGGTTCTATAGAGTATGCCAACATCCATCCAGCAACGATAGAATAAAAACTCAGCATTACAATGGCACCAAATAATCCAATATAGCCTGCCGTGGCCCCAATATTCGGTCCCTTTTCTTGCCACGCTTGTTTTAATGCTTTAACAGGGTTAGCCTGCGCTTGATGCCCTAAATATAGCTCGGTATACAATGCAGGCAGCGCTAAAAGAAATATCACAATGAAATAAACAAGCAAAAATGCGCCACCACCGTGGTTCGCTGCTTGTGTGGGGAATCCCCAAATGTTGCCAAGTCCTACCGCAGCACCAGCCGCCGCAAGAACAAAGCCAAGTCGACTTTGAAAGCCATCACGCAATTGAGCCATAACGAGTCTATATGATTATTGTTTTGGACCGCTGATTATACTTAACTGTTTGAAAAATGCGACAGCGAGTCGAAAATTTAGAATAGGCGCAACAAATATGATTAATGTCTAAAAACTTGAGCCAGCTTCCATTAAAAACTGTAGCTCTTCATCATTAGATACGCGGCTTAATATTTGATTCCTATGTGGATAGCGGCCAAATCGATCAATAATTCGCTTATGGGATAACTCGAATTCATAATTAGGCAAAGCTCTGAAAAGCTGTTCAGCCTGTTGGTGAATAATTTTACTTTCACTGTGCATAAATGGCATATACAAAAAGCTTAGCTCAGTATCATTTAAGCGTTTATCGAAGCCTTTATCAATGGCATTTTGCGCGAGACACAACGCCAATGGATCCGCAGAAAAAGCCTCTGGTGTATCTCGAAACATATTCCTAGAAAACTGGTCGAGCACGATTATTTCACACAAAGTGCCCACAGGATCAGCTCGCCAATGTGCGAGTTCTCCTTGTACAGCCATTCTATAATGAACCATAAATTGGGATTTTATTTTGATGTCAAAATGCGCGGACTTTTGCCACCAATCAGACTCTGAACAAGTGACAAACCAAAAATTATAGATATCTTGATACTGCATGACGGCCTCCCAGTTTATGTAATAGTCACTTTACTCGGGATTCAACCGCCATGCAATCTAAAACTTAATTACTAGTTATTGTTACTAAAAAGATACTAGCCGCTACGCAGCCTCCAGTAACTTCGCGTGAATGGCTTGAACCACATTATCCGAGTCTGTTTGTTCAACCAAAAAGCACAAATTGTGCTTACTTGCGCCATGGCAAATCAGTCGAATATTGAAATCACTGAGCACTTGCATTAAGTTGACTTCATGCTGACGTAACTGGATCTGAGAACCAATAAGAGCCACCAGTGTTAAGTTGTTCTCAACAGTAACATGACAAAATTGGCTTAGCTCTTCTAAACAATCTTGATCAAGTTCAGGTCGTGACGCGTTCAATGCGTTATCCAGCGTGATCGCGACACTTATTTCTGATGTTGTTACCAAGTCCACTGAGATATTATAAGCACTCAATATCGTGAAGATACGCGCCAAAAAACCACTAGCAAGTAACATCTCAGGACTCTTTAGTGTGAGCAATATTTGATTTTTCCGCTGTGTAACAGCTCTGATCCCTGCTTGTGATGATGTGTCTTTTTCAATCCAAGTGCCGCCTGCTTGTGGGTCGCGGCTCGATCCGACAAACACTGAAATATTACTGCGGCTAGCTGGTAATATTGTTGCTGGATGTAATACCTTCGCACCAAAAGTAGCCATCTCTGCTGCTTCATCAAAACTCAATTTGGCTATGGGTGTGGCTTTTACACACAGTCTCGGATCTGTACTAAAAATACCAACAACATCAGTCCAGATATGAACACTTTTTGCTTCTATAGCTTCCGCTAATAAAGCCGCACTGTAGTCAGAGCCACCACGTCCCAGCGTCGTTGTTTGATTATACGGATCGCTGCCGATAAAACCTTGAGTCACAATCACCTTCTCATCTAACAACGGTATTAAGTGCTTGTGAGCCGCCACCTGTGTCGCTGCAATATCCGGTGTGGCTTTACCAAATTGGTTATCAGTTTTTAACACTTTACGGACATCAAATCGCTCGGCGTTTACGCCAATATCTCTGAGTACTTGGGTAAACAAAAATGATGATAAACGCTCCCCAAAACTCAACATCTCATCACACTGTTGTGCACTTAACGCGGGTAAAGACGCCAACGACTTTAGCTCATCAAGGGTTAAATTAAATGACTGTGCTAAATCCGCATCCAGTGTTAAATGGGCTAAAATCGAGTCTTGAATTTTAATGATGTTATCAACTAACGCCATACGTGCACTTTCGTCAGCTTTTTGTTGCGTTAGCGTTACTAGATGATTTGTCACTCCCGCACTGGCACTCACAGCAACAACACGTACATTATTGTCATCGTGAATAATTTGCGCACAACGGTGCATGGCATCAAAATCGGCTACACTGGTGCCACCAAACTTTGCGACCGTGTACTGTGAACTCATAATATCTCCTTTTGACTGCATTGGGGGCAATCATAATAAATAAGGAGAACTTGGCAATTAAGGTGCTTTGCAAATCAAGAAGGAACCATTGCCAGAAGCTCTCCACCAAAACGGTGACAGTTCCAAGGATTCAACCTCGTAAACCGAAAGTTCACAGTGACGTGCTATGAGCTTCCTCGGCGAGTACTTCCCTCTTTAGTGGTCTTTGGCGTTCGTCACCTTTCACTAAATACCTAAGTATCGCACCTCTTCTGTTTATTTTGCCTCGTCATTACTGAACACAGGCAAAATAAAAGCCCGCATATTACGCGGGCTAAAAACAAAGTAACGTTTAGACGTCTAGGTGTCAAGTGCTAAATTGTACCTTTTGTAGTGAACTACATAAATTGCCCTGCGACATACGCCCCAGCATAGCCAATGGTATATGCAATCAACAAATATAAAAACATACGCAAGTAGCTCATAAACGTCAGTGCTTTCACTTTGCTCATCGCGATAATTCCCGCCGCAGATCCTATCACTAACATTGAACCACCTACCCCTGTCGCATAGGTAAACATCAACCATTGCTGTGGCGTCATCACAATATCGGCCTTTAATAAAGCGGCCGTTAACGGTACGTTATCAACTGCCGCTGAGAGTAACCCCATTAAATAATTGGCATATTCTGGTGCAATGTAAACATACAGGTCTGTAAACATGGCCAGGACACCCACTTCTTTGAGCGCGCCAACAAGTAATAGTACACCAACAAAGAATAATAGAGTGTCATACTCAATCTCTCGAATATAATCAATAATTTTCTTGTTCACATCTTTCTTGCGCATTAAGAATTGAGCAACCAAAAACATCAACGACAATCCAAATAAGAATGTAAGTAAAGGCGGCACTTGATACTGCACACTCAAAAATAACGTCGCAAAAATTGTCGAAGTAAATATCACCGCAATCGTTATATCCGTTTTCTCTATCCGTCTTTGTATCTGCTTTTCAAAGCGTAGTTGCTCATTCATACCGATAGACAACATAGCTGCCAGCGCTACCACACTCACCAGCGCAGGACCGACAAGTAACAATAAATTAGGAATAGTAACTTTGTCCGCTAAGAAGATCATTAATGTTGTTACATCTCCTGTAATGAGTGACACACCACCAGAGTTAACACTAAAAATAATTAGTGTTGCATACTTAATTAACTTCTTTGGATCTAGCTTCAACGACATAACTACTGCCAAAGAAATCAAGGTTGCGGTAATATTGTCTGAAATCGAGGAAAATACAAAAGCGGCAATGCCTACCAAGAACATAAGCTTACGCTCACTGATCTGAGATGGCATAACACGATGCACAATATTTTGTATAAACCCCTTAGAGTTTAGATAAGCTACAAACGTCATTGCAGCCATCAAAAACAACCACAATGTGGCGATTTCAAGAATGTTATGATCTAGCGCATGTTGTACATTTTCTGGGCTTTGACCATGAATAGGTGAGATAAAAGCGATAATCCAACATAAAGTACCAAAAAAAAGGGTGGTTTTGGCCTTGTTTACATGGATGATATCCTCTATAACGATAAGCACAAACGCAATCGCTATTAGGGTAAGGATAATGGGCGTAACCATAATGCGTAAACAACCTGTAATTAAAAGTTAAAAATTTAGAAAGGTAACGTAATTCGGCGCGGAGTCTAGCACTTACATATAGGATACGCTACGACTAAGCCCAATTAATTTCCTATAAACGTCACATAAAAGATACACTCTGGAAAGTTATGATCCCAGCTAAGAAAGTTTTAAATACGCTAAATGAACATTGGAGCGTATTGGAGCTACTTTTTAAACGCTTTAAAATGACCGATTTTAGCGTCAAAGATGTTCAAAACATCATAAAACACAAAAATCCTCAATGGACCAGTGAACGAATATTCAGAGAAACTAATCGCTTACTCAATCAAGAAATCATCATTCCACTGGCTAAATCTTCGCAGCTGGAAATAAATCGGGCTGTCGCAGATTTCGCAAGTTTTCTGTTACAAGAAGAGCACCTAGGTTTGGCACAAGAGATCACCGTTCTGGTCAAAGACCTTGAACGACTCGGTAACCGCCTAGAACAAGCTGCTGATGAAGGTGATCAAAGTGAACTACGGCGTTTTAGCCGAATCATGGATGAGCGCGTCAGAAAGATCATTAAATTATTTTTACATAATGAAAATGCCATTTTCAACATTGTCGAACAAGCAAAGTCTGATAGCAGCTCAATATCACTACAAAAACGGTATCGCGCAGTTATTGAGGCATTTGACGAATATATAGAACCGATGTTAGAAATGGTTGATATACGCGGTGAGTTTCATGCCTGTTTTAACGTCATTGAAAATCAGTTGAGCCAACAAATTGATGATATTGAATTATATGGCCGTGGCGCCCAAGACAAACGTATGCTTGAACAACTGCGCACACGAATCTTGGATATGCACTTGGTCGGTAGGGAAAGCTTAAGAAAAAGTGCAGATATGTTAATGCCATTGCGTGAAGAATTGCGCAGAAACTCTTTAATTACGCGTCAAGCATCCAAAGTACTCGCAATGATCCGTAAGAATGGGGTTGATCCAATGTTAAGCCCTGTTCAACCAGAGTTCGTATCAGACATTCAGCGCTTTTCACTTGGCCAGCAACGACACATGGTTGCTTATATGGCTGGCTTGGCCGAATTTGAACATGATGAATATCAACTTCCAGATCAAAGTGATGTCCCTGCATATCAAAGCCCGCATATTCCAGACTATGCAGATGTTAAGAAAAGCTTTTCAAATACAGGTAAAACTAAAATTGCATTACTTGGGTTTCTCACTGGGCACTACCCTGACTTAGACGCTGATGAGTTATTATTTTTATATCAAAAGCTAATCAGTGATGAAGCACTGGAGCTGGCGCAAGATGAACAGCGAGTCACAGTAAACATAGCAGAGCATGATTTCTCTCTCTACCCATTTAATGCCAGTACAAAAGTAGAACACACTAATGACAACAATTAATTTAACAGAACTAACAGAATTACAAGCCATTAACAAGAAATTGGCCAGTGGCTATCATATCAGTGAGCAAGACACGACGTTATGGCAACAACTCGACCAGAACATTGGCGCCTATCAAGCACTATTTAATGCCTTAGGCCATGATCTACAACACGATGCTCGTGGGTTCTACTATCTCGCAAGTGATGAAAGTACCCCTAACATGGGAAAAATTTCTCGTGCCATTGCACTCACACTCTTTATTCTTATCGAACACTTTGCCAATCAGGGAAAAGATCCTTTGCGTGCAATTTTTGACGAGCCGGCAGATCTAGAGCTGATGCAAACTTTAGTGCAGTTAAATAAACACTTATTTGATCAACTTGAGATTTTCTCAGGCTCCGACCTCCGTAAAGATGTATACCTCAGGATGATTAGACTTGGACTAGCGAAAGAAACTGAGCAAGGTTTTATCCATTTAGCGCCCGTATATCGTTATATTGATGCACTAATGGAAGTAAACGACACAAATTTTGATGGACTAGAGGAAGAAGTATGAGTGAACTATACGGCCTAAGTAAATTAGCGCTATTAAATACCGCGGGCTATGCGAAGTGCGTGATCCCACTCAATAAAAGTGCTTCTATCTGCGCACCAAATAACACCGGTAAAAGTTCGGTTATTAATGCCTTACAATTCCCTCTTATCAATGATTTACGATTGACCGAGTGGGATGGCCATGATTTAGAAGAAACGCGAAAGTTTTACTTTTCGTCTGACCAATCCTATATTTTGCTCGAAGCAAACCTCCCCCATGGAGATGTGGTAATTGGCGTTGCTGGCCTTGGCAAAATAGCTGGGTTTGCACACCAATTTTTTTGCTACCCAGGTAAACTAAACCTAGATGACTTTACTGAAGGTAAAAGCATCATAAAATACACTAAATTATTCAAACATCTACAAAGCAAGGGCATGAGTCCCGTAGAACTAAAAGCCGCAGAACTCAATGCACTTTTAACCGGCGGCGCCACACAATTTGATGGCGACATCAATTTAAAAATGATCCCACTTAACAACGTCCAAGATGCTGCTATTTATAAAGAAATATTTAGGCGTATACTTAATCTACATAAGCTAGGTGCACAAGATGTAAAACGTTTTATGTTGCGTGTATTTGAGCGACATATGTCAAACTCTCGAGTTGATTTTTACGAAGTATGGCGTCGTGCATTCGATAAAGTTAATCGCTCCCGTCGAGAACTTACCGCTTTAGAATCAATGCAAGAGCCCATCGGTGCATTAGAGGAAATGCTTAACACTGATGCAACACTCAAAGGAAAGCTAGCAGCTTACGCACCTAAAATAGATATTGCCTTAGGCGAGTATGAAGAATACCAACAATCGCAACATACTGAGCTTTCAGAGCAACTGACTAACATTGAACAAGAGAAACACGATTTTGAACAAAAACAGCAGTTATATTTACAACAGTCTAGAGACATTGAGCGTCGTCAAACACAAATTGAACAATGGTTTATTAACTACCACGGCCTAAAAACTGAGTTTGAGCTCACCAATCACGCCACTCTAAAAACCAATCTACAGCTATTGAAAAAAGAATATGAACAGCTGTCTTTTTCTATCAGTAGCGCGCATGGACAAAGCTTACATACGCTCGATTTTAGGATCAATGAAACACAAAAACAAATTAAGAGCTTAAAGTTACAACTCAAGAACTTAGAATTTAACTTGTTTACACGTATGCGTGAAGACCTATCACTCAAAGAGGTTGAAGAAATATCTCGTATACTTAACCCTGATTTATTGTCATTTGCTACGACCAACCAAGGTGAAGTTAGTATCACCGATGAAGATGCTTTTGGTGAGTTCTTAAGTCAACTATCCGCCTCAGTAAAAGGAGGTGAATTGACGGTCCCCGGTGCCAGTATTAAACTTAAAAAACTGGCTCCAGTACAAATGCAAAGTGGTGAAAATAAGGAGCAATTAGCTGCACAGTTAACCGCTCTTCAGCAATCATTGAAAGAGTTTCAACAACAACGAGACGTTGCGGCAAACGTTGCCCAAAAACAACAAGAGCGTGATGCATTGTATGATGAACTCATGGCATTGGAAGGATCACTCAAACGATTCGAGCAATATCAAACAATGCTACAATCAGTAGAAGCACAAGAGTTATTAAAAGAGCAATTGCACGTTGAGCGAGAGCAAGTTGACGAATATTTACAAGATGTTCAACGCAATGCTGGCTCCATCTCTGACAGACGCTCCATCATTAAAAGTAAACAAGATTTATTAACTCGCCAAGCTGACCGATTACGCCAAGTAAAGTCCGAACGACTAGATCATACATTGAATTTGTACAGTGGCTCGCTTGCTCCCTATCCTATAGAAATCACCATCGAGTTTGATAACCTATCTGAAGTCATTCATCAATTTAATAAAGATTGTAATGAGTTAAGAAACTTAGCGGTTAACGTTAAAAATACTTACTTGCATATTTACAATGCAGGGATCACCAAATTTGATAATGAAACGGATGAGGCAAATAAATACACCAAGCTTATTAGTGCATACCATAATATCGACAACGAAAGAGACGCAGTAGACCGTCAAGCGCGCGTCGCATTGACTGAGGTTGCGGCAACAATTAAGGGCTTGCGTGAAGACTTAGATCGTCTCCGCCGAGAGATGAATAGCTTTAACCGTGGGATCAGCCAACATCGTATTTCAAATCTTAAGTCATTTAAGATCAATATTATACCTAGAAAAATGCTCGTGGAGAGTATTGATACCATCATCGCCACCTCTGACAATTATGAAAAGGGAGATAACCTAGATTTACTTTCAGAACAGCCCTCAGACGAAAAGGCCGTCAATGAGGCCAAAGATCACTTGATTAAATTGGCCAGTGAGAAAGCGGGTTTAACACTCACTGATCTATTCGATATTCGTTTTGAAATAGTCAATCGCGCCGGTGAAACTGAACATTTCGATAAAATTGATTCAGCTGGCTCTAATGGCACCCGTATTACAATTAAGTTATTATGTGGTATGTTGTTTATACGTTATTTGTTGTCTGACCAAGAACAAGCTCTGTACCGTATACCTATTTATATTGATGAGGCCGCCGATATTGATCCACAAAACCAAAAAGCGATTATCGAAACTGCGTTAAGCTTTGGATTTGTGCCAATATTTGCATCTGTAAAGCCGCAAATAAGTTGCGACTATATCGTGCCGATCCGAAGTGTTAAAAACGGTAGCCAGAACTGGGTGTCTGAAAAAGATTGGATTGAAGTGGAACATTCTACGAATCAAGCTGTCTGAGTGGACAATATGCTGTATCGGCTGAAGTAATTCAGCCCTTTAGGAGATAAAACATGTTAAGAAATATTATTTTAGCTGCCTCGGTCATATTGATCAGCGCGTGCAGTAATACACCTGATTGGGATTACGATAAGTCCGTTAAGTTTACCAATTACAAGACATTTTCTTGGTCTGCAGATGCTGATTTAAAAAATAATGGCGGAAATGCGTATCAAATAAATGATCTCATGGAAAAGCGTGTTCGCAACGCCATTATTGAAGCAATGTTAAAGCATAATATTAAACTAGTCGAAAGTGAAAACGCAGACGTTCTTGTAAACTATCACGCATCTGTTGATAGTAAAATAGAAGCAGATTCATTTAATACAAGTTATTCCGCTCGTTGGAATTACTGGGGCTTCGGTTACCAAACACAAACCCATGCTCGAGAATATGATGTAGGGACACTGGTAATAGATGTCATAGATAAAGCATCTAATCAATTAGTATGGCGTGGTGCAAAAGAAGGCCGCCTTCGTAATAAACAAACTCCAGAACAACGTACCACATCTGTGAATAAAACGGTGTTTGCAATTCTTGAAAACTTTCCTCCTGTAGAAGTCCACTGATAATAAATTGGCGATGATACATGTATCAAGCTGCCCAGTAACACTTATGTTTAGGCTTATAGCCTAAACATAAGTGTATTGTTTACATGTTTCAACACACATCACAATAATTACTTATTCACCAGTCACCACACCAATACAACCGAACATTTTTAGAATTGACTGACCCACACATTGCATATAAAACACCCATCAATTTGATAATATAGTGTTGTAAAAATGATATAAATGCTCTAGTTTATTAACTGCTCATTAATTGAGCAACCAATAAGTTAATAAAAGGAAGTTAATCATGAAAAAAGCAGTTCTCGCACTAATTGGTGCAACATTATTTAGCGGTGCAGCATTAGCAAGTTCAGTATCTTGTTATGTAGATACAAGAGCATATGATGAGTACAGGCAAGGCATCTGTTTTGGTGGTGAGTCACTCACTCACACACGTCAAGGTGCTGCTGTATTTAAAGTCAATACGTCAAAACCAGTCCAAAGTGTCGAATGGGATATTAGCAGATATAATGCTAACTGCTCTGGTACAACGTGTATTGTCAGAGTTGGCTTAGGTGAGCATGAAGTGAATGCGTGTGTTGATAAAATTTATTATAAAGATTTCACATGGGCTGACGTAAATTGGTGTGCCACTGCCCATGCAAATTACTGGGGCCAAGGCGGTCCTCTTGCAAATGAACTACTAGGCCAATAAAGAATAGAGCGCTATGTTTGAACATAGCGCAATTTAACACGTCATAATTTCCATGTTTGTTAATATTGATAACGCTTCCGTTGAAGATTTACCGCATGCCCACTCAACCGCTTTAAAATCGTGACACACATTAGGACGCTCAGGCTGACCAAATAATTTGCATAAATTATCATCTGACAAGTTTTTACAGCGCTCACCCGCCGCTTTTCCATTTGGGTGCAATGGAAAACTTGAACTTATACTCGGCGCTATACAACACGCACCACAATGTAAACGACATTCCATAACACAGCCCTAAAAATAAAGGGCTCAGTATATCAAAAACCACTCAGCTTTACGCGATTTTTATAGCACTAGCTACAACAGGCAGTTAACCTCACAATCACGGTATACATTGCGTCACAATACGTGTTGATTCAGTTACTTTCCTTGGTAACAATGCGCATGTACAAAACTAAAATTACCCAGCTATATCTTTATTTAACCTCAGCTCTGAATAGCGAATTTGCCCAATAAAGCTATTTTTGTCACTCTCGGCGTTGCTTTCATTTGTAATAGCCCGCTATTACTGCATAAAAGCGCCTTGATATTGAACAAAATATCATCATTGGATTGTGTGTAAGTTTGTTTACAAAACATTTTCTATTCCAAAACCCTTATCCAAACCTGAGGTTATTTAAAAAATGCAAATGCCTTTTGCATTGCAACATCATTGCCTGATGCATCTATATCCGCAGATTTTAGCAATACCTGAGGTATAAAATCTTCTCGATATTCACCATTAGTGTGATACAAACGCTCGAACCCAACTTCAATCCAACTGTCACTGTAAGGGAGTTTGACTTGTTTAATTCCGCCAAGTAAGTCTGCCATCGGAGCACCTATCACTGCTTGTGCACCAAGCGCATCTAAGCCAATCACCATTCCCTCACCCATACTACCGGTCCAACGTCCGGCGAGTACAACAAATGGCTGAACTATATACGGATTTTCAGGTAAAACTTGGGCAAATTGCATAACAGACTCACCGTAGAGCTGGCCTTTACTTTGCGTTTTATACGTCTGATAAGTGGCCACTTTATTAGTAAAGTGGCCAAGAATTGGTTCTGCAACTCCCGTATTACCGCCACTAGGTGTATTGCGTAAATCTATGATCAGACCTTTGGTATTAACAAGTTTTCTTAACCCTTTTTTGAAAAAATCGCTTGTCTGTGTATCACCCAATGCATTATTAAAGCGTATATACCCCACCTGTCCGTACACTTCAATCGTGACGGGCTCTGCCTTTTTAAGTGCGTTTATATTAGAATAACTCGCTGCTAAGTTAAACTCTTTATCTCCATTTTCACTGTGAATGAGTAACCTTCTGGGCTGATGGCGCCTTCCACCTAACGCAATATTAGCCGCATAGTTACGCTGCTTTTTCGTTAACTCATTCAATGTCATGCCAGTTACTTGACTCATAGCCTGTTCTATCGATTGCCCATCAATGGCGCTAATCTCCATACCAGGCTTTAACCCCTTGATATGTGCATCAGACCCCGCTTTAATGTCATAAACCACCAATTTCCTATCTTCAAACTGGACAAAAATGTCAGAACCTGTCGGGTAAACGCTGAAATCATCACGGTCATAGGGCCCCAAATTCAAATGCGGATCTGTAAATGCTCGTAAATATGCTTGTGCGTTATCTCTAAATTCCTTCGCTGTTTTACTATCACGTAACCTTGATTGATGAGTATTGAATAGCTTTACTGCTGACTGCTCTCTATCGTGCAAGTATGCGTAGTTGTCGGTGAGTATTGTTTGAAGTTCATTTATGGCTTTTTCAGCATCAAATGCAGCACATTTAAAGCCCATAAGCATCACAGAACTTGCTAGCATAAGCACGAGATTTCTTTTCATCTTTATTCCTTCAAAACAAGCTTTATTATGTTTCACCTTAATCAAAATAAGGTACAAGCTAGTCGAGTCTATAGCAGTATCCCGGTTATCACAATCCCCAGAAATCGACGTATCCTCTTCGAAGTTCGGCTTTCTGCCCACAAACGAATCGAGGGTTATCACCATTTGACGCATTAGATTCCTTTAAAGGGCGAATACCCTTTCTCTTATCACTCAAATAACAAGCAAATGCACAACCAACATAACCGACTATTTAAGCAACTAAGTTATGTGTTAAATTAGCGCTCTTTAATTTGCTATTAAATACACACTTAACGCTATGAAAATCACAGCTCTATTGCCGCAAGAAATTGATGCCTGTTATCACCAGTTTTTATCTCGGTCACATGCTGAGCAATGGGTATTCACGGTCATGGCCGTGATTTATAAACCCATTTCTTTAGGGAATTTAAATAAACTCCTTAAACAATTAGATAAACAAGCATTTAATTCCAAGCACTACGCCTATGAACGTATTACATCAAACGCGATTAAAGCTTGGCAGCAATTGGGGTTTATTCGCGTACATAATGATGAGCTAAAACTCACCCATTTACTCACTCATCAGCTTACGCATAAAGCCATCACTCGTGACGTGTTTTTTACCATTTTAAAGGCCGGTGAAACGGTTGTTCCTGTTATACAATTGTATGATTGGGAGCAAACGCTTGATGATGAACAACGATTAATTCGGGATTTTTATTTCTTAAATGATCACAACAAGATGGTCCAACATCTAAAAATACATAAAAATCCACAGCAAATCGACTATCAGCGTGGTCAAATATTAATTGAGCTGAATTTTGTCCCATTTCAGCTAACACATTTTGTGACCTTACCAGACACGCTTCAATATCAATCTTTTGCATGCTGGTTTTATGTACTTCGCCAGCGAGGCGCTTCAAATGCCTATGCATTAACATTGCTAGAGCAGGTACACGACACTAATAATAGTGAACGCTCCCTCAGTCTTCTTTTAGCTGAACAGTATTTATTACAAGGTAAAATAAACAAAGTGCGCCTATTAATGGTACCGAACGACAATAGCTGTTATAGCTTGCAACTCAAGGCAACCCTTGCATTGTTGGCAGGTGACATAGACAGTGCGCTTAATTTGTTCAGTAAAGCACTTACGGCTAAAAATAAATATGGAAAAAAGAAATTTCAACACTTGGATGGACTGTATAGCCTGTTTTATCAGTTAACTTTATTAATTGCAGCAAACAAACTAGACGCGACTTACTTTTCACTTGCAGAAAAACATGTACATGCCCAAAGCCACGACAAAAATAGTCAGGATCACAGCCATCACGTAGGTCAATTTATGCTCCCTCTTATTGAGAGCTTATCAACAGCAACACCGTATACATCTTTGCTACCTGACTTCACGTTTCTACATAGCCATCACGTATTTTATGCTCATCTAATACATTATTTTGATGCTCTGGCCGTAAAGTGGTGCCAACCATTATCGAATGAACAGCAGCTCAGTTCGCAAGCCCTTCACCATGCATATCTTTTTTTTGAAGCAACTGATTACCGCTTATTTTCCCTATTAATTGAACAATTGACGCCACACTTTAATGTTAATAATAGCGTTGACGTAGAGCTCCCTAGCACTCATAACCTTTTTGATTTAACACAGGCTATTTCACATAAAGTAAGCTGGGATCTCGCACTTGATAAACTCATTTCACTCGCTCCTGAAGACACATCGGCTAACACTCACCTTCCGGACACAGCCTCAAGGCTAATATGGGAGATAACCATAGCACCGTTTTGCATTTCACTGTCTGCACGCGCGCAAAAAAAAACGACATCGGGATGGAGTAAAGGTCGCCCTGTATCATTACAACGTCTATATGAACAATCGCACGAGTTTACTTTTATGTCTGAGCAAGACATTAAAATTTGTTCACATATTAATAGAGCAAAGCAATGGCAAGATAAAACCCATTATACTTTGGAAGGCGCAAGGGCACTCACCGCCGCATGCGGTGCACCGAACTTATTTTTAGTCGATGATGTATTTACACCCATTGAATTGAACAAGGCGCAGCCCGAGTTACTTATCACGCAACAAAATAATCATTTAGTACTGAGTATCGCTGAGATTCCCGCAACTTTGAATGGCATACCATTGAATTACTCGTTAACTGAATATGCCCCAGAGCAATATCGACTTACAGTCTTTGCACCAGAACACTTAAAAGTCGCGCAGATCATTGGTGAAGAAGGGTTAACAATTCCTATATCAGCTAAAGAAAAGGTGCTAGAAAGCGTCAGTGCGATTGCGCCTTTACTCAACATTCAATCAAGCATTGCTGAACTAGATACAGGGCTTGAAACCCACCCTGCTGATGCTCGATTAGTCATCAATATTCAACCATTTCATGATGGACTTGAGTTTACCTGTTTTGTGATGCCATTTGGTGAGCAAGGGCCAACGTTCAAACCTGGTATTGGCAATGCCAAAATAACCACAGAACTTAATGGCAAACGCGTTGCGACTAGTCGCAACCTCATCCAAGAAGAGCAGTACCTTGATATATTAGATACGCATTGCCCTGCATTTCTAACGATGCAAGATAATCGTCTCCAACTTAACGATTTACAAACTGCTTTGGAGACACTTCAGCAGCTAGACCATACCACGGCGTTAGATCCCAGCCCTATTCCTTTGACCCTTCGTTGGCCGAAAGGTAAAACAATGACTTTGACAAAACCACTGCACAGTCATCATTTGCAATTGGCTCTGAGCAAAAAACATCAATGGTTTGATTTATCGGGCCATTTGGTCGTTGACGATTCTCATGTAATTGAGCTTAAGAGGTTACTCTCGTTAACTTCTCAAGCTCATGGCCGATTTATAGAACTGGATAACCATCAAATACTCGCCCTATCTGATGAATTAAAACAACGCTTAGACCAACTTAATACCGCAACAGATAATGGACAATTTCATCCACTTGCCAGCTTACATGTATCACAGGCAACAACAGGCATGAGAATGAAAACATTACATGCTTGGGATGAACAACATGTTAAAATGACGCAAGCTAATCTCCTTGAATGCAAAGTTCCCACAACATTACGTGCTACACTCCGTGATTATCAAATTGAAGGATTTGATTGGGCATCAAGACTTGCCCATTGGGGGGCTGGGGCGTGTTTAGCTGATGATATGGGGCTTGGTAAAACACTACAAGCACTTGCGCTGCTCGTCTCTCGAGCACACTTAGGTCCTAGCTTAGTGATAGCGCCTACATCAGTCTGTTTCAACTGGCAACAAGAGGCAACTAAATTTGCTCCTACATTAAACATAAAACTGTTGTCTGATATTAAAACTTCAGCCAAACGAGCTGACGCCTTAAAACAGCTCAACAGTCTTGATTGCTTAATTATAAGCTACGGGTTACTGCAGCGAGAGAGCGCATTACTGCAAGCGTGCACATGGTCAACGATTGTCGCTGACGAGGCTCAGGCATTAAAAAACCCTTTAGCACAGCGTTCGATTGCAGCATGCACATTAAAAGGCGATTTTAAGCTTATAACCACTGGTACACCTATTGAAAATAATTTAACCGAATTGTGGAGCTTATTTCGTTTTGTTAACCCCGGCCTGCTTGGTAACTTAAAACGCTTCAGTGCACGTTTCTCAACGCCTATTGACAATGTTAAAGATGACCCAATTGCCGCTAAAAAAGCCCGTTCTCAATTAAAAAACCTGATCCAACCATTTATACTGCGTCGCATGAAAGATCAGGTACTCACCGAACTACCAGCCAGAACGGATATTAATGTTAAAGTGCAACTTAGTGAAGAAGAAATGGCACTTTACGAAGCTCTACGGCTAACTGCGATAGAAAACCTCACCGCGACATCTCAACAAGACCAAGCTGGCGCACAAAGAATCAAAATGCTCGCAGAATTAACTAAACTTCGCCAAGCATGCTGTCATCCATCGCTGGTACTTTCAGACAATACGCTCCCCAGTGCGAAGCTTATCGCTCTTGATAAACTATTAAACGAACTCCAAGAAAATAATCACAAAGCCCTCATTTTTAGCCAATTTGTAGGACATTTACAACTAATCAAACAGCACTTAGATAGCAAAGGTGTGGACTATCAATACCTAGATGGCAGTACACCACAAAGAGACAGACAACATCGCGTCAATGCCTTTCAACAAGGTGAAGGTCAAGTATTTTTAATTAGCCTCAAAGCGGGAGGTTCAGGGTTAAACCTCACTGCTGCCGACTACGTTATTCATATGGACCCATGGTGGAATCCTGCTGTAGAAGAACAAGCCAGTGACCGTGCACATCGCATGGGCCAACTGCGCCCGGTGACCGTTTATCGATTGATTGCGATAAACACCATAGAAGAAAAAATTGTAGCACTGCATCAACATAAACGAGATCTCGCGCAAACATTACTCTCTGGTAGTGACTCTGTAAGTAAACTATCGGTAACTGATATCATAGCAATGCTTAAAAAAACCTTTTAACCACAATGTTTATACTTTCGGGGGGATTACGCCGCGACTATTAGGTTACAACTAGGAGACTATAAATAACTCACGATTCATGATGATCAGAAAAAACATAAAGTTAATAAAAGAGAATTTAATGTTACAATTATAACAAACAAAGAGGAGTATAAATTAACAAATCGTTAAAAATCAACATTAACTATTATTTAACACCACATGCTAATTTTCACATTAGAAACCAGCACTACCTTTACTTATAAATAACATACCGATAATAACATTCAGTTTTATATAAAATATTAAGTGTAAAATAAAAGTTAAAATCATGAGAGAAAAAACAATCTAAAATATGCTATTAAAGAAGCGCTTTAACAGTTACATCATAGGTATAGAAAACGTATTAACTCATTCGTACTCGATTCGGTATCGAGTTAAGTCTTACGTAAACTGAAAATACTGAGGAAAGAACTCATCTATTTGAAAAAGCCCTAGGGCACTGCTTGAGGCCCTAGAACCGCATAACGGTTATTCAATACCATTTAATGTAACAGGGCGCTGCGCGTCTCTTGTCGCTTCTTTTGAGCGGATCTCAGCTTGCTTACGTTGCTCCCGAGTCGAACACACCTTTTTAGGGATACTTGACCCTAAAACTCTAACTTGCTCACACTTATATCCATTAGTATTTCTGGCCTGTTTATCG
Organism: Pseudoalteromonas sp. MMG005; assembly: GCF_018101015.1. Lineage (NCBI taxonomy): Bacteria > Pseudomonadati > Pseudomonadota > Gammaproteobacteria > Alteromonadales > Pseudoalteromonadaceae > Pseudoalteromonas > Pseudoalteromonas sp. MMG005. The sequence continues at coordinate 127,858 of NZ_JAGJEK010000009.1, read as the reverse complement.
GCGTCATCATCCGTTGCATTACAACCTACTAAAACAACACAAGATGCTACTACACTAAGTATATTTTTCATATTTCCCTCTTCCATTATGTCTTTTTAATTATTTTTTGGTATTTAGAGCAGAGTAAAAATCTGCAAAAAACATATGAGCGTTTAACCTAGCCTTAAATAAAAGATAAATCAACAAGAATAAAGGGTGAATTAAGAATAAACGTAAATATTAAGTAAGAAAGCTTATTCTTGATATTAACTCACCTTAATAAGTCAGGAAGAATTGAAACACATGTAGACTTCAAATACTTATAAATTCATATTATTATATAAATCCCATACCGTGAATAGCCTACAATTAATTGAAAGTCGGTACTGTTATACTGAATTAAAATACCCTACGGATACGGCTGCCCCGTCCTCATTTACATGTTGCTTTAACGAGTAACCCCTTCTCTCCCGTAGAACTAAAAAATGAGCCCTCATACCATCCTGTTTTACTCAAAAACAAGAAATGTATTACCCACTGAATCAGACCACCATAACAGAGTCACCTTTAACATATTCCTATAGATAACGACAGTCACTGTTTCAAGAAACAAATCAATACCACAGTAACAAAATTAAACACAAGAAAAATAAAACCACATAAAGAAAATAATTAGATAAAAAATGCAATGTCAATGTGAAGACAACAAAAAAATAAATTTAATTTTGAAAATAAAGGTTACATCATCCTTTCCGAAAAACATCAACAATCCCCTTTTGCACAAAATTACCCAATAAAAGGACTTGTAATTATTTGCTTTTGATATATTGTATACAATATATCAGCAGCAGAATGTTGATGTTTATTCTTTCTAAAAGCAAAACAGTAACTCTTATTTGCATGCACAGAAAGCATATGAAAAATATAACAATAATTAGTGATACTAAGGGGTATACACAATAAATAATCAATGGGTAGCTAATACAAAGCTAAATAAAAGTTTACTTGCACTTGCTGTTTCAGCTGCAAGTCTTGGGGCTACTGCACAGGCAAATGATTCAGTTGACGTCGATACACCAGAACGAATTATGGTTACAGGCTCTCGTATAAAACGAATCAACTTCGAAGCGCCTTCTCCTACCGTTGTCATCTCAGCAGAAGACATCAAACTAACTGGTGCTCAGAATGTAAATGATATTCTTACAGGCATGCCACAATTTTCCGATGGTTTTGATTCCGCTTCAGGGAACTATTCGTTTGGTAATTCAGGTCTAAATATATTAGATCTTCGCAATATGGGTGAAGAGCGTACTCTAGTATTGGTAAATGGTAAACGTCCCCCTTCTGTATCTACTGATAACCAAGGTCTTTTCGCTGATGTTGGTACTATCCCGGCCTCTCTAATTGAACGTGTAGAAGTTATGACGGGTGGTGCATCAGCAATTTATGGTTCAGATGCAATTGCAGGTGTTGTTAACTTTATTCTGCGAAAAGACTTTGAAGGTACTAAAGCAAACGCACACCTTTCTGGTACGCAAGAAGGCGGTCATAGCACACGCAGCTTATCATTTACTCATGGTTTTAACTTCGATGATGACAATGGTAATTTTACCGTTGCCGTCGATTACTTATCAGAATCCGCCTTAACGCAAAACGATCGTGAAAAAGCGTATAACTATCAACGTTCAGTAACAAACCCAAATAAAGCCGATGGGCAGCCAAGTAAAATTTGGGTTAAAAATGTCTCACCAATCCCGTGGGGTGTACCTGAAACTATCTTTTCAGTATACAACGATGATGATGGTGGCTATGATTGGTACGATTTCGATGAATCGACCCAAGATGTGGCACTTCGTGCTCGATACAAAGACATGTATGACGGCTGGCTAGTCGATGCCGGTAATGGATACGAGGGCACTCGATGGGGTAATATTGAAGACCCATTTGAGCGTATTAACCTATTCTCTTCTGTAAATTATCAGTTTGATGACTTTGATATGTCATTTGATGTAACACTTGCTAGAACAGAGTCTAATAATGTTATCGACCCCCCCTTCAAACGCGCGTGGATGCAAGTAGCTGATGTTAAAGAACTATTCGACACTCCAGCTTCCATTACAGACAACTTTCAAGATACCGATTGGATTGGGTTTCACCACACATTTCATGAGGTTGGAGGTCGTAAACACAAAAACGTTCGTGAATTTTTCAGTTCATCTTTGACTTTCTCTGGCGTATATAATGACGAATGGTTTTGGGATGTGAATTTTTCATCCGGTAAATCAATGAATGATTTAGAAAACAAAACTCAGTTGAGAGTGGACCGTCTAGATAGTCAATTACAAGTTATCGGTCCATGTGTTGAAGCCGGAAATTGCCCGAGTTTCTCACCTTTTGAACGTCAGTCTCAAGCATTGACAGATTATGTAATCGATGCATTTGTCGCTACAACTGACTCAGTAAACCACGCCTTTACAGCAAACTTATCTGGCGATTTATACGAGCTACCAGCAGGTGTTATGCAAATGAGTAGTGGCTTAGAAGTTCGATACGAGGGTATTCACTTTGACCCATCAGAACTATGGTCGTCAGGCAACTTAACGTCTAAAAAGCTACCATTAGATGTAAGTCGGAATATTAAGGAAGCGTATGTTGAACTATTAGTACCTGTCATTAGTGACATGCCATTCGCCGAACTGCTTGAAGTAGAAGCTGCGTATCGTGTTGCCGATTACTCAACCAATGAAAATCGTTTTGAAAGTACTAAGTTCGCTGTAAACTGGTCGATTAATGAAGAAGTCAGATTACGCTCTATTTTCTCACAGGCCGTTCGTGCGCCTCAGCTATATGAGCTATACGCGGGTGAAAGTGTCGGTTACTCAACAATTAACGACCCTTGTGATGAATCAAATATAGATGGCGGCCCTGCTGATGGACGTCGTAAAGCAAACTGTGCACTATACGGTATTCCTGCAGGTTGGAACTCAAATATTAAAACAACTCGCGGAGAAGTCAGAAACTCAGGTAACGCTGACCTGCAACAAGAAAAAGCCAATACACTGACGGTTGGTTTTGTATATACACCAACCTCAATACTTGAAGGCTTGACACTCTCGGTTGACTTTTTTGACATTAAGCTCAAAGATAAAATATCTGAGTTTGACGGTGAAGACGTTATGGAAAACTGCGTAGATTTAGCAGCAAACTCCATTGATAATATGTTCTGTAATCTAGTAACTCGAAAAGACAATGGCGATGTAGATTATGTTCGCCCACTGAGCTTAAACTTCGACCAAGGCCGCGTGAGAGGAACTGATTTCGAGTTATATTATAGCTGGGATGCATTGTCATTTGATTTCAAAGCAACCAGATTATATGAAGACTCAACTACGACTCAAGATTTAGCAGAAGGTACGGCTGAAACGAATAACGAAGCCGGTCAATTAGGCCGACCTAAATGGGCATCTAATCTCGTTACGAAATATACACTGGATGATTTAACCCTAAGTTGGACATTCAAATTTAAAACGTCAGGTCGATTTGATGATGATGCCAGTGAAAACTATCGTGATAGTGATACTCCGTCACACTCTCGTATTCACAATATCCGCGCAGATTATCAACTAACTGACATGGCATCTGTTTATGTAGGTATCAACAATATTACTGATAATAATGGCGGCGACCATTGGACCACTTCACGTGGAGCCTATAATGGTTGGGCTATACTAGGTCGCTCTGGCTATATCGGCGTAAATCTAGACTTCTAATAGAATTTAAAAAACTCCCTGTTATATAAAACAAACCATAAGTTGCTCTAGAATAATAGAGCAACTTATTTTGCATTAATCCCCCATACGACTCAGTACATATTTTCCTATATTAAACAATGAAATGGGTTTATTCATGCATCTAAAACACAAGCAAAACAATCAATACTTGCAAAAACAACTCACAAGAAAGTTGACTCATTGCTCCGGCGTTCACGTCATAAAAATCACTTTTGGGCCATTAACCGCTTCGTTTGGCAGGCACACGTTCATTGTGACAATAGATATATCAAAGTGACGGTATAACCACGACTTAAAATCAGCCCCATTATATTGCAAAAAAGTAAATACCCTTCGTTATGCTCATAACGGCTGGAAATAGTCGACATGCGACCGTTCACATTGTACCGAGCTATTGAAAATAGCGATATTGAAATTCAGGCGTCTTAGAAATATTTATCCTGTGCGCATAGCCAATATAGTTGGTATATCAACATTTTTATTATATCGGCATAAGCCTTCATCTTTTGAGTCTATAGCCAGAATAGACATTCTGTCAGCAAGTTCATTGCCTTCAATACCTACATGTCCATTCACATGATATATCGCGATCTTCGATAAAAGTGTCTGATAAAGTGCATACGCAGGTTGAATAATATCTAAGTTTTTTATTTCTCCAGAAGCCTTCGTCCAACCCTTTTTCTCCCAATTACTTGCCCACTTGGTAATACAATCAATTGAATATTTTGAATCACAATAAATAACCACAGATTTTCCTGTTGATAACTTATCTTGTGCTATCAACAAAGCCTGATTTAACCCGCGTAATTCAGCAGTATTATTCGTTCCGATTGACTGATAAAGCCCGTACCATAGTTCACTAAGTACATCATTTTCATAAACAGCTAGCCCTGTTCCCGCTTCCCCAGGATTTGGTTCACAACCCCCGTCAGTATAAATTTTTATATCATAGGCCATTTGATCAATGTGCGCTTGTGACAAAGCACTAGGCTTCTTTTTTGTAATTTTGGATGAAATATCTTGAATCTCACGCTGTGGAAATGATCTGCCTCCAAAGGCTGACTCAGCTTCTTCTTGGCTTGAAAAAGACTTGTACTTAGCACCTGAAAAGCCATCCACTTGGGCTTTGCATTGCGCCCAATTAGTATAAATTCCAGGCTCTCGCCCTTGCCAAACGACATAAAATTTTTTAGCCAAGGTCACTCCTTATATTAATCAATATATATACCGCCAATTTACGCTTATCTCGCGATCATTTGATGGTATGTATGAAGAGTCATCATAACCCTAGAAACTGGGTACGATGGTTAACTGCATTAATTTCTCATACCAATTTACGACCACTGTGGGTATCTGTGTATAGTGCTGATAAAGGTAGTAATAGCCAGCCCCTACCAGACCTAACTGCGACAACGCAATAAAGGGGTAACGTATATCAATAATCTTCATTGCACTGCCAAATGAAGACTTAATGCGATTGTTAGCTAAATCGACGCTGTAACATTCATCTAAAAGCAAGTGTACTAAAGAACCAAAAAAAACAAAGAGTGCTACCAATAGTGAAAAACTCAACGTGGCCCCCAACTGAAGTGCACAAACACATCCAAGTAGCGTAAACATAAGTACAGCTAAAATTGAATGTAAACTTCCCCGATGCACCGTTATACTTTCAAATATTGGTTTGACTAAAAACCAAACTAGGCCGTAAATACCGCCTGCACAAAGCCAAACCGACAGTAATGATGATAATGGGTAAGTCGCAATAAAACCACCAGCAAGCACACAGCCTAAAATAGAAAATAGCCATCCTATCGATGTTGAGTCATCCGCATCAAGATCGGGCAACAATCCAGACAAAGCGCCTATCAATATAAGCAGAAAACTCTCTGACATCGTCACAATGTGTGATGCCAATAAAGTTGTTCCTAGCATGGCGCTTGATACTGTACTTGCTGTTATATGAGTAGAGAAATTTGCCAAGTGGGTTCCTTACTAAATTTAGCGACACGATAGAAAGCAATCGTATAGGCTACTGTTATAGAGTGATTTTAACACTTTAACTGTACATTAAGCACCAATTCCTGCTGCAGTTAAAATAATTAACCCTACATGCAAATTTAGCCGTGGTTTCCAGTGAAATCATTTACCATATTTACAAAGCAGCGAGTTTGTAATGCAATCAGTCTTGCACAACCAAAAAGCATTCATTGAATAGGTATCACCCTCAAAGAAGCCATACGCCTGATACTGATACTGTAAATGTAAAAATGTTTCTGTTATCGCAATGCTTTGTTACAACTTACCTTAGACTTTAAACACCTAGAAACATCTATTGTCGTATCATAATAGGTAAAGATATCAGCCGTCATTGATATTGCGTGTTTTAATAGTAGGAAGGACTATAACGTGGCTAGTAAAAAACAAATTATATTACCGATTGCGGTACTCATTACAGGAATTGGCGTTGCAGCAGCATTTTCTGCAATGAAACAACCACCAGAAGAAAAAGCCGAAAAAATCATTCACCCACTTGTTGAAATTGAATCAGTCTCAGTTGCCCCCATGCAACTTACTGTTGACTCATACGGTATTGTAAAACCGAAATATAGTACTGAACTCGTTGCCCAAGTCAGTGGTCAAATAATTCAAATCTCAGAGAAATTTGTGCGAGGAGGTTTTGTTAAAGCTGGTGAAGTATTAGCGCGCATTGATCCCAATGATTATGAAGCGGCGCTCATTGAAGCACAAGCTAATTTAGCCCAAGCGCATTCAGCCCTTGAAATTGAACAAGCTCAGGCGCATGTGGCAAAAACGGAATGGCAACGGATAAAAAACAATGCCAGTGAAACCATTCCATCTGAATTATATCTCAGAAAGCCGCAATTGGCTGACAAACTAGCGCAGTACAGAGCTGCACAAGCCAGCGAAAAGCGTGCAAATCGCAACTTAGAACGGACCTATATAAAGGCACCCTATGACGCCATTGTGGACAGTCGACAAATCAGTTTAGGGAGTGTCGTTAGTCCGGGAAATCAGTTTGGTGTACTCAATGCAACATCAGTTGCTGAGGTAAGACTACCGGTTGCTGATAAAGAACTACAATATTTAGTCAACAATGGCTTAGATTCAAAGGTATCACTCGCCGCGAAATTTGCGGGCAAAGACGTTATTTGGAAAGGTAGGATTGTCCGTAATGAAGGCGTCATAGACGAGCGAAGCCGAATGACTTATTTGGTTGCGCAAGTAGATGTCCCTTACAGCTCTGGCGACAAACAGCTTCGCTTTGGCACCTATATTAATGCAAAAATTGAGGGGCAGCTTATCCAGTCCGCGGTATCTGTTCCTCGCCACTTGGTCAAAAATGGTCAAATTGCGACACTTAACGATGATTTAACACTCAGCTTCAAATCGCTTCAAATTATTAGAGAAAGTAATGGAATGGTTATTGCGAATGCAGGTCTCTCTAATGGCAATAAAATCATCACGTCTGCACTAGAGTACCCTGCTAACGGCATGCAATTACGTATTGAAGATGCTGCTAATCAAGCGCCAACAACACAATTGGCTCTTAAGGAGGAGTAACTTATGTCATTACCATCCGAAAAAGGCATTATCGCATGGTTTGCACGTAACCCTGTTGCAGCAAACCTATTAATGATTTTTATTCTGGTTGGCGGGATCCTCACTGCTTTCTCAATTAGAAAGCAAATGTTCCCTCAATTCGAAAATAACTGGTTAAGTGTGCAAGCTGTTTATCCTGGTGCTGCACCTCAAGAAGTCGAAGAAGGCATCACGATAAAAGTTGAAGAGTCAATGGAAGGACTCGAAGGTATCAAACGGCTGATCACCTATTCCAACCGTGGTATGTCGCAAACATGGATCGAAGTCGAAGAAAAGTACAACCCTCAAGAAGTACTTGATGAAGTAAAAATGCAAGTTGACTCCATATCTAGCTTTCCTGTTGGTATGGAGCGCCCTGTTGTTCGTTACGACAAGTTTGAACAGGAAGTCATGTGGCTTGCTTTAAATGGCAGTTTAAGTCGGGCCGAGCTCAAAGAGTTAGGTAACACATTACACGACGAGATGCTTGCCCTGCCAGGTGTTAACCTTGTTGAATTCAATGGTGGTCTCAACTACGAAATTGGCATTGAAGTTAGTCCTGATAAGCTACGCGAATATGGACTAAGCTTTAGAGATATTTCAAACGCTGTTTCAGCTTTCTCCGCTAACATGTCTGCTGGTCAAATTCGCTCTGACAACGGCTACATATCAATGCGGGTTGAGAATCAAGCATACCGAGGCTCGGAGTTTGAAAATTTACCATTGATCACGTTAGCCGATGGTGCGCAAATTAAACTGGGTGATGTGGCAACCGTCAATGACGGCTTTGAAGAAGGGTTACAGTATTCAAAGTACAACGGTAAAAGCTCTCTCATTTACCAAGTAAGTGCTTCAAAAGATCAAGATATCAGTAAAGTTGCCAATGTTATAAAAAGCTACCTAGCTGAACGTAATACCACCTTACCCGCAGATGCTGAACTAGAACCTTTCATTGATTTAACTTACTATCTTGATGGCCGCTTAAATATGATGGTTGAAAACATGATCTGGGGTGGTTTGCTGGTCATGCTGATGCTGGCACTATTTTTACGCGTTAGACTTGCGTTCTGGGTTATGATGGGGCTACCTGTTTCGTTTCTAGGTGCTTTTTTATTTATGCCAATGGGCGCGCTAGATGTCACAATAAATTTAGCTTCATTATTTGCATTTATACTGGTACTCGGGATTGTGGTAGATGATGCCATTGTTGTCGGTGAATCCGTTCACTCCGAAATTGAGGAACATGGCCATAGTTTAGATAACGTTGTTCGAGGCGTGAAGCGTGTTGCGATCCCAGCGACATTTGGTGTACTAACCACTGTTGCGGCATTTTTACCACAAACGCTAGCGACCGGCCCTGCTGCTGCTTTTTCTAAAGCCATTGGTGGCGTAATTATACTTTGCTTAATTTTCTCTTTAATTGAATCAAAGCTTATTTTGCCTGCACACTTAGCCGCGATGAAAGATAAGCCTAGCAACCCTAAAAACCCCTTTCATCGACTTCGAGCACTTTTAGATGGCGCCCTTAAGAACTTTATTGAAAACCTATACCGCCCTTTTATCGAGCGTTGCATTCACTATCGCTACACAGTAATTGTCGGCTTTTTAACAATTCTTATCGTGAGCGCTGGCATGTTTGCAGGAGGCTTCATTAAGTTTGTTGCGAACCCAAAGATTCCTCATGACTTCCCCGAAATTTCAATTGAAATGAATTTATCCTCATCTGAAAGTGCCACACTTGAAACAGCACAAAAAATAGAAGCGCTTTTATTTGATGTTGATAAGCAAATTGAAGAAAAATATGGACAAGGTATGATCCGTGACTTATCTGTAAGTCTCAGAGGCCGTACCAATGCAAATATCATGGCTATTCTCGTTGAACCGGATAAGCGTCCAATTGACACATTTGAGCTAAGTGCCATGTGGCGCGAACAAATGCCCCCACTGCCTGGTGTGAAGAACCTGAATATTCGCGACAGCATAATGAATGGCGGCCGAGATGATGGTGACATTAGCTTTAGGCTTGAGGGAAAAGATAAAGAACAATTGAAAGAAGTTGCCGAAAAGCTCACCGAAAAACTCAATACCATTACAGGTGTCGGAGATGTCAATGATTCGATGCAAAGTGCAACCGATGAAGTACAACTAGAGCTGAAGCCTTTGGCTTATAGCATGGGCTTAACACTTGCAGACGTAGCCTCCCAAGTAAACTTTAGTTACTACGGATTAGAAGCTCAGCGTATTTTACGTGACGGTGAAGAAATCAAAGTGATGATCCGTTATCCGAAAGAGTCTCGCAATTCAATCAGTGACATTCAAGATGTGCGTATCGTTACACCAGCAGGCGCAGAAGTACTCCTTGCTGAAGTCGCAAATGTAAAACTCGTCGACGGTGTGAATCGTATTCGTCGAGAAAACGCAAAACGTACTATTAACGTGTGGGCTTCTGTAGATACAAATCAAGCCCAGCCATTTGAAATTGCAACAGAAATACGTGATGAGTATCTGCCATCATTGCTGCTTAATTACCCCGGTGTACAAAGTAATGTAGCAGGTAGAATTCAAGAAGAAATGGACAGTGTTGCAGAGCAAATTCGTGATTTTGCACTTTCAATGATGATCATTTTTGCATTACTTGCGATTCCTTTACGCTCCTATTCTCAACCAATCCTGATCATGTCGGTTATCCCATTTGGCGTTGTAGGGGCTGTATTTGGTCACATGGTTATGGGTATGACCATGAGTAGCTTGTCGTTCTTTGGAATTATAGCTGTCGCAGGGGTTGTGGTAAATGACTCTCTGGTCATGGTCGATTTTGTGAATAAAGCTCGAGATGCAGGCGCAACGATTAAGCAAGCGGTTGTAGAAGCTGGCTGCAAACGTTTCAGGGCAATTCTCTTAACTTCATTAACGACATTTATTGGACTTGTGCCTATTATTACCGAAACCAGTTTACAAGCGCAAATCGTTATTCCAATGGCTGTCTCTTTAGCGTTTGGTGTATTGTTTGCGACTGTAATCACCCTAATACTTATTCCATGTCAATATGTTGTTCTTGAAGATATTAAGGCACTCAAGAACAAATGGTTTAGTAAAAAGGATACGCTACAGAAAACATCTGCAACTTAATAAACACTAAGTAATCCCAACCCCAAAGCTCGGATTCCACCGAGCTTTTTTATTTTTAATAATAATGAGTATGTGTAAACAGGTAATTTGCTGTTGTTAATGAAAATAATCTCTTTAACTAATACAAAATACCGATCTAACAGAATTTATCTACTCATACACCGTATCGCTCTTTACATATCCATGTTTTAAAGACAAACTGACATATAAATAGATTTAGTTAGACACCACCATGAAGTATTTAACGATAATTTTAACTTGTGCCTTGGTTTTCTTATCAGGTTGTGGAAAAGATAATAAAGGAACGGGTGAATCAAGCTCTCCGGGCTACACCGCCACCGCTTTTTTTGATGCTTTGTACAATCATAATAATTTAGAAAGAGCAGCCAAGAATGCAACACCACGTCTTGCTCGTGTCATGCGCTCATATGGAACTGCAAAACAGTTCACGCGAAATCTCGTTAATATGCAGTTTGATCAAGTTACCATAGAATTGGACATGACAAATCAGAGTTTGCGAGAACAATACGGTGAGACAGCTAATATAAATATGGTCTTTACAGGTACGCTCAGAGGTGAGCAAGTAGATGATATGCGAAGCGTGAAACTGCTACGTAAAAAAGGAAAATGGTACGTAGATAAAATAAACCCAGATCCGTTTGCCCGTTAACCCGCTCACTTTGCTGGTTGTGCGTTGTTACAATGGACGCTTTTAGCTCGGGTAAGTTGCAGTTGCTTCGCCCGAGAGCTTGCTATAAAAAACGGCTCTCCTTCCCTTATCTAATGAATGCTATAACTGACAAAATAGTGTTGGCAGCAGTAACGCAAAATGTATGCTCAATAGCATCTATTGTTACACGAGCACAGTCATACATTAGTAAGAGCAATATATCGACTATCGGCAATTTGAGTTTTATTAGTTCAAGAATTAACTTTGTGAGTGACAGTTTTAACCGGTAAAATTACCTACTATTCAAAAAACGCATATTGTGTTATCACGGTTTTATCTGACATTAACTTGCAGATTGGAGATATAAAAAAACCGGTCTATAAAACCGGTTTATCATTTTAAACTAAGCAAGTATCTTAGCGAACTTTAGCCGCTATATTCACTAAGTCTGTCAAGTGGCAAATTTCACCATCGTGAGTTTTAATGCCATGTTCACCAAAATAATCTCGTTGCGATTGTACTAAGTGACCATTACTGGGTGTGCTTAATGTCGCAATGTAGGTTTGTGTCGATGATAATACAGGAAACGCTAAGCCGCTTGATACTGCTAAGCCTGTCACCTTACGTAACGCCGCCACCTCTAAATCTAAGCCATCAATGAACTCAACACCTTGCGCCACATCATCTAGATAATCAGCGCGAATAATACAACCAGCGCGCCAAGTCTGTAATGTCTTTGCTAAATCAACTTTCCATTGATGAGCACGAGATGCGCCTTTTATCAGTGCTAAACCTTGGCGATAACAGAGTAGGCTTGCTAAATAAAATGCTTGCTTAAGCTCCTCAAGATCAACGTCAATATTAATCGTACCTTTTGCTGCATAAGTCATTTCTTTTGCTGCATGAGTATCGATTGTATTAGTCAAATGGCGCGCTTGAACAGCTGCAACCAATGATGGTACTGCAATCCCCAGCTCTAGTGCATTTTGTGCAGTCCAAAGACCGGTACCTTTCGCACCCACCTTGTTATCGATCAAATCAACTAATGCTTCGTTTCGATCTGTTTCTAACTGTAAAATATGACTGGAAATTGACAATAAATAACTATTAAGTGTCCCTTCAGACCAAGACTCAAATACTTCAGCCACTTCCTTAGGTGAACGGCCTGTGCCATGGCGCAACAATTGATACATTTCTGCAATTAACTGCATCAACGCATACTCAATGCCATTATGTACCATTTTAACAAAATGGCCGCTTGCAGATTGTCCAACACGTGCGAAACAAGATTCGCCGTTATAACTTGCAGCAACCTTTTCAAACCAAGGTTCTACGCGCTCCCAGCCACCTTCCGAGCCACTCGCCATCATAGCAGGGCCATGACGTGCACCTTCAGCACCACCTGATATCCCCATCGTCGCAAACTCAAATTTATTTTGATACTTCAACTTACGGGTAATACCATCTTTATAATTACTGTTACCACAATCGACAATAATATCTTCTTTTGCCACACCCGCTTCAATCAAATCACCACACACTCGATCAACTAATTCACCAGCTGGGACCAGTAGTAAAATTGAACGAGGTGTTTCTAGTCGTCTGACCATATCACCGAGATCTGAAACTATGTGTAAGCGCTCAGCCATGCCCATAGATTGGGCGCAGCTAATTAACTCAGCACCTGCGTCTGGGTTTCTATCATAGGCAACTAGCGTTAACCCCTTCTCAATTAGATTCAATGCTAGGTTTTTACCCATCACGCCTAAACCAACTAATGCAACTTGCATTTAGTTTCCTCCTCGGTAACTACAAAATTGTGAGTAATTTATTACTTCGCGCCGCATTATACCCTAGCTTTAGTAAGAAGCCAGCGCATGACCACGCATTAATAGCAAAGTCAGGTTAAATGTCCTTGCTAATCTGCTTTTTTTTCATTATATGACTGTTGTAGTCGCTTCTTTGTACAAATACCATCACTAGTTTTTAAATGAGTAATTTCGAATCCTGTGATTTTTCTTATCTCGACTAACAAAACAACAGATGTAAACTCATATTGTCCGAATATCAGAGATTGACCAATACTGACACCGGTGTCATAATGATGTAATACAGATCATATAATTTAATTGAAGTGTAAAAAAGAGTTTATAGAGCAAATCTTTATACACACGATCTTTATCATGTGATGAATACATTGTTTTGTTCAGTAGCAAGGCAAATCATGTATTATCGATAGGTACGAATTTAAACAACCCTATAAATAGTAGGTCGACAGGAGATCCTGATGCTTAGACGCACAAAAATTGTAGCAACCCTTGGACCGGCAACAGACCGTGATAACAACCTAGAAAAAATTATCCGAGCGGGTGCTAACGTTGTTAGATTAAACTTCTCCCACGGTGTAGCACAAGATCATAAAGATAGAGCTGAAGCCGTTCGTAAAATTGCCAAAGAACTTGGAAATCATGTTGCTATTTTAGCTGATCTACAAGGCCCTAAAATCCGAGTTTCAACATTTAAAGAAGGTAAAGTAACACTTGCGGTTGGTGCTAAATTTACACTTGATGCGCAGATGGAGTTAGGTCAAGGTACTGTGGATGCAGTTGGTATTGATTACAAAGAACTTCCTCAAGATGTCAAACCTGGTGATCTATTGTTACTTAATGATGGCCTCATTCAACTTACCGTTGACTCAATTGATGGCGTTCTAGTGCATACTACCGTTACAGTTGGTGGCGTGCTATCAAATAACAAAGGTATCAACCGTTTAGGTGGTGGATTGACAGCACCGGCTTTTACTGACAAAGATAAGGAAGATTTGATAACAGCAGCAGAAATTGGGGTTGACTATATAGCGGTCTCATTCCCACGCAGTGGCGATGATATGCGCTATGTTCGCTCTTTGGCTGAAAAAGCAGGTTCAAATGCACAACTTCTGGCAAAAATAGAGCGTGCAGAAGCTGTTGCTACACAAGCTGATATTGATGATATTGTACTTGCATCTGATGCAGTGATGGTTGCCCGTGGAGATTTAGGCGTTGAAATTGGTGACGCTGCATTAGTTGGCAAACAAAAACTCATCATTAGCCGTGCTCGCTCGTTAAATCGTACGGTTGTCACTGCGACGCAAATGATGGAATCAATGATCGATAACCCTATGCCAACACGTGCTGAAGTGATGGACGTAGCAAATGCTGTACTTGACGGCACTGACGCGGTGATGCTATCAGCGGAAACAGCTGCTGGTGATTATCCTGAAGAAACCGTCGCAACTATGGCTCGAGTTTGCTTAGGAGCAGAATCACAACCCGAAATTCATGTATCAAAACATCGTTTAGATAGTATGTTTTCTGACACGTCAGAAACACTCGCACTGTCAGCTATGTACGCCGCAAACCATTTGGATAGCGTTAAAGCTATCGTGGCGCTTACTGAGTCTGGCAAAACGGCGAAACTCATGTCTCGTATTAGTTCTGGTTTACCTATATATTCATTATCTCGCCACGCAACTACACTCGGGCAAACGGCGCTCTATCGCGGTGTTTATCCTGTCTACTTTGATTCGACCACCTGTTCAGACCAATCAATGGTTCGCGACGCACTCGCTACATTGCTTGAAGCTGGCTCACTTGAAAAAGGCGATACAGTAATACTAACGCATGGTGATGCAATGGAAACTGTCGGTGCAACCAACACAATGAAAATTGTCACCGTATAAATAGTTTTCTAAGGTAGCTTCCAATGAGGCTACCTTATCTTAACTAGCCAACGCTGCTTTTACTTTATCTCTATAACTACGACTTACTTTCAGCTCTTGCCCATTATCTAAAACCAGTAAATATTCACCACTACTTTGTGTAACTAACTTACTAATTTGTTTGGTATTTACAATTGCAGAACGGTGAACTCGGACAAACAATGCAGGATCTAGCTCTTGCTCCAGTTCTTTCATGGTTTTACGCAATATGTGGGTTTGACCATCGCTACAATGCAAACACATGTAATCTCCTGCTGCATCTACCCATTGGATACTCGCTGTTGATACCCGAACAATTTCACCTTGCTCTTTTACAGCAATCGACTCTGGATATTTTTTATCAACTAAGGTATCCCCTGTTGCTAATTTTTTTAGGATCTCTTCACAATTATTACCTGTTATTCCCGCCACAAAGCTCGCTAGCTTTTTCTTGTGTACGTTGTCTTGTTGTGTCTTCAAATAACTTTGCACTTTTTCCACCGCCTGTCTTAGTCTGTTGTCATCAACGGGTTTTAAAATGTAATCCAAAGCATGGATCTCAAATGCTTGCACAGCATATTGATCGAATGCAGTAACAAATACAATTGCAGGTAGAGGCTTAACACTTTCACTTAAAGTTCGAGCAACCTCAAATCCATTCATTCCTGGCATTTGGATATCTAGAAAAACTAAATCTATATCATTCTCTTGGCATTGAGCGATTGCTTGTTCACCACCATTACATAACTCAACTATCTCTAATTCTGGAAACGACTTCAAGCGCACAGCAAGCCCTTTACGCGCCAGCGGTTCATCATCAACAATCAACGTTCTTATTTTGCTCATTACTTCTTAGCCTTTTCAAAAGGAACTCGAATGTTTACTTTCAAGCCATTCGGTTCGTTATGCGATAACACAAATGAGTAGTTATTCTCATAAAGTGTTTTTAGCCTATCAATCGTATTGGCAATCCCAACACCTTGTGCGTTTTGTAATTGTCCGTTTTTTAATTCTGCACCAGGGCCATTGTCTCCCACTTCTAACAATAGTTCATTTGCAAAAACCTGAGCTTTTATCTCTAACTTACCACCTTCCACGAGGTGTGCTATCGCATATTTTATCGAGTTTTCTATGATTGGTTGTAGTATTAAACTTGGTACTAATGCTTGTTTAGCCTCAGAACTTACATCAACATCAATACTGAGTCGTTCGTCAAACCGCACTTTCTCTATTTCTAAGTAAAGCATCAGCGCATGGAGTTCCTGCTCTAGCGGTACCTTTTTTATAGGGTCAGTGTTTAAGGTATACCGTAAGAAGTCTGATAATCTTGCTACCATCTGGTTTGCATCTTTATTTTCTTCTACCAAAATCAACGTAGAGATAGCATTGAGCGTATTAAACAAAAAATGTGGATTCAATTGATAGCGTAACATTTTTAACTGGGCCTCATGGGCCATTGTGTTCGCTTTTAATGCTTTTTGTCGTTCACTTTGTAATAATTGATAATATTTAACGCCAAAATATAGGCCACTCCAACATAGTACAATGTAAACCGAGTCGAGCCCTTGCTGAAAGTAGTAAAACCACTCAGTGGGACGGTAGCCATGACGATAAATTTCCCACAAATTAAACTTTTGGATGACAGCCCATAGAGTCCCCGTAAAATAGGACGCACTAAATACCACTAAAATAAGAATAAGTGGAGGAGCGTTCCAAATTCTGCGGTAAAGATACCTTATAGGCACAGTTAAAAGACACCCTGCATAAGCATTGAGTACGATCACGAAGACATAAATATCTCTCATCTCAAATACTTTGGACCCTATATAGTTAACTAGCGCGTAACCTAACCAGCCAGCAATTTGAAGAACCCAAAAAAAACGTTGTCGATTATCGACTAATGCTTGCCATTTCAACAGTGTATTTAACTCCTATCATAATAATTTGATTATATATCAGTGATAACCTTTTAATCACTACCGATAGTCTCAGAATTTTTACGGCTCGACGCAAATAAAAAAAGGCACTATAAAAGTGCCTTTTTAGAAAATGCTAATAATTACGCTAGTTTATCAGACGCTACCTTATATTTAGGGTCTTCAATTACGTTTACTTCTACTAAATCATTTGCTTTGTTTAACAAGTCTTTACAATCTTGACTCAAATGTCTCAAATGCAGCTTTTTCCCTGCTTTAGTATATTTTTCGGCTAAATTATCAATTGCCTCTATAGCGCTGTGATCAGAAACACGACTGTGTTTAAACTCTACAATAACATCTGCGGGGTCATTCAGCACATCAAACAGCTCACTAAAGTTCTTAACAGAGCCAAAAAATAATGGGCCATGCAATTCATATACTTTAGAACCTTGCTCATCAATATAATTGCTTGTGTATATGTGCTTTGCATGTTCCCAAGCAAACACTAATGCAGATACAATAACACCGACACACACTGCAATTGCCAAGTCAGTTACAACTGTCACACCAGAGACAAGTACGATCACAAATGCGTCTGTTTTTGGTATACGTTTCATTAATCTAAAACTAGACCATTCAAAAGTACCGAGTACAACCATAAACATAACACCTACTAGCGCAGCTAATGGGATCATTTCAATTAGACTTGCTGCAAATAAAATAAACCCAAGCAATAACAAGGCAGCTGTAATACCCGACAATCGACTACGACCGCCCGAGTTAATGTTAATCATAGATTGGCCTATCATTGCACAGCCTCCCATTGCACCAAACACGCCACATGTCATATTAGCAGCCCCCTGGCCAATACATTCACGGTTGCTATTACCCCGCGTGTCAGTAATTTCATCAATAAGAGTCAATGTAAGTAATGATTCAATTAAACCAATTGCAGCTAAAATAAGTGCATATGGGAAAATAATTTTAAATGTTTCAAAATTAAAAGGCACCATTGGGATATGGAACTCAGGGAAACCGCCTGCAATAGTTGCATTCATATCTCCCGACATATCTTTTAGGTAATCAAGTACTGTTCTAGCTTCAAGGTCTAACCCAATAACTAATCCAGTAACGACGAGAATTGCCGCAAGAGAAGAAGGAATAGCAGTCGTTAATTTAGGTAAGAACTGAATAATAGCCATAGTCAAAGCGACTAATCCAGCCATTATTAGTAATGGGGAACCTTGCATCCATTGTAATTGACCTTCAGCATCCATGACTTTAAATTGACCTAATTGTGCCAAAAAGATGACGATTGCTAAACCATTTACAAACCCAAGCATCACGGGGTGCGGTACCATCCTGATAAATTTACCTAGTTTAAATACCCCAGCAAGGACTTGTAAAACCCCCATCAATAACACTGTGGCAAATAAATATTCAACCCCGTGCTCTACCACTAAACTGACCATTACAACCGCTAGTGCACCTGTAGCACCTGAAATCATACCTGGACGACCGCCAAATATTGACGTAATTAAACCGACAATAAACGCAGCATATAAGCCTACTAATGGGTCAACTTGCGCTACAAATGCGAAAGCAACAGCTTCTGGGACCAATGCAAGCGCAACAGTCAAACCAGACAGTATGTCATTTTTAGCAGAGCTTGGTGCCTTGCCGATTAAATTAAACATTCATATCCTCTTGATTTACAACGAACAGAAAAGCGCTGGATTCTATCAAAATCCAGCGCTTTTAACAAATGGTGAAGTATGACTATAGTACATAGTCAGTACATTGATATTACAATATCATGTACATATTGTCAGGCTTATAGTGGAAGTGCCGTCGTACGCTTTACGCACGTCATGGTAACGTTAGAATGGACTTCTTGCACATACTCTAAATTGAGTAAATTATCTCTAACAAACTGTTCATACCCTTCTATTCCTCTCGAAATGATGCGGAGCATAAAGTCCATTGTACCTGCCATTGTATAGCATTCAGTCACTTCATCATAACTCATAATTAGTCGTTCAAACTCTGATAAATTATTTCTACCATGATTAGATAAACGAACATGTGCATACACTAGCATATCAAAACCAAGTTGCTTCTCGTCGAGTAGCGCGACCTTCCCTTTTATATACCCGTCTTGCTCTAGTTTAGCGATTCGACGCCAACACGGCGATTGAGACAACCCGACTTTGTCGGCAACTTCAGCAGTAGATAAACTTGCATCTTGCTGTAACAATGCCAATATTTGGCGATCAACTTGATTTAAAGACATACATTTTTCTTAAATTTAAGTAAATTAGATAAATTATACATACAGAATGAATACTTGTCTGCATTTCCTTAGCCAAAACGGCCACTCATAAATGGGTTATTCTGTTTCTCGTACCCTATCGTTGTGTTTTCGCCATGTCCTGACATCACGATAGTTTCATCTGGAAGAGAAAATAATTCTTTCCGAATAGACTCTTTGAGTTGCTTCGTATTTCCCTTTGGAAAATCGGTTCTGCCTATAGCCCCTTTCAATAGTACATCTCCAACAATTACTGTCTTTGACGATTTCTCATAAAAGACAACATGCCCCGGTGTATGACCTGGGCAAAAGCGTACCTCAAGCTCGAGTTTACCCACCTTAACTACATCACCTGCCGTTAGCCAGCGATCTGGTAAAAATGCCTGCTTAGGTTTGAAACCAAACATTTGAGCCTGCATTGGAATGGCCTCAAACCAAAATGTTTCATCTTGATGTGGGCCGATAATATCTACTTTGAGCACGGCTTTCAAAAGATCTGCAGCACCAACATGGTCCAAATGACCATGAGTTAACAGTATAGCCTCTACATCTAGCTTATTCTGCGCAATAACAGATTGCAGTTTATCTACATCTCCACCCGGATCTATCACCGCGCTTTTTCCTGTGCTTTGGCACGTTATGAACCGAGTATTTTGCATAAACGAGGTTACTGGGACAGTTAAAACGTGCACCTTACTCTCCTAGTTCAATTAATACTGGATATTTTAAGTACGCCTGATCGTAAAATGGCGTTTTTTCATATAACCACGATAACCTTTTTTTAGCATCATTGGCGAATAATTCATCTTCTCGGATTTTTTTATCAAACTCAAGTGCCATCGCTGGATTACTTTTTAACATAGAACGAGCGTAAGGTTCCAGTGCATAATTTTCAACATACTCAGTACGTTGAAATATGGTATTAAACTCCCCCCACTGAAAGAATGAATCAGTTGCTTCAGGGTGTAATAAATGCGTCACTAACTCAGACTTAGCCTGATCTGTAGATATGCGGTACCATCCTGTTAAAGGCATTTTCTCAACTTCGTTCAAATCGAATTCAGCCGTTACTCTAAAGCGTCCCTCAAAAGGCAATTTAGCGAACTCATATTGAGTAATTTTCGCTTGTTTAAGTCCCTCTTTACTTTCAGCCGTGGTGACAATTTCCACGGAAATACCATGAATCCGTAGTTTCTCTACAATATTCGGGTATGCAGGGGGAATATAAAATGCAGCAGGCACTTTTACCTTCTTCTCCACTGTTTTCTGCCAATATATTGGTAGCGCATCATAAAATTTAGGTTGACCTAAATATTTCACTTCCACTTGACCAGATAGTGCACTATCAAATTGCTTATATGCAATACCTCTAAACGGTATGTGATCAGGCTGTTTAGCGTAACTACGTCGTACTACTATTTCTTTTGGCCTCGTTGCATGCTCTATGTCAATGGCTTTTTCTAATGCACTTTGACCCTTTGCCAACGCATCCACGACACCATCAAAAAACACATATGTTCCCAAAACCCTTTGTTTGTAAGGTTTTAATGAATGATTTTCAACAAGAATAGTTGGTACACTAGCCAAATCACCCCAGCCATTTGAAAAGCGAGGTGTTGCTACCCAACCAGCCAACCCTTGTTTAAAATCTCGCTTGTCCATAACAAACACCAAAGGGCCTGCAATATGGCCTGCTTGAGTTAGCGCGGCGTCTATTTGTGGTTTAAAGTGCGTATCCAATACTTTTGCAACAAGAGGGGATTCACTTGCAAATTGTGGGTTATACCCATACGTCACATCATATTGATAGTCAGCGCCATCCGTCACATGAACGTCAATATATAGATCCGGGTCAAACGCTTTAATCACTTGTAATACAGCGCGCACTTCTGGTGTATCTAATTTCGTGTAATCACGATTAAGATTTAAATTATTACCATTAGTTCGAAAGCCCATATCAATTGGACCTCGCTGATTTATGCGATTAAATGGGCTTCGTCGCTCATGTCCATCCACATTTAAGATGGGAACAAATAAAATATTAACTTTTTCTAATATATCTAAGCGTTTACCAGTAGCAATATCGCGTAACAGCATAAACCCAGCATCTTTCCCGTCAATTTCACCAGCGTGAATGCCAGCTTGAATAAGTAACGTGGGTTTAGCGCTAGTGCTGATTTCTGTCGCACTAAATTTACCGTGCTCTGATGCGACCAGCATTTTAATATCTCGACCGGCCTGACTTTGACCAATACTAATTGCCTTAAACTGCGTTGGGTTGGCAGCAACTAAACGGTCCACAAATGCCATCGTCAACTGGTAGTCTGGAGACGTTACCCCACCACTAAGTTCAAAATCAGTTGTTAGCGGCCCTTTTTGTTGAATTAGCTGCAGGCTTTGTCCCTGCCAAGCCTCTAAAGGTGGTAAATGTGCATCCAAATTCATTGCTGCGGATAACATAATAATACTGGCAATCATGATGCGCTCTCTAAATAGTTGCCTGAATAGCGCAATTATATCAATATTTTAATTAACAGCTTACAATGTGCGGTGATTCAACAAAAATATGCAGCTAATAACATGCTGCTCACATTTTTTAGGCATTTTTAGCTAAAATAAAGACGGTTTAATATGAAATCAATTTTAATTACCGGCTGTTCATCCGGTATTGGATACTACTGTGCCAAGAGATTACATGATGAAGGGTTTAATGTTATTGCAGCTTGTAAAAAGCAAGTAGACGTTGATGCACTCACAGCCCTAGGACTCACCGCCATTTTATTGGACCTTTGCGATGAAAACAGTGTTCAATTAGGTTTTAAACGCGCACTTGAGCTATGTAACAATGAACTAGATGCGTTATTTAATAATGGCGCCTATGGGCAACCCGGCGCTATAGAAGACTTACCAACCGACGCACTAAGGGCGCAATTTGAAGTGAACTTTTTCTCATGGCACACACTGACAAATTTAGCCATCAAACATATGCGAATACGTGGACAAGGGAGAATAATTTATAACTCTTCAGTATTAGGTTTAGTCGCACTGCCCTACAGAGGCGCTTACAATGCCAGTAAATTTGCACTTGAAGGACTGGCGGACACGTTAAGAATGGAGTTAGCACAAACAAATATTCAAGTGAGCTTAATTGAGCCTGGACCAATAACGTCTAAATTTAGAGAAAATGCTTTACATGCCTTTATGACAAATATTGACATTGATAACAGTGCACACGCTACTAGTTATCAAAAACAGCTCGACCGTTTAAAATCAAACTCAGCGCCACAATTATTTACGCTTGGTCCCGATGCTGTTTACAACAAGTTAATACACGCGTTTACAGCCAAAAAAGCCAAACCTCGCTATTATGTCACTTTCCCAACGTACTTCATGGGCTACATAAAACGGCTACTTAGTACAAATATGCTAGATAAAGTGTTACTTAAAAATAAATAAGCAGTCATTTACAACTACTTTTTCCCATCGAATTTAATGCGATAAACAAACAGAATGAATGGATCAAAAAAAGGAGCTCAAGGCTCCTTTTTCACATAATAAGTACGAAACTTATTAAGCAGCAAGACTTTCTTTTGCTTTTGCAACTAGTGCTGCGAAAGCTACTTGATCGTATACTGCGATATCAGCTAGGATCTTACGATCGATTTCAATCGATGACTTTTTAAGGCCATTGATGAAACGGCTGTAAGATAGGCCGTTTTGACGTGAAGCTGCGTTGATACGTGCAATCCATAGTTGACGGAATGTACGTTTCTTAGCTCTACGGTCACGGTATGCATATTGACCAGCTTTAGTGATTGCTTGGAACGCTACGCGGTAAACACGTGAACGTGCTCCATAGTAACCTTTAGCTTGTTTTAATACTTTCTTGTGACGTGCACGTGCGACAACGCCGCGTTTAACTCTTGCCATTTCTGATATCCTCTATTAAGCGAATGGTAACATACGGTTGATAAGACCAAGGTCATTTTTATGAACCATAGACTTAGCACGTAGGTGTAGCTTACGCTTAGATGATTTCTTAGTCAGAATGTGACGAAGATGCGACTGCTTGCGCTTAAAACCGCCTGAAGCAGTTTTCTTGAAACGCTTCGCAGCGCCTCTATGTGATTTTAGCTTATAAGCCATTGCAATAACTCCAATAGTATTGCCTAAACAAATATAAGTAGGCGGATGTTGCCATCACTTGGAAGGCCTAACTTACAACCATATTCCGGTGAAGGGTCGCCCCTTTCTTTAAGACCGGTCAATACAGGTGACCAAAGGCACTTTAAACCTGTATTAAATTCGCGCGCATTTTACCGCACCTATTACTTTTTAGCAATAGGGGCCATCATCATTATCATTTGACGACCTTCAACACGATTTGGGAAAGACTCAACAATTGCTAAATCTTCTAAATCGCCTTTAACACGGTTCAATAAGTCGATGCCGATTTCTTGGTGTGCCATTTCACGGCCACGGAAGCGAATAGTGATTTTAGCTTTATCGCCCGCTTCTAAGAATTTTCTTAGGTTGCGTAACTTAACTTGGTAATCACCTTCATCAGTACCTGGACGGAACTTGATCTCTTTAATTTGGATCTGCTTCTGCTTTTTTTTCTGTTCTTTTTGTAATTTTGCTTTTTCAAAAATGAACTTACCGTAATCCATCACTTTACAGACAGGGGGTTCAGCATTTGGACTTATTTCAACTAAATCCACACCTAATTCATCAGCAATCGCCTGAGCTTCTCTTAACGACATGATCTTCGGTTCCTGGCCTTCTACACCAGATAATCGAACTTCTTTCGCTGTTATTTCTTCATTGATACGATTTTTTTGAGCTGTAGTTTGCCCTTTTTTTCCGCCTCTAATGGTACGTTCCTCCAAGAATATCAAAATATATTGTGTGTAGTTAATATGTTACTACTACACACAGGTTTTATTTACTTACGGTCTTTAATTTCTGCACTAATATGGGCAACAAAATCATCAACCGAGAACTTGCCAAGATCTTCACCTTTGCGCGTTCTCACAGCTACTTCTTGTTGTTCTACTTCTTTATCTCCAACAACAAGCAGATATGGTATACGTTTTAAAGTATGCTCCCGAATTTTAAAGCCTATTTTCTCATTTCTCAAGTCAGCACAGGCTCTAATTCCAAGTTTATTTAATTTTTGTACAATTTCGTGCACATAATCAGCTTGTTTATCGGTAATATTCATAATTACCACTTGCTTTGGTGCTAACCAAGTTGGGAATAGACCAGCATACTCTTCGGTTAAAATGCCAATGAAACGCTCAATAGACCCCAAAATTGCACGGTGGATCATAACTGGCGTTTTACGTTCGTTGTTTTCAGCAACATACGTTGCGCCTAATCGACCTGGTAATGCAAAATCTAGTTGCACTGTACCACACTGCCACGCTCGCTCTAAACAATCATATAAGGTAAATTCAATTTTTGGACCATAGAAAGCACCTTCACCTGGTAAATATTCAAATTCAATATTATTGACTTTCAATGCTTCAGCCAGAGCTTGTTCTGCTTTGTCCCAAATATCATCCTCACCAATACGCTTTTCAGGCCGCGTTGATAACTTAACAACTATTTTTTCAAAGCCAAATGTTTCGTATGTATCGTAAACCATCTTAATACATTGTGACACTTCATCCATCACTTGGTCTTCTGTACAGAATACATGCGCATCATCTTGTGTGAAACCGCGTACACGCATTAAACCATGCAATGCACCAGAGGGCTCATTTCTATGACAACAACCGAACTCGGCCATACGTAACGGTAAATCGCGGTATGACTTAAGGCCTTGGTTAAATATCTGTACATGGCCTGGGCAGTTCATCGGCTTAATAGCATATTCACGTTTTTCTGACTCAGTTGTGAACATCGCATCGGAATATTTATCCCAATGACCTGATTTTTCCCATAAACCACGGTCCATCATCATTGGACCTTTGACTTCTTCGTAGCTATATTCGCGTAGCTTTTCACGAACAAACTCTTCTAGCTCACGGTAGATGCTCCAACCATCATTATGCCAAAACACCATGCCTGGCGCTTCTTCTTGCCAATGCCACAGATCAAGTGCTTTGCCAATTTTACGATGATCACGCTTTTCAGCTTCTTCTAGGCGTTTTAAGTATGCTTTAAGTTGCTTTTTATCTGCCCAAGCTGTGCCGTAAATACGTTGCAGCATTTTATTTTCAGAGTTACCACGCCAATATGCACCCGCTACTTTCATTATTTTAAAGTGTTGACAGAACTTCATATTTGGAACGTGAGGGCCACGACACATGTCAACATATTCATCATGGTGATATAGGCCGGGCTTATCATCTTTATCGATGTTTTCGTCTAAGATCTCAATCTTATAATTTTCACCACGCGCTTCAAACGCATCACGCGCTTCTTGCCAAGAAACCGTTTTCTTAATAACATCGTAATTCGTTTTTGCAAGCGCTAACATGCGCTTTTCTATTGCATCCAAGTCTTCTTGCGTTAATGAATGATCCAGATCAACGTCATAGTAAAAACCATTGTCAATCGTGGGACCGATGGCCATTTTCACATCTGGGAATAATTGCTTAATTGCATGACCAATTAAGTGAGCGCATGAGTGACGAATAATTTCTAATCCATCATCATCTTTGGCTGTTATTATTTCTAAGCTTGCGTCTTCAGAAATAATGTCACACGCGTCAACGCGCGTGCCATTCACTCTGCCAGCAATAGTGGCTTTAGCAAGGCCAGGGCCGATATCTTGAGCTACGTCTAAAGTAGAAACTGGATTTTCAAAAGTACGCTGACTGCCGTCAGGAAGCGTAATAATTGGCATGATATGTCCTATTTACAGTGGTGACACCTACGATGCATCACATGTATAAAAAATTAATAATAATTAAATGTGCCTAACAACGCTTTTACGAATAAGCATTGGGTTACACAAGTTATTTACCTGTATTGTGTTTGAGGTCTTTCAAACCAGCAAGTATTTTGACTGCGCCCGTGACGAAATTCAAGAGAAAGACTAAAATTGATTCATTAAATGCAAATTTTCTGCTCAATTTGAGTATAAGTAGTAAAAATATTAAGGTATTCCATGGCACATTCTCAGCAATATTGCTTCGCGTCACTAAATTTGCTTAATTTCACAGCACCTCCATTCTCATTTTATCAACTTCATGAAACTTATAACGATACACAATGGCAATCCAAGACCCAATTCATCACAGGGCTTATCGAACATATCAACCCGACTTTAATTGTATTTCAAGAAGTTTTTAGTGTTGAGGTACTTGAGGCTCTTTGTAAAGATCTGGGACTTATTCATTTCGCGGTTGTGGACATGCCTCAGCCAGACAGCATGTATCCAACGGTTTTATTTAACCCAGTCGTCGCTATTGCGTCTAAACTCCCATTTACCAGTGTTGAAGCACTTGAACCATGTCCAGAGTTACTCGAATACCTTAACAACCAACAACAGTTTAGATTTAATCGTACACCCATTAAATGCCGAATTGAGCTTGACGGCATAGGTCCTATTATGTGCTATGCCGTACATTTCAAGTCCCAGCGAGTTTTATCAATGGCGCACATGCTTGGCGAATCCGAACAGGGAGATCCGTTACTGACTCTTTTACATGAAACGGTTGGTACTATGCAATCACAAATCTCCCGTTCGTTAGAGGCATCTATTATTTATTATGACGCTCTAAAAACACAACGCGAACAAAACTGCGCAACCTTGGTAATGGGAGACTTTAATGACCATCTGCATAGTCCAGCTTTATCATTTATGACCCAAACTTTCCCCCCACAAATACACAATAGCTCCCCATTTGAAAGTGTAGGTCTAGTTGACAGCTATTTGTTTGCCGATAATAACCACACTTTTGACCAAAAGCCCCCGACGCACTTTTATCGCGGAAAAGGCAATGTGTTAGACTATATATTGGCCTCCAAAGTGTTTAACCCCAACCAAATTAATCCAACAGTTAAAACTTTAACTTACCATAATTATGATGGCCATTTAGATGCAAAAAGAGATGAAGAAGACATTCGCTATTCAGATCATAGTGCAATTGCAATAAAGGTAACGCTATAATCTTTTGATTTAGTAAAGTGATTGCTATAATCGCCCAAAATTTTATATAAACTGGAAAGACTAATGAGAACATGTGGCGTTGAAATAGCAGGTAGCGAAGTTCTACTATGCTTGCTAACCAAAGAAAACGACGTATTCGATATTCGTGATATTCGCCAAACTCGCTTTACGCTAGGCAATGTAGGCTTAGATACTCAAGATATGCAAAAATTTCAATTTGATTTCGCCAAACTTATGCAAGACTATCAAGTTGATTCTGTGGCAATTCGCCAACGTATGCCAAAAGGTAAGTTTGCTGGCAGCGCCACAGGCTTTAAAATGGAAGCAGCAATACAGCTAATTGCAGATTTAGATGTACGTTTGCTGTCGACAACGGAAGTAAAAGAGCAATTGAAGCGCAACCCAGTACCGATTGACTTCGCCGATACGGGACTAAAAAAGTTTCAAGAAAATGCGTTTATCAATGCCTATGTATATATTCAAAAGAAAACGTATCGTCCAGAAGAATAACACTTACATTGATCAGTTCTCTGATTGTTGCACAACAACTGCAAATCCATAAAAACCGATATTATGCCAGGTTTTTATGGGTCTGTAGGATGCTCGTGTTGTAGAACGTCATTGACGTAATGATCAACTGAAAATGCATAACATACTTTAACTAGAAACAAGCCAGCAATACACTGAAACCATAACGGTGATGATAGCGATGCAATCACCCCTGCCCCTAATAAAACAAACACAATTGCAATGAGCGCCTGTGATTTGTGGCCATATAATGTATTTAATATTGCTGCTGTTACGATAGTGTAGCCCCATATAATCGCGCTTTCATTGAGTGCAATATTGTAGGCCCATGCGATCACAATGATATGGACATGAATGGCAATAAACACCCAACGAGACTGGCTACGAGCTTTATAATAATCGTTAGTTCCCTTAGTAAAATTGGCCACACAACCAGCTATCACGTCAATGACCAACAAATCACCAATGGCCAACTGCCACCAAGCGACATCTGGTAACGAATGTTGTCGAACAAAAAGTACATACACAACATAACACCCAAATAAAGTCATTAACCCTATTGAACTCAAAGCTATCCCAGATTGATGGGTGCCTAATACTTCTCGAAATTGACTGGGAATTTTCACCACTTTCTACCTTCAAATTACCAAAATCATTTTCTAGGGGCTGTCAATCAACACTGCTCTGCGCATGAGTCGCATACAAACTATCAGACACCGAGCGTAAGTTCACATGTTCAATAAAGTCATCACTCAAACTCAAAATACCATTTAGGTTGCTTACCAACTTATCATAATGCAAATCACCTGGTTTAAGTGCAGTTTGCAAAAGGTGTAATGCCATATCAGCCAAGAGTAATCGTTGTTTCTCATGCCAATTTGCATCATTTGAAGCAGCGCTATGTTGTAAAATAGCCTGTTCTACTTGGTCATGAATACTCCAACTCAATGTGAGTATTTCTTGTCGTTGTTGCTTGTCCATAGCAGCCTCAATCGTACTTATCTAACATTCTTTTGTCACTGTGTAATAAAAATAAAGTAAATTCAATGTAATTTTATTCATAAGATATACATAGAAAATATGTAATCGTTATGCAGACTGACAACGGCTATATTCATACCAAAAAAAAGGCACTTCATAAAAGAAGTGCCTAACTACTAGCAACAAAACCTGGAGAAGTGAATGTGCTAGTTTATTATATTCAAACGACATGCCAAATTAATAAAAGTCTAGCCAGTTGAATTATATATAATAATTATTTTAAGAAATAATTATTCGCAATTTGCATCGCAAATTTTCACGCATATTGTTTCGGGTTTTTAGGGTAATACTTGACCGGTTGCTCCAAGCACAAATCGAACTCTCTGGTATTTTTATAGGGCAGCTTCATAAACCCAGCTACACCTACATCATCAATACTCATCGCGTATTGCATTATCCGCGCAAGAAGGAGCTCAAATTTTTGTTCCTGGCTGGCGTCTAACAAGCGATAGTAATGATGGATTTTCAATCTATTAGGCAATGACTCAAATATAATACACCCGGTATGGTGAATTTGGTTAAGCTCAAATACACATTGAATGATGCTTTTCGGCAATTGTAGCTGTTCGTCTGGATCTTTACCGTCTTCAAAATAACTGTGAGGACGAGTTACCTCATTACTTGCAACATCAACCATTGAATAGTGCAGCTGAGGCAAGGTATCAAATATAAACGCCCCCGTATCATCCCGCTCTAGTTGGATGGTTTGACGTGCATCAAATAAGCAACACTTAAACAACCCCTTTTGCGTTATCCCTTGCGCTAACATGACAGTCGCATTTATCGCATCCGTCAAAGCGTTATTTAATGTCTCATCATGCAAAATTAAACTCGATTCAACATACAAAGAGTCTTCCTTCCAATGAAAGCTCAACCCCCCCACTAAAGGGTATTTTGCTAAACGGCTTATTGATGCCAAAAATGCTTTTTCGGTGTCACCTGTATCAAATAAAAACTCCTTATAATACCGGTCTAACTGGGCATCATTGATATCATGTAATTGATGGTTATGGTCAGCTCTGCGTAAAAACTCTTTTCTTGAACTATAAACAACAGTATCCGGATGATCATCCGTATTGGTGATCCAAAATGGAATATTTGACTTTGGTTTTTCAACATTTAATATGGGTAAATAAGACTTTGCTATCTTAGGCATATGCTGCATAAAATAGTCGCCTGCTTTGTCTCGCTCTTGTTTATCTTTACTCAGCATGGCATCAATAACCGCCGCAAACTCTTGGGGCAACCCCAAGCTCTTTGCAGGAATAACTTGTTCACCAAATCGACATGACTGAGCGCTGGCTAATGCATAAATGGTTGATGCCACGCCTTGTTCATCAAAGCGTGGAGACGATTGAGCACCTTGCATCTGCTCATCGCCAATGAAGTACACATCACCCATACGCGCATTGGTACCCGCTACATCAGACGACATTAGGTCCATAATATTGCTCGCAACAGGTTCCCCATTTGTATCTACTTGCGCATAGACAGAGCTCCCCCAATCGACTAAAGAAAAGCTTTTCGAAACCTCATCCCATACGATATTAGAAGGCTTAATATCACCATGAACAATGGGTTGTGGTAAAATCCCATTGCGATGATTTCTTAAATCCAACAACACATTGCGCAACAACAATGCCAGCTCTACCAATTCTTTAGGCTCAAAACAGCCGCGTTTCAGTGATACCTTTTCTAAGTCTTCACCTTTAGCGCGTGCCATCATCAAAATCCCTTGCTTTTTAACACGCTCAAAAGCCAAAAATTTTGGAACCATAGTGTTATCAATTTGCGACAGCATATACGCTTCATCTTCTAACCTATCACGCACACTTTGTGCCAACGTAATACGAGAAAATTTAAACACCCATTGTTGACTGTCAGTACTCACTCCCCCAAACACAAAACCAAATGCGCCTGAGCCGATTAATTCTACCGACTCATAACCTAATACGGTTAATTGCTTTTTACAGATATTGAGCCATTGGCGATGCTTCTTGGCATCATGGTGAGACAACAGATAAATCGATTGCTGTTCATTAATATAAAAATTATTTATCGACTTAATGTTTGCTTTAGATAAGTTTGATATTTTCATCAGCTACAAATTCGGGCATAAAAAAGGCCGAAAAGTTCGGCCTTTATAAACAATATATTATTAAGCGTTTTCTATTTTTGCCCAAGAATCTCTTAAGCCAACCGTTTGGTTAAACACTAACGCGTCAGATTTATTATCTCTACAATAATACCCCATACGCTCAAACTGAAATCCTTGTTCAGCCATTGCATTAGCAAGTGACGGTTCAAGCTTTGCGTGAGTAATAACTTTGAGTGAATCTGGATTCAATACTTGAGAAAAATCTTCTGCCGCTGCTGGGTTAGGTACGTTGAACAAACGATCGTACTGACGCACCTCAGCATCAATACATTCAGACGCAGAAACCCAATGAATCACGCCTTTCACCTTTCGACCATCAGTTGGATTCTTACCTAGCGTCTCAGGATCATAAGAGCAAAAAATCGTCGTAATGTTACCATCAGCATCTTCTTCAATACGCTCTGCTTTAATAACATAAGCATTTCTTAAACGAACTTCTTTATCAAGCACTAATCGCTTGAACTTTTTATTCGCTTCAATTCTGAAGTCTTCACGTTCAATGAACAATTCTCGGGTAAATGGTACTTCACGTGTACCCTTTTCTTCGATTGATGGATGGTTTGGTGCAACTAATTGCTCTACTTTGTCAGCATCATAATTTTCAATAACCACCTTTATAGGGTCTAACACAGCCATTGCTCGTGGTGCATTTTCGTTTAAATCATCACGAATACAAGCCTCTAACATACCCATTTCAATCATATTATCTTGTTTGGTAACGCCAATACGCTTACAAAACTCAACCACTGACCCCGGTGTGTAACCTCGTCGACGTAAACCAGCAATGGTTGGCATACGTGGGTCATCCCATCCTTCAACATGATTATTAACGACTAAGTCATTAAGCTTTCGCTTGGACATAATAGTGTACTCTAGGTTCAGTCGCGAGAACTCTATTTGCTGTGGATGGCACTCAAGACTGATATTATCTAGTACCCAGTCATATAAACGGCGGTTATCTTGAAACTCTAGGGTACATAAAGAATGGGTGATCCCTTCAAGTGCATCAGAAATACAGTGCGTAAAATCATACATTGGGTAAATGCACCATTTATCAGCCGTTTGATGATGATGAACGAAACGAATTCGATAAATTATCGGATCACGTAAAACCATAAACGAGCTAGCCATGTCAATTTTAGCTCGAAGTACACATTCCCCTTCTTTAAACTCGCCATTGCGCATTTTTTCAAACAATGCCAAATTGTCTTCAACAGCCGAATCTCTGTGTGGGCTATTTTTTCCAGCTTCAGTCAAGGTGCCACGATACTCGCGGGCTTGCTCTGGTGATAAAAAGCAAACATACGCTAGTCCCTTTTCAATCAGCTCAACAGCGTACGCATGTAATTGGTCAAAGTAATTAGATGAATAACATATTTCATCATCCCACTTAAACCCCAACCAAGACACATCTTCTTGAATTGACTTTACGTAATTAATGTCTTCTTTTTCTGGGTTTGTGTCATCAAAACGTAAATTACACAGACCTTTATAGTCTTGTGCAATACCAAAGTTCAAGCAGATCGATTTAGCATGACCAATATGTAAAAAGCCATTAGGTTCTGGTGGAAAACGCGTGTGCGTCTGTTGGTGCTTACCACTAGATAAATCAGAATCTATAATATTTCGAATAAAGTTTGATGGGCGATTCTCTGTTTCCGCCATGGGTATGCATTCCTCAAAAATTTAGCGCTCTATATCAGCGCATTATTACAAAAAGCTTCGACAACTTACAGCAAATCCTTTCCTTAGTTTAAAGAATATTGGTCCAAAAGTACTCGTGTTCAATGAACTTAGCCAAATTCATGACAATTTTTGTTCTAGCGCAATAAAAAAGTCATAAAACGTCTATATAGTGCGCAGCATAGAACGAAGTAACTTAAGGATATTCAACATGGCTTCAATGAACTTAAACCGCGTTTACATTCCCGCTAATGCGCGTAATAACCAATATATATTGGCTGAATTTAAACCCGAAAATGAATTTTACGATTGCTTTGATAACCTAAAAAGTTGCTACGAACGTATCGCCCGACAACTGTTTGCATTATGTGACGAATACGAGTTACATAATGTACATCTCATTGCCAATGATAAGCTGCCCATTGTGCGGTTTCACGAAGAATCACATTGCTTGCAAACAGAAAAGCAAATTCTATTTTTCTACAACCCACAATACCATGAAGCCCATAAAACTTACTACCATGATGACACCGCAGCAAAGAAGATACGGCTATTATTTCTAGCCACTGGGGATGATATTAGAGCTAATGCGGCGCATTTTCATAACAAAGTAACCAAAACGCTCGACGCATTACATAACGCCTTAACATTCAAGAATGTGACATTTAAGGTTCGAGACCATCAACATTTAACCTATGACGTTTTTGCTAAATCCAAAGGTAATAAAGAAAGTTATGGATATAAGCTACGCAGTTTATATCCCCGATATCAAGCAAGAAATTGTACATTACCAGCCGACCACTCGGAAATGACATATGCCACATTTAGCATACCTGTGACCCGCTCCCTTAAGACTGAATATCAACACTTATTACTCAGTGACGACTGTTCACAATTTTACAAAACCATCGAAGATCTATTTTTGTCTGCATGTACCAATAAACATCTTACACACTCTGCTTTTGTTGCGAATGGACGATTGCCAATAATAAGAAACAGTAGAACGGATAAGTCGGACGGAAACTGTGAATTACAAAAA
Organism: Pseudoalteromonas sp. MMG005; assembly: GCF_018101015.1. Classification (NCBI taxonomy): domain Bacteria; kingdom Pseudomonadati; phylum Pseudomonadota; class Gammaproteobacteria; order Alteromonadales; family Pseudoalteromonadaceae; genus Pseudoalteromonas; species Pseudoalteromonas sp. MMG005. The sequence continues at coordinate 94,146 of NZ_JAGJEK010000009.1, read as the reverse complement.
TTAAGCTTCAATATTGACAATAGTGATGTTCAAATTAAATCTATTTGGCAATCGGATGGTTTAGTCGACACAATGCATTTTGTGGTTGTGGCAAAAGCCTCTGATAAAAAAGATGTTGGCTATGGTAAATTCATGAATCAAGTTGAATCTATGGTCAAAACATTCACATCTTCTTTAGCGATATCTCCGCAGAAGCAAGATATTAACATTCGTTTTTTCCAGCATATTAGTTATCAATATTAGCATTAATGTATAGTTAGGAAGAGATTTTATCTCTTCCTAACTTCTTAGAGCGATACATTAGCTCATCAACCGCCTTGATAAGTGTATCTTTGGAGTAATCTGAGCTATTTACAACACCCGCACTAAACGTGACCGCTTCACTATCATGCGATAAGTTTTCTCTCAATACTGCCTGAAGCATCTCTAACCTTTGTGTTAGCTGTGATACATCCATAAATTGACACACCACAACAAACTCTTCGCCCCCATAACGACAAACTACATCAGCGTCGTCTCGAAAATGAGACCTTAAGTGCTGACCAAATCGTACGAGTATTTCATCGCCGATGTCATGTCCGGATACATCATTAATTCGTTTAAAATAATCAAGATCTAGCATGGCTAAACTAAATGACTGCTTTTGGTGGGACAACTTATCAATATGCTCTTGAAAGTATCGCCTATTGAATAATTCAGTTAACGGGTCCCTATACGCAAAGTTACGATTAACTAAGCTCGCTTTACGTTGTAAATAAGCAAAAAGACCGATGCTAATACAGCTCAAAAAGGCAATAAAAATATACGCTCTACTCAATTGCTCTTCTTTTTCTAATTCAGCAAGGTTCGCCGCTTGTGCTTTGAGTTTCTCATTTGTCAGCGCTAACTTAAATTTATGCTGTTCCGCCTCAAAAAAACTTTGCGCTTCTTGCTCTAACACTTCTTTCGTTGCTAATTCATTTTCTTCTAGCAATCTAATATAGCGATTCAATACCGCAATACTGCCGATATAGTCTTGCTGCAAATCCAATACATGCGCTTTTAATTTAAGTGTTCTACGCATGTACCTATTATTCAAAGGACTCTGATAATTGTCCAATATAGACAGCGATTCTTTTAAATGGATTTGTGCTTGTGCATAACGGCTCATCGAAGACAGTGCTTTGGCTAAGTTGTTATGCAAAACGATGAGATGTGCCGGGTTAACAATAGCTTTATATTCTAATTCTTTTGCCTGCAAAAAATAGTCGACGGCTTCATCATACTCCTTTAACAATAAAGAGACCTTACCTAGGCCCGCGTTTGCCCAAAAATGATAGCGTGGCAGTGTTAAGCGTTTGGCGCTCACGAGCATGTCTGAATAACAAGATCTTGCTTTTTCAACAAGCTTAGAACGTAATAAAGCCATGCACAAATTGTATTTTATTGGTAGTCCATCCAATACATTTTGTGTTTGTACGGCGAGAACATTGGCTTGATTTGCAAACTCGATGGCTTTCCGGTGATATTTAAGTGTTGAATAATAAGCTGTGAGGCTGTCTAATACAGCTAATTTACTCACATCTCCAATATCATTTCTCATGATATAAGCATGGGCCGCTTGTACAGATTTCAGCGCTTCACTATATTCTTCTCGCCAAATAGAGATCACAGCTTCCATAGCTTGAACCCTAACTAACATAGCGGAGTCTTTAACATGCGTAAATGCCCGTTTAGATTGTTTAACTAAACGCTTCGCATCATCTAAGTGACCCTGCTCAATAGCAAAAAAGCTTCGATATAAATACCAGTACCCTGCCCCCCAAGAGAATTGTTGCGTCTTAAGTGTTGAAGAAAAGCGCGAAAATTCCTTTTTAGAACGTTCTATATGACCGGCAAAAAAAAATGCTCTTGCGCTCAAAGCACTTAAGAAAAATTCAGTGTCGGCAGAGTTTGACGTATTAATCCAGCGGTTTGTTAGTTCAATATGTAGTTCTGGTGATTTGAGTACTTGTTGTTCCAATTCCAAAAAGTCATTTACGCTCGCCTGTACTGGTTGAAAACACGACAACCAAACAAACATAGCGACCATTGCTAAAAATACTTTCACCACTACATCAACTCATCAATTTGTATTAGTATAATGTAATGTTTTGTAAAGCAAATGGCAACAAAAAAGGCCCCTTATGGGACCTTTTTTAAGCAAGAGTTGGTAATTACCAACCCGCTTTTTCTTTTAGTGCAACACCGATGTCTGCAAGAGAACGTACAGTTTTAACACCAGCTGCTTCTAGTGCAGCAAACTTCTCGTCAGCAGTACCTTTACCGCCAGCGATAATTGCACCAGCGTGACCCATGCGCTTACCTTCTGGAGCAGTAACACCAGCAATGTAAGAAACAACAGGTTTAGTCACGTTAGCCTTGATGTATTCTGCAGCTTCTTCTTCTGCAGTACCACCAATCTCACCGATCATGACGATCGCTTCTGTTTGGTCATCTTTTTCGAACATTTCTAATACGTCGATAAAGTTAGTACCTGGGATTGGATCACCACCGATACCAACACAAGTAGATTGACCGAAACCAGCGTCAGTAGTTTGCTTAACCGCTTCGTACGTCAGAGTACCAGAACGAGAAACAATCCCTACTTTACCTGGCTTATGAATGTGACCAGGCATGATACCAATCTTAGTTTCACCCGGAGTGATAACACCTGGGCAGTTAGGACCGATCATACGAACACCTGATTGGTCTAGCTTAACTTTGACGTCAACCATATCAAGTGTTGGAATACCTTCCGTAATACATACGATAAGCTCAATACCTGCATCGATTGCTTCTAAAATAGCATCTTTACAAAATGGAGCTGGTACGTAGATAACTGATGCAGTAGCACCTGTCTCTTGCACTGCATCACGTACAGTGTTGAATACAGGTAAACCAAGGTGCGTTTGACCGCCTTTACCCGGAGATACACCACCAACCATTTGCGTGCCGTACTGAATAGCTTGCTCTGAGTGGAAAGTACCTTGACCACCAGTGAAACCCTGACAGATTACTTTAGTATCTTTATTAATTAATACAGACATTATTTGCCCTCCGCAGCAGCAACAACTTTCTCAGCAGCATCAGTTAGAGATTCTGCAGCGATAATGTCAAGGTCAGAGTTAGCTAAAACTTCACGACCTAGTTCAGCGTTAGTACCTTCTAAACGTACTACTACTGGTACTTCAACGCCAACTTCTTTCACTGCGCCGATGATGCCTTCTGCAATCATGTCACAACGAACGATTCCGCCGAAGATGTTTACCAATACAGCTTTAACATTGTCATCAGAAAGGATGATCTTAAATGCTTCAGCTACACGCTCTTTAGTTGCACCACCACCAACATCTAGGAAGTTAGCTGGCTTACCGCCGTGTAGGTTTACGATGTCCATAGTACCCATCGCTAGGCCTGCACCGTTAACCATACAACCAACGTTGCCATCTAGCGCTACGTAGTTTAATTCAAAGCTTGCTGCATGTGCTTCACGTGCATCTTCTTGCGAAGGATCGTGGAACTCACGGATCTTAGGTTGACGGTATAATGCATTACCATCAATGCCAATTTTACCGTCAAGACAGTGAAGGTTGCCTTCGTCTGTCACAACTAGAGGGTTGATCTCTAAAAGCGCAAAGTCATGATCATTAAACATTTTTGCTAGACCCATGAAGATCTTAACAAATTGTTTCATTTGAACTGGATTTAGGCCTAATTTAAAGCCTAATTCGCGACCTTGGTAAGCTTGAGGGCCTACTAATGGATCGATTTCAGCTTTATGAATAAGCTCAGGTGTTTCTTCGGCAACAGTTTCTATTTCAACGCCACCTTCAGTAGATGCCATGAAAACAACTTTACGAGTTGCACGGTCTACAACAGCGCCAAGGTATAATTCGTTTGCGATGTCTGTGCAGCTTTCTACTAAGATCTTAGCAACTGGCTGACCTTTTTCGTCCGTTTGATAAGTAACTAAGTTCTTACCTAACCAGTTTTCAGCAAATGCACGGATTTCGTCTTTGCTATCTGCTAGTTTAACACCGCCCGCTTTACCACGGCCACCGGCGTGTACTTGACATTTAACTACCCACTTGTCGCCGCCAATCTTAGCAGCTGCTTCTACAGCTTCCTGAGGAGTATCGCATGCGAAACCCTCAGATACTGGTAAACCATAGTCGGCAAACAGTTGTTTTGCCTGATACTCATGCAAATTCATGATGCTTTATCCAATTTCTTGTACTAAAAAAGCTGAATATTTATGCAAATAATCAGCTATCCCAAAATGCGCCCCTAGTATAGATCCCAAGGGTACTTATGAAAACCCTAGTTAGACCAAAGGCGCAAAAAAAAAGCTGTATGGACTAACATACAGCTTAATATCTAATCAGACTGCTTATACATCCAACAACAAACGTGTTGGATCTTCCAGAAGTTCTTTAATCGCAACCAAGAATCCTACCGATTCTTTGCCATCAATTAGACGATGGTCATAAGACAGCGCTAAATACATCATTGGTAATATTTCAACTTTACCATTCACAGCCATTGGGCGTTCTTGTATTTTGTGCATGCCTAAAATGGCAGCTTGCGGTAGGTTAAGAATCGGCGTAGACAACAATGAACCAAATACACCGCCGTTAGTAATTGTGAAATTACCACCCGTCATATCTGCCATTGACAGCTTACCATCACGGCCTTTGATTGCTAAATCTCGAATGCCATTTTCAATACCCGCCATACTCAACTGATCTGAGTCACGCAATACTGGCGTTACAAGACCACGAGGTGTAGAAACTGCAATCGAGATATCGAAGAAGTTGTGATAAACAATATCATCACCGTCAATTGATGCATTTACTGCAGGGTAACGCTTAAGCGCTTCAGTAACTGCTTTAACATAAAAAGACATAAAACCAAGACGTGTGTCATGTGTTTTTTCAAACAAGTCTTTATACTGCTTACGAAGGTCCATGATAGGCTTCATGTTAACTTCATTAAACGTTGTTAACATTGCAGTAGAGTTTTTAGCTTCAAGTAAACGCGTCGCAATTGTTTTGCGCAAACGCGTCATTGGTACGCGTTTTTGTGTACGCTCACCTAAATCAGCAACAGGCGCTGGCGTTGACGCAGCTTTAGTTGGAGCTGGTTTCGCCGCCGGAGCTGACAAGAATGCATCAACATCTTCTTTAGTAATACGCCCATTTTTACCAGAGCCTTTAATAGCAGAAGCATCTAGGCCTTTCTCTGCGATTAAACGACGAACTGAAGGCGTTAATACATCAGAGCTATCGTCATTTGCTGAGCTTGCTTCGGTCGCTGCAGCTGGAGCGGCTGGCGCCGCAGAACCACTGCTAATTTTACCGATAACTTGCTCACCTAGTACGGTATCGCCTTCAGCGTGAATGTGTTCACCCATTACACCGTCTTCCGGTGCAACAACTTCTAATACCACTTTATCGGTTTCAATATCTACCAAGTTTTGATCACGGCTTACCGCTTCACCTGGTTGAACGTGCCAAGTTGCAATTGTAGCATCTGCTACTGATTCTGGAAGTACTGGTACTTTGATGTCCACTTCGTTACCTTCTGATGCTGTAGTGGCTACTGCCGCTGCTGGTTGTTCATTTGATTGCTGAGCTGGTGCGCTTGCTGATGCACCGGCTGCACCTAAAAGTGCAATAACTTGTTCACCTAGAACAGTCGCTCCGTCTGCTTGTGAAATCTCAACGACAACACCATCTTCTGGAGCTACAACTTCTAGTACTACTTTATCTGTTTCAATATCAACTAGGTTCTGATCTCGCGTTACAGTATCACCAACGCTTACATGCCAAGTTGCAACTGTCGCATCTGCAACAGATTCAGGAAGAACAGGAACCTTAATTTCGGTTGTCATCTCTTATCCCTTATTTTTAATTGTTAAGGCGTCAGCAACTAACGCGTTTTGTTCTTTTGTATGAGTCGACATATAGCCACATGCTGGTGCCGCAGACGCTTTACGCCCCGCGTATGAAAGATTAGCACCTGACGGGATAGCTTCCCAGAAATGATGTTGAGAGCAATACCACGCCCCCTGATTTTGTGGTTCTTCTTGACACCAAACGAAATCTTTAACGTGCTGGTACCGTGCCATAACTTCATCCATCTCCTGATGAGGGAATGGATATAACTGTTCAACACGTACTATCGCTACATTGTTGAGCTCTAACTTACGTCGTTCTTGCAACAATTCGTAATAGACTTTACCACTACAAAATACAACGCGTTCCACAGTTGCCGGATCGATATCATCAATCTCATCAATCATATTGTGGAATACACCATCTGCCAATTCATCTAAAGATGACACAGCCAATGGATGACGCAATAATGATTTTGGTGTCATTACTATCAATGGACGACGTAATGGTCGTACAGACTGACGACGTAGCATCGCATACACCTGAGCTGGCGTTGAAGGTACACATACTTGCATATTGTGATCAGCACACAATTGTAAATAACGCTCTAAACGTGCAGAACTATGCTCTGGGCCTTGCCCTTCATAGCCATGTGGTAATAACATTGTTAAGCCACACAAGCGGCCCCATTTTTGTTCACCTGAGCTTAGGAATTGGTCAAATACAACTTGTGCACCATTTGCAAAATCACCAAACTGCGCTTCCCACAATACCAACGAGGTTGGTTCTGCCGTCGTATAACCGTATTCAAATGCTAATACGGCTTCTTCAGATAAAACGGAGTCATAAACTTCAAAGTTACCTTGATCAGCATGGATATTTTGCAGTGGTAAATATGTATTACCTTCAGCTTGATCATGAACAACTGCATGACGATGGAAGAACGTTCCTCGACCAGAATCTTGCCCAGTCATACGGATATTAACACCGTCATCAACAAGCGTTGCATAAGCAAGCGTCTCTGCCATACCCCAATCTAATGGCTTTTCACCAGATGCCATTAATTTACGATCTTCGTAAATCTTTTTAACTCGAGATTGTGCTTTATGGTCTTCTGGATATGAAGAGATTTTTGCACTCAACTCTTTTAGCTTTTCAACCGGAACCGTTGGGTCGTAAGCTACATCCCAGTCGTGACCTACAAACTTTGACCAATCAGATGAATGCTTCGTATCAGGACGAATCTCTTCAACAACACACTCACCATTATCCAAGCCATTTCGATAGTCATTGGCAAGTCGCTTAGCATCGTCTGCGCTTAATACACCTTCGCTTGCTAACTTGTCCGCGTATAACTGACGTGGTACTGGGTGTTTTTTGATCTTTTTGTACATCACAGGCTGCGTTGCGCTAGGCTCGTCAGCTTCGTTATGACCATGACGACGGTAACATACTAAATCGATAACAACATCACGGTGGAATTTATTACGGAAGTCAAGTGCTAACTGTGTAACAAACGTAACGGCTTCAGGGTCATCAGAATTAACATGGAAGATAGGTGCCTGAACCATTTTAGCGATGTCGGTACAATAATCTGTAGAACGTACATCTTCTTGTTTACTCGTTGTAAAGCCGACTTGGTTGTTTACGACAATACGAATTGTACCGCCCACACCAAACGCACGAGTTTGAGATAAATTAAATGTTTCTTGAACAACACCTTGACCCGCAATAGCTGAATCGCCATGAATCGTTATTGGTAATGCTTTAGAACCATTTTTACACCCTAAACGCTCTAGGCGCGCTCGAACAGAGCCCATAACTACTGGGTTAACAATCTCTAAGTGAGATGGGTTAAACGCCAACGCCATATGAACGTCACCACCTTCTGTGGCGAAATCAGATGAAAAGCCCATATGGTATTTAACATCACCCGAGCCCGCTGATTCACCATATTTTCCAGCAAATTCGTCGAACAATTCTTGTGGGTTTTTACCGAGTACGTTTACTAAAACGTTTAAACGGCCACGGTGTGCCATCCCAATAACCGCTTCTTCTTGACCACTTTCACCAGCGCGATGAATCAGTTCCTTAAGCATTGGTACTAAAGCATCACCGCCTTCAAGAGAAAAGCGCTTTGCTCCAGGGAACTTAGCACCAAGATATTTCTCTAGGCCATCAGCAGCGGTTAAGCCTTTTAATATGCGTAGTTTTGTTTCTTTGCTAAATTTAGGCTGTGAGAAGGTAGATTCAACACGTTGTTGTAACCAACGCTTTTCTTCTGTAGAAGTGATATGCATATATTCTGCACCAACAGACCCACAGTACGTGGTCTTCAGGGCCGAATATAAGTCTTTCAACTTCATTGTCTCTTTACCGGAAGCAAAAGAGCCAATGTTATATTCTTTTTCTAGGTCCGACTCCGTTAAATCGTGATATTCGAGTTCCAAATCTCGAACTCTTTCACGCTTCCATAACCCTAGCGGGTCAAGGTTGGCATTTTGATGCCCTCGAAACCTAAATGCGTTTATGAGTTGTAGCACGCGAACTTGCTTGGCATCTGATGTGCCACTTGCTGCAACAACTACTTCTCTGTGTTTGTTTTTAGCAAGATCCTTAAACTGAGCTCTTACCTCGGAATGTTTAACATCAACATCCACACCATCAACTTTAGGAAGTTGATCAAACACTTCTCGCCACTCTTCTGGCACTGAAGTCGCATCGTCAAGATACGCTTCATAAAGCTCTTCTACATAAGCTACGTTTCCGCCGTACAAATGCGAAGATTCTAGCCATGCCTTCATCACACCTTCGTGCATTTATTAGCCCTTTTTTCTAGCGCAGAAATTTAATTATTAACAAGATGGCATACTAGGCATGCCATCTTACTGTTTAAATATGTATTAAACCGAACGATTTAACAACATAGATTTTATATGACCAATGGCTTTAGTTGGATTCAAGCCCTTAGGACAAACGCTAACACAGTTCATAATACTGTGACAGCGGAATACGCTGAACGCATCATCAAGATCAGCCAATCGTTCTTCTGTTGCCGTATCACGTGTATCTGCTAAGAAACGGTAAGCATGAAGAAGACCTGCTGGACCTATGAACTTGTCTGGGTTCCACCAGAACGAAGGACATGAAGTCGAACAACACGCACATAAAATACACTCATATAAACCATCTAGCTTGTCACGATCTTCTACAGATTGAAGACGCTCCTCACCACCCGTTGGCTTATCATTGATAAGAAACGGCTTAACTTTTTCATACTGAGTGTAAAACTGGCTCATATCAATAACTAAATCACGTATCACTGGTAAACCAGGTAACGGACGTAGAATGATTTTGCCTTTTCCATTTTTCTGTAGTGCTGATATAGGCGTAATACATGCAAGGCCATTTTTACCATTCATGTTCACACCATCAGAACCACATACACCTTCACGACACGAACGACGGAAAGAAAGTGAAGGATCCTGCTCTTTTAAAAGTAAAAGCGCGTCCAACACCATCATGTCACGACCTTCTTCTACTTCCAGCTTATATTCCTGCATATGTGGCGCATTGTCCACATCAGGATTATAACGATAAACAGATAACTCTAAAATTGCCATCGTTGTGCTCCTAGTAAGTACGTGCTTTAGGCGGGAATGCTTCACGAGTCTTAGGCGCGTAATTTACTTCACGCTTACTCATAACTTCCGTTTCTGGGTTAAATACAGTATGACACAACCAATTTTCATCATCACGATCTGGATAATCAAAACGAGAGTGCGCACCACGGCTTTCAGTACGGAAATTAGCGGCTACCGCTGTTGAATATGCAGTTTCCATCAGGTTATCTAATTCAAGACACTCAATTCTTTGCGTATTATATTCTGTAGATTTATCGTCTAAGCGAGCATGCTGTAAACGTTCACGGATCTCTTTCAGCTGTTGTAACCCTTCAGCCATCGAGTCACCTTCACGGAATACAGAGAAATTTAACTGCATACATTGCTGTAGGTCTTTCTTGATCTGTACCGGATCTTCACCTTGACCTTTGCTCGAATTTTCCCAGCGGTTATAACGCGCAAATGCTGCATCAATGTTATCGCTTGACGCTTGTTTAGTCACTTCAGCATTTGCTAAGTATTCACCTAAGAAGTTACCCGCAGCACGACCGAATACAACGAGGTCAAGCAATGAGTTACCACCTAGACGGTTAGCACCGTGTACAGATACACAAGCTATTTCACCAACCGCAAATAAACCTTCAACGAGCTTATTGTTCCCCTCAGCATCAACGCTCAATACCTGACCGTTGACGTTTGTCGGTACACCACCCATCATATAATGACAAGTTGGAATAACTGGAATTGGCTCTTTAGCTGGATCAACGTGTGCAAACGTTTTAGATAAGTCACAAACACCTGGTAAACGTTTATACAGCGTTTCTTCGCCTAAATGATCAAGTTTCAGCTTAATGTGCGGGCCTAGAGGACCGTCACAGCCACGACCTTCACGAATTTCTGTCATCATTGAACGCGCAACAACATCACGAGAGGCAAGGTCTTTCGCGTTTGGTGCATAACGTTCCATGAAACGTTCGCCATCTTTATTTAAAAGATAACCACCTTCACCACGACAACCTTCTGTAACAAGCGTTCCAGCACCCGCGATACCCGTTGGGTGGAATTGCCACATTTCCATATCTTGCATCGGAATACCGGCTCGAGTTGCCATACCAACACCATCACCGGTGTTAATGTGTGCGTTAGTCGTTGATGCAAAAATACGTCCTGCACCACCGGTTGCAAGTACGACGGCCTTTGATTTGAAGAAAGTGATTTCACCCGTTTCAATCTCAATTGCAGTACAACCTACAACATCACCGTTATCGTTTTTAACAATATCTAACGCATACCACTCAGAGAAAACATTGGTTTTATTTTTTACGTTTTGCTGATAAAGCAAGTGTAATAGTGCATGACCAGTACGGTCAGCAGCAGCCGCTGTACGTGCTGCTTGCTCACCACCAAAATTTTTCGATTGACCACCGAAAGGGCGCTGATATACACGGCCATTTTCAAAACGAGAAAACGGTAACCCCATATTCTCTAATTCAGTAATCGCTTCAGGACCTGTTTGACACATATATTCAATCGCGTCTTGGTCACCGATAAAGTCTGACCCTTTGACCGTATCGTACATGTGCCATTCCCAGTTATCTTCATGCGAGTTTCCTAGCGCAACTGTGATACCACCTTGTGCTGAAACTGTATGAGAGCGTGTTGGGAAAACTTTCGAAATCAATGCACACGTTTTGCCTGATTCAGAAATTGCAAGCGCTGCACGCATACCAGCACCACCGGCACCAATTACAACAGCGTCAAATTCACGGACATGATATTTCACTTAAACACCCCACAAAACAAACAGGCCTATTGCTACATAAGCAAGTGCCATCAGGTTTAACACGAAGCCAAGTACCGAACGTAATGTCGAACACTTTACATAGTCTGTTAATACTTGCCATAAGCCAATAGTTGTATGAACCATAATGCATACAAGCGTGACCAATGTCGCAGCTTTAACAGCTAGGTTAGAAAACAAACCCTGCCATGCTTCAAATGTTAACTCAGGAGTTAGAAGTAAGTAGCCAACGATAAATACAGCATAAGCTGCAATTATTAACGCGGTTGTACGCAGTGAAACGTAATCTTGTACGCCATCACGCTTGAGAGTTGCTTGATTTAAGACCATATCCACACTCCTGCCAATATTGCTACAATCACAGAAAGTGCAATCGCGATATTAGCGCTGCTGTTACCTGACTCTAATTCTTCCCAATGACCCATGTCTTGGATCAAATGACGGATACCAACGATTAGGTGATATGCCAACACAGAAAGCGTGCCCCACGCGATGAATTTTGCAACGAAGCCGTTAAACAGCCCCTTTACTAATTCAAAACCTTCAGGAGAAGAAAGAGACTCAGACCATGCCCAAATGACGAAGGTTAAAGCGAAAAATAATGCAACACCCGTTACACGGTGCAGAATTGATGCTTTAGCCGTTGCCGGCATCGATATAGTCGTAAGATCTAGATTTACAGGTCTTTGCTTTTTCACAGTTACTTGCCCATCTTGCCCACAAAGGAGCTCATCTACTTTGTTTTTATAAAATCCACTTGCACGACATGCACAAATGGCACACTCTAGGTATACCTGCTTTTTCAACGAACCGATCTTAATTCATTCTGTTTGTTGTAAAAAAAGGTTTACCCACAGACGATACGGTGTAAAACCTATCACAGTATATAAGGCCGTGCGCGCTTTTACAATTCTTGTTTAGATTGAGACGCTTGCGAATTAGCCAATGGTATAATATTTAATCTCTACAGAATATTTATTATACATCTTTGCATAATTCCAAGAAAAATTGACTTTATACCCTAGTTTTACGTTAAAATGATCTGAATTTGCTTAACATTAGTATCACAACATAACAATCAGAATTGTTATTCCATAGGAGATAAATAGATGGCAGATAAAAAAGCCACTGTCCATATTGATGGTCACGACCCAATCGAGCTACCAATTTATTCGGGTACCGCTGGTCAAGATGTAATTGATGTTCGTACTTTAGGTGCTCACGGCCACTTCACTTATGACCCAGGTTTTATGTCTACCGGTTCTTGTGAATCATCTATCACCTACATCGACGGTGGAAAAGGTGTACTGCTTCACCGCGGTTACCCAATTGAGCAGTTAGCTGAGCATTCAAATTACATTGAATTATGTTATTTATTGCTAAACGGTGAGTTACCAACAGCTGAGCAACATGCTGAATTTTCAGATGAAATCACACGTAACACCATGATGCACGAGAAAATCGCTGCATTCTTCCAAGGTTTTCGCGTTGACTCTCACCCAATGGCTATGCTTTGTGGTGTTGTTGGTGCATTATCATCGTTCTATCATGATGATTTAGATATCTCAGATGCAGACCAACGTCAGCGCAGTGCTATCAAATTAGTTGCTAAGTTGCCTACCATTGCAGCAATGGCGTACAAGTATAACGTTGGTCAACCATTCGTTTACCCACGCAACGATTTAAGCTATGCAGAAAACTTTTTGCATATGATGTTCTCTGTCCCAGCTGAGAATTACACGGTTAACCCTGTTGTAGCTAAAGCTATGGATCGTATTTTTATGCTGCACGCTGATCACGAACAAAATGCTTCAACGTCTACAGTACGTTTAGCTGGTTCATCAGGTGCTAATCCTTACGCATGTATTGCTGCTGGTATCGCCTCACTATGGGGACCTGCTCATGGTGGTGCAAATGAAGCTTGTCTTAACATGCTTGAAGAAATCGGTTCGCTCGACCGTATCGACGAGTATGTAGCGAAAGCAAAAGATAAGAGCGACCCATTCCGTTTAATGGGCTTTGGTCACCGCGTATACAAAAACTTCGACCCGCGTGCGACAGTAATGCGTCAGACATGTCATGAAGTTTTGAAAGAGTTAAACATTCAAGATCCACTACTCGACGTTGCTATGCGTTTAGAGCAAATCGCGCTTGAAGACCCATACTTCATCGAGAAAAAGCTATATCCGAATGTAGATTTTTACTCAGGTATCATCTTGAAAGCAATTGGTATTCCAACGAGTATGTTCACTGTTATCTTCGCAATGTCACGTACTGTTGGTTGGATCTCGCATTGGGATGAAATGCTATCTCAAGCAGGACACAAAATTGGTCGTCCGCGTCAGCTTTATACTGGCTACGCACAACGCGACTATGCGGACTCTGCAAAACGATAACGTAAAGTCTTAAAAAAAGGCCGCTATTAGCGGCCTTTTTTATTGCATCTTACACAGATCAAATTACAATCCCTTCGTTATATTTGCCGGAATAATATTGAAATGAACATAATTGCTGAGTTGCGCCATGACTTTCCTGTACTCTCTCAATCTATTGAAGGTCAGCCTTTAATCTACCTTGACTCTGGTGCGACCAGCCAAAAGCCTCAGAGTGTGATCGATGAGATAAACGATTTTTATAGTAAAAACAACTCAAACGTACATAGAGGTTTACACTCACTCAGTGAAAATGCAACATCGAAATACGAATATGTGCGGACACAACTGGCTAAATTTTTATCAGTTAATTCCAAAGAAGTGGTTTGGACCAGTGGTGCAACTGAAAGCCTTAACATTATCGCCTCTGGTGTAACATGTGATCTCAATTCACAGGATATTATTCTAATTAGTGCATTAGAGCACCATGCTAATATTGTTCCATGGCAACAAGCAGCGCAAGAAAGCGGTGCAAAAATAGCTATCATGCCCATAAATAAACAAGGGATTTTGGATGTACCAGCTGCAATCGCTATGATTGAAGACTTAAAACCCAAAGTTATGGCATGCACACATGCATCTAATACGCTTGGTAATATTAATCCCATCGCCAAGCTAATTGATGCAGCGAAGCAAGTTAATGCCATAACCGTGATTGACGGCGCACAAGCTTTTCTTCATTTAAGGCCTAATCTGTCACAGTTAGATTGCGATTTCTATGTTGGCTCTGCCCACAAAGCATTAGGTCCTACAGGGCTTGGATTCTTATATGGGAAATTTGACAAGCTCAACGCACTAAGCGTTTTCAAAACAGGCGGCGAAATGATTGACAAGGTAACATACGAATCGTCAAGTTACCGAGAGGCCCCAGCTAAATTTGAACCAGGGACACCAAACATATCAGGTGTATTAGGGTTTGGAGCAGCCATCAATTATTTAAATAAGCTTGACCCTATCGTACTTCATCAATATGAACAAACCTTATATTCGTACTGTCTTAATCAATTACAAGCAATCGATGGCATCATTATTTATGGCGACACGCAAAATAATATAGGTACAATTAGCTTTAATTATCGCGACGAGCACCATTATGACATTGCAATGTTACTCAATAGCTATGGCATTGCTTTGCGAAGCGGCCACCATTGTACGCAACCACTTATTGCTGAACTAGGTATTCAGGGTACATTAAGAGTAAGCCTCGCCTTTTATAATTCACACAATGACATAGATACATTTATTACTGCTCTAAAAAGCAGTATTAAATTAATTGCAGGATAAGATTTGAACTATCAAGAAATACAAAACCAATTAAAAAAGACCCAAAGTTGGCAACAATGTTATCGAGAAATAATGCTATTTGGCAAACAACTGCCCGTTATACCCGACTGCTTAAAGAATGATGATGCCCTTATACAAGGGTGTGAGAGCAAAGTCTGGTTGCATATTGACTTAGATGAAAGCCGGGGAACAATTCTATTAATTGGTGACTCTGACACCCGTATCGTCAAAGGGCTATTCGCGATTATTTCAAGTATGTATAACGACATAACCCTTACCGAAGCTAAAAATATTGATGCTTACGCTGAGTTTGAGTCTCTCGGACTAATAAAGCACCTGAGCCCGTCACGCGGTAATGGCATTCAAGCCATTATTAAGGCCATACAAGAAAAGCTTTCTCAGTGGTAAATCACCGAGAAAGTTTCATACTCATTGGTTTTCAGCTTTGAGTTTTTTTTGTAAATACTTTTTAACTGCTCGTGAAGCCGCGAAAAAACCAAAGGTGCCTGTCACCATGGTGGCAGAGCCAAACCCAGTTGCGCAGTCCATGTTTTTTGCTCCCTCAGCTTGCTGCTTAGCTAGGCAAACTTCACCACTGGCTGTTGGATAAACAAGTTGCTCAGTTGAATAAACACAATCAACAGCAAATTTACGCTTTGGATTTGAGGAAAAATTATAGTTCTTACGCAATAAATAACGTACTTTCGCAAGTAAAGGGTCTTGTGTTGTTTTCGCAACATCGCCAAATAAAATTTGACTAGGATCTGTCTGTCCACCAGCACCACCGGTGGCAATGACTGGGATTTTTCGACGTTTGCAATGCGCAATTAGCGCGGCCTTTTCTTTAACCGCATCAATACAGTCAATGACATAGTCATAATTAATGATATATTCTGCAATGTTATCGACGGTGATAAAGTCATCGATCAAATTCACTGTACAATACGGGTTTATTTCTAATAAACGCGCTTTCATTGCTTCAATTTTTTGCTCACCTACACTACTTGATAACGCATGAATTTGACGATTGATATTTGTAACACAAATATCATCTAAGTCGATTAATGTTATATGGCCTACACCCGTTCGTACTAACGCTTCCGCCACCCAGCTGCCAACGCCACCAATACCAACTACACAAAAATGTGCTTGCTGCAACCACGTAAGCTGCTGTGTACCATAAAGGCGTGAAATACCGCCAAATCTCAATTCAGTTTGCTGCTCAGTCATGTTACCACTCTAACTGCCAAGGGTTTCGCCAATTAGCAAAATCCTCATGATTAATTAATTTTATAAATTCATCACCATCTTTTGGTGTTGCATAATAGCATTGCTGCTGTCCATCCCAAGAAAACCTTAATGCATAAGCATGCAAATATACCCGTGCTGCTGGCATTCCCCCGTACAATTCATCTCCCACTATTGCCGCGGATAAACTTTTCATAGCAACTCTTAGTTGGTGTGTTTTACCTGTAAAAGGCTTCAAAATTACACCACGTAATCCAGCAGCAATACTTTTTGAATAAAAGCGGGTAACGGCAGGGCTTTCTTGTGATTTGAGTAGCTTGTGTGCCCCCCGTCGGGATTTGACCATATCACCTTTGATCCACCCTTGCTTTTTATTGGGCTTTTTCGAAATTAACGCCAAATAAATTTTCTCTACCTCTCTTCCTACAAACTTCTGAGTAAAGAGGTTGGCTGACTTACTTGACTTGGCTAAGATTAATAGTCCCGAAGTGACTTTGTCTAAACGATGAACCGAAAACAATTTATAGCCAACTTGTTTCTCTAATTGAACAACAAACCCTGCCCCGTCTTCGCTATGAAAACTCACTCCTGCAGGTTTTAATGCGATAATATAATCAACTTCGTCTGCGATAACTTCAAATTCACGCATTTAACAACTCAACTACTCGCGCTAAATCCTCTGGTGTATCGACCCCCGCATGGACGGGCATTATCGCCTTGGCTATCTTAATTTGCTTACCATGATACAAAACTCTCAGTTGCTCAAGTGATTCTTGCACTTCTAGTGGCGACACTGGTAACTCTAAGTATTCTTGAATAAACCCTGCGCGGTAAGCGTAAATGCCAACATGGCGTTGAAAATTATGTAAAGGAATTGAGTTTTTATCTAGCGTTAACATGCTATTTCGTTGAAATGGAATTGAAGCGCGAGAAAAGTATAGAGCATTGTTATGTGCATCTTGTACTACTTTAACCGCATTGGGGTTTAGCACTTCTTCAACATTCTCTATATCAACACTAAGGGTCGCCATAGGGGCACTTGAGTTAGCCAACAACTGAGCAACTTGATCTATATTTTCAGGTTCTAGCAATGGCTCATCGCCTTGTACATTAACCACTATTGTTTCAGCACCTAAATTTAGCTTCTCTACCACTTCCGCGAGCCGCTCAGTGCCTGATTGATGGTCAATTCTGGTCATGAGTACATTTTTTGTAAAGCCCATTGCGACATCAAAGACAGCTTGATGATCAGTCGCAATATAAACAGCATTCGCTCCTGAGCGAGACGCTTGCTCAAAAACATGTTGAATCATCGGTTTTCCGCAGATATCCGCAAGCGGTTTACCCGGTAAACGACTCGACGCATAGCGTGCTGGAATAACAACTACGAATGCCACTGTTCAACCTCTTCTAAACTCAACTCTCTCGCCTCGTTTTCCAGTAGTACAGGAATATCATCTCTAATTGGATACGCCAATTTTGCCGCTGTACTAATAAGCTCACTTTGTTCTTTATCGTACTGCAGCTTACCTTTACACACAGGGCAAGCTAAGATTTCTAATAATTTTTTATCAAAGGCCATGATAGATCTCTTTTTTCTTTAAAATATCCAATAACCGCTCAATCAACATCTTGCTTGGTTGAGCGTCAACTCGTAAGTAGTACCAATTTTCTAACGCAAAGCTCTTACATTTTACCGCATCTTTTTCCGTCATAAAAACGGCTGTGTGACCAAATCTATCAAAATCACCGTTTTGATAAGCATGATGATCTCGAAAGTGTGCGGTCTCTATAATATCGATCCCTAACTCACTCAATGATTTCTCAAACCGAGCAGGGTTTCCTATTGCACTTACGGCGATGCCCATATCTGGATATGATTCACATTTTTCGCCACTTCCAACACGATATATACCGGTGCTTTCGAGTTGATAATTGCAAGGTGCGCCAATACCATTTGTAACAACTAGATCGACACTGCGAAGTCGACTCGGCAACTCCCTTAATGGTCCAGCCGGCAGGAGACACCCATTTCCAAACCCACGAGTACTGTCTACAATACAAAACTCAACAGCACGATTCATTTTATAATGTTGTAAACCGTCATCTGAAATAATCAAATCGACATTGTATTCACGCTTGATATACTCACAACTAGCCTGACGATCTGGGCCGATAACAACTGGACATTGCAAACGTGAATGAAGTAAAAAAGGTTCATCTCCGGCCTCTAATACCGAGCTACAGGTCGTCACTTCATAAGGGTAATGGGGTGCATTTGATCCATATCCTCGACTGATCACTGCGACTTTCAACCCAATATTTTGTAGGTAGTTAACTAGCCATAATGCAAATGGCGTTTTACCATTACCGCCGATACTAATATTACCTATAACCAATATGGGGACATGTGCATTAAAACGTTTAATAAACCCCAATGAAAAAAGTATCCGTCTTACTATCGCAGCACACCAAAATATAGCACTGAGCGGCAGTAGTAAGTAAGTTATGAAGGATTTTGGTCTATACCAATTATTTTCTATACTTTTCAATGTCTAATCACCATACTGCATTTTACATAAAGCAGCATAAGCCCCATGCTGTTCTAACAAGGTTGTATGTGTTCCTTGCTCAACTATTCTACCCTGCTCTAATACATATATTCGGTCTGATTTTTCTATTGTCGATAACCTATGTGCAATCACTATCGAAGTCTTGTCTTTCATCAAATTATCTAGCGCTTGCTGTATCAACCTTTCTGACTCCGTATCCAATGCGGAGGTTGCCTCGTCTAAGATCAGTATCGGCGCATCTTTTACAATCGCTCTTGCAATGGCCAAACGTTGCCGTTGTCCACCTGACAACATTACCCCATTTTCACCCACCATAGTATGTAAGCCATCAGGTAATCCCTCTATGAACTCCCAAGCATGTGCTTGTTTTGTAACTGCAATTAAAGCGTCATCTGATAACGGCGTTTCCAGCCCATACATAATATTATTCGCTATAGTATCGTTAAACAAAACCACTTGCTGTGAAACAACCGCAAATTGCCGTCTCAAGTCCTGCAAAGAGTATTCCTGAATATTGACGCCATCGAGCTCGATGCTACCATGTTGAATATCATAAAATCTTGGTAGTAAATTTGATAATGTCGACTTACCAGATCCAGAGCGGCCAACCAGCGCGATGCTCTCGCCTGCATTAACCTTTAAATCAAGTGATTGAATTACTGGGTTTTCTTTAGTCGGATAGCAAAATGTAACCGATTTAACACTTATTAACCCTTTCGCTGTCACTAACGGCGTGGTGCCTTGGTCCCCTTCTTTCTCTGTATCTAATATTGCAAATATACTTTGCGCAGCCGAAATACCTCTTTGCAGATCACTATTTACATTTGCTAACTGCTTTAATGGTCGCAACATCATCATCATTGATGTCAATAGCGCTACAAACGCACCTGAAGTAATCGTATTTATCATAGAAGGCATGGCTATAATTGCCAATATTAACGCCATCGCACTGGCCGCTAAAATTTGAATCACGGATACACTTAATGCCCGAGTCGCATCCATTTTGACCCGTTGCTGCCTATTCTTATTATTGACTGTTGCAAACTTGTCGATTTCTCTTTGTTGACCACCAAAGTTATGAATTACTTTATGCCCTGCAAGCATTTGTTCAGAACCACGGGTCACTTCCCCCATCGCATCTTGAATATTTTTCGAAATCTTACGAAACCGTTTTGATACCACTGAAACGATCAGCGCGACAATAGGAATAATAATTAAAAATACCGAGGACAACTGCCAACTCGCACCAAACATAACAAATAATAAAAAAACAACAAACGCACCTTCACGCACTATGACTTGTAATGCTCGGGTAATGGCTTGCTGAACTTGTTCTGTATCAAAAGTAATTTTAGAGATCATTTCACCATTCGAATGTTTGTCATGAAATGAGACGGGTAAAAATAACATGTGCTCAAACAGCTCTTGCCGTAATGCCCTAACAACTTGGGATCCAACATATGTCAGACAATATGATGCCATATAATTGAAGACACCACGTCCTATCACTAATACAATAACCACAATAGGGGCCCACGACAAAACATCGACGTTTCTGTCGTTTAACCCATCATCAATAAACGGTTGCATTAAGCGGACAAACAGCGCATCCATCGCTGCGTAACCTAACATACCAATGACGGCACATATCGCAACGCCCCGGTAATCTAATGTATAAGCTAGTAAACGTTTGTATATCTGCTTCGCGCTCATTTGCATGTACTTTCTCTTCCACTAACCCATTCTAAAAAACAGTGTATTGTACTTGCCATACCTATAAAACAAAATGGGCTACTTTAAATTAATCAAACGAAAACCAAATAACTCCCCCCTTTATTGGGGTAAAAACCAATACTTCATTACTTCTCTCGCCTTTTCAGTGATTAGTCCATCAGGTGTTACTTTTATCCTAATATGGCCATCTAATGCCGTATCTAATTGTAACGTGCCCAATCGGGTGAATCGCTCTCGAACATCTGTATGAGGAAGTCCCCATTGTGATGCATAATTGCGCGAATATATCGCGATGTCGGCATTTACAGCTTGTAAAAAAGCCATTGTTGACGATGTTTTACTGCCATGATGTGGGACCAATAATATATCATTCTTTAATTGTTCAGCTGAGAGTACATTTACCAACTGCCGTTCTGCATGAGCTTCTATATCCCCCGTTAATAAAGCTGAGTAATTGCCTCCACTGACTTTCACAACACAAGAATTGTTGTTTTTAGAGGCTCGCCCAGCTCGAGGCCACAGTGTTTCAATAGTGACTTCACCCATCTTGACTGTTCGCAAATTACAATCACTATTTGGTATGCCATTATGAAACGATTTAAAGGAGTGTATTCCATCAAATGCAAGCAATTCCTTAACTCCACCAACATGGTCTTTATCTTGATGACTTAAAATTGTGTGTGTTAATACGATATGATTATCCTCTATGTAGGGTTGTACAACATGCTCAAATAGGGAATATCGGTTAAAATATTTAGCTCCAAGGTCATACAATAGAGCTTCACGGTTACTTGATATAAGCACTGCGGTTCCGTGCCCTACATCCAAAACATCCAATTGCCATAATACCTCTTCACTCGACAGCCTATGCACCGCATAAATCACGGCAGGAAGCCAAACCAGTTTTCTAAAAGGCGCTAACACTATAAATAGTAAAGAGAGATATATAAACATGGTTATTGATAAAGATGAAGAGCCCGTATGCAACCAGCCGTGACCAGCACTGATCATTGAGGCTCCTTGCAATAGGAAATGAAAGCAACCGTCTAGACTCGTGAGTACAAGACCCACTCCCCATGATGCATGGCCTATTGCAAAGCTCAATATGAGCGCCAATATCATAAATGGAAAAACAACTATGCTTAACACTGGAATAGCCAGTAAATTTATAAATAATCCAGCTAAGCTAACTCCTTTAAAGAAATAAATACTGAGTGGCGCCAAGAATACGAAAAGACAAATTTGTATCTTTATCAATAAAATAACCTTAAAAAGGAGGTTCATTTTGTAACTATGCTGTGTGTGCTCAGAACTCATTACAAAAAATATCACGGCAACAGCTATAAATGAAAAATATAGTCCCGGATTAAGTAATAAGAAAGGATCAAGAAGTAAAATAAGGCTCAGTGCGATGACCAGTATTCTCATGCTACTTATCTTTTTACATGCAATGTAGGCTGTAATCGCAAGTAATAACATGCTATACGCTCTTAGCGCCGATACACTAAAACCGCTCAGATAAACATATATAAATGCAATTACTCCCGAGAGACACATATAAAATGTCGTTAAATTGTACTTTTGAAAGCGAGGGTTGGCATACAATAGCAAATAAGCTGATACAACCGCTTTAACAAACCAATATGAAATCCCAAATATAATACCGATATGTAACCCAGAAATGGCCATAATATGGCTCAATCCAAGCCTACGCATCATGACACGGGTATCATGACTTATCTGGCTTGTATCTCCCGTCATTAAAGTATAATAGAGCCAGCCTAACTTTAAACCTCCAAACACTTGCCATGAAAATTGTCTGTATGGTTCATAATATGCGTCATTTTGTTGGGCCGCGATGGTAGCCTCTAGAACACGTCCTTTATATGCAATTTGATTTCTAAATGCATAAAGCTCACTATCAAAACCGGAAAAATTTTTTCGCCCTCTAAATGGACGAATTTTGGCCATACCCGTAATGATACTACCAGCCTTTATCTTTAATTCATTCTGAGAAATAGCCAAGTTCGCTTTGGGGTTCATCCAAGGTAAATAGGAATGTTCACCAACATCACTGAGGCTCACCTGAAAATAATCTGCTGGCTCTTCTCCAAATACCTTTACAACTTGACCACTGAAATAAATTTCATCGTCAAATTGTTGGTTTTCTATACTAAATGAATAAAACAAATGATATTGAGTAATAACGACAAAAATAGCGAAAATAAAACCTAACAATACAGGTCGAAACGGCTTAAAATAGGGGAACAAAATAGTGAGGAAGAAAAGACTGCTATAGAACTGCCACGTTTTGAATAGAAACACGGTAATGATACAGCCGAATAGAAATCCCCAACATATAAAAATTGAAGTAAACGGTTGCATGCTATGGCTAAAAAAACGATTCAACGCTTTTTACCTGATCACAATAAAATAAAACAGCAAAAGTCTTTAAAAATTTTTGGCCGATGGTTGCATGATGCCAACCTGTGGCACCTAAACCGCCGTTCTGCGCGTGGCGCTTTTTCAGTTGGTTTGTTCTTTGCTTTCATCCCAGTTCCTTTTCAGATGATATTAGCTGCCGCATTTGCGATTCCGTTTCGCGTAAATTTACCTTTATCAGTGGCTTTGGTGTGGTTAACAAACCCACTAACTATGCCACCTATTTTTTACTGTTCTTATTTAGTTGGTGTGCTTGCTTTAGGCCAAGAAACACAACCTTTTCATTTCGAAGCCAGTTGGGAGTGGCTCGTTCAAAGTATTACCACAATCGGTCCTGCGTTTATGATTGGCTCACTCATTTGTGCATCGTTCGCCGCTATTATTGGGTACTTTGGGGTTGATTACTTATGGCGACGTTCGGTAAATAAAGCATGGCATGCGCGCAATAAATAATACTTCCTCTATATTATAGATAATAAAAAAGCCCTTAAGGGCTTTTTTATTATCACGACAAAATGCAACAACTTAGGTGCTTAAGCAATCTTTAATTTTCGACGTCTTAACCAAACCAAAGGCAACGTAAGAAATGCAAACACAGAAAAGCTGCCTGATTGACGTTCATACGTTTCAACTTCTGGCGCAGCACACTGCTCTACTTCGCCATTCGTTGGTGTTAACAGTACAGGTAAAGTCGCTGATTCATACTCAATCTCACCTTTGCTGTTTTTCTCTACTGCACCAAGTCTGTCTCTACGCTCTACCGTTTTTACCGCGATAGCGTAAATTTTATTCGATTCAGTAATTTTTACGGCTTCTGCAATTGTATAAGGGAATGCCTGACCACTGGCATCTTTACAAGGTAGCAAAGAATTAATATTAACGATGTTTTCATCTCCTAGCTTATAGATGAAACCTTCTCTACGTTGGTTGTTACCGTTCTTCTCAATTTCACCTTGCCCAACAACATATCCTGCATCATTAATATCATTAATGACCATTTCAGAACCATTAAAGTAGGTGGGAATATCTGTGAATTTGTCAGCATTAATATCGTAATAAAACCCCACGGCTTTTTGTATAGTGCTCCGGCTTACTTCTGCTCGGTGACCCACAACAACATTATTGTTATTAATATCGACGGCTTTACCTGTTTTGTACCATGCATCACGCTCTCCAATTTCACTAAATTGACCATCTTTAAAGTACCCAGGTACAACACGTGCATTAATATCATTGTCAAATCGAGTTATTGAATACCCAGCCGCGATATCTGAGTTATTTATGGCCATTGCAGCACTATAAATAGTATTATCTTCATTGTCTTTTCTGACAGCTCCGACACCTAATTCTTTTGCACTTACCACAGCAAAATTATCATCTAAGGTCCATTGATATGCGCGTAGGTCATAAAACGTTGGTAGTCCATCTAAGTTAGCCACTCGGCGCTCTTCCAACCACACACATGCTTGTAATGGTCTATCTTCACCTTTACAACGATCATCATAACCTTCTTGGCGCTGTGTCGTAATACCAACACTGGCATAACCAACTACAACATAGCCACCTGTTTCTAAACGCTCAATGTCAGTTGCAATACTGGCGCCACCATGTTCGGTAAATGCGGGTTCAAGAGTAAATTTTTCACCCGCTGTATTAATTACAATACCCCGATAACTCCAATCTCTTACAAAGAAAGTCTTAGCTTCATTTTCGTCTTTAGGTGTAAATTCTGTTTTTGAAAAAGGTGCTGAACCCCAGCCAACCATCACCCCATCATCACTGATTGCTGCCAAGTTATTTCCCACAGAGCGAGTCAATGAATTGAGCTCTGAGCTCTGTACATCAAATAAGACTTTTTCATCCGCAAATGTGGGACTAACTGTCAATGCAATGCGATCTGTCAACTTTTGATATTCAGCTGAATTACTTTGACGACTCAAAAAACCTAACATGAAGTTGTTAGCATCTGCATTTGTCGACGCCGCACCGTTTTTTACATCTTCAAGCGTAAATGTAATCGTTTCATCAATCAGTTCATATCTACTTTTTTCTTGATCATATGCTGTTTTTATCGCTGTATCATCTTTATCAAAGTCGATATAGCTAACATCTATCGGCAAATTAAAAAGACGAGTCGCAGCCCCAATGATCTGACCATTTTCATTCGCATCCGAGACAATTGAATGAACTGCACCTTCGTGTCTTGGTAACTCTGTAAGTTGATATGTGGCGGCCAAAGCCTGGCCACTCAAGCCAGCAAAAATACTCGCTGCAATTAAAGTATGCTTCATTTTATTCCTTACTACTGATTCTGTAACGCTTCTAATTCTTCCCAACGCTCAAATGAGGTTTCAAGCTTCGACTCAAGGTCCGCCAAATGGTTCAACGCTGCTTGAGTAGTCTCTGCATCTTGTTTAAAGAAGTCTGCCGCATTCACGATTTCTTGTTGAGCCTCTAATGCAAGCTCTAGTGCCTCTACTTTACTTGGCAGTTCTTCTAATTCAAGTTTTAATTTGTAACTTAACTTAGTACTTTTGTTATTGGCCTGAGTAACTTGTTTCGGAGTTTGTTTATCCGATTTCTGTGTTTTTTGCTTGTCTACCTTTTCAAGCGCTTTAGCTTGAGCCACTCTATGAGCAACATACTGTTCATAGTCAGTATACCCACCCACAATCTCCGTGACCAAGCCTTCTCCTTCAAAAGCCCAAACGCTATTACATGTATTATCAATAAATTCTCTATCGTGACTTACGATCAAGATAGTTCCTTGATATTGATTAATTATTTCTTCTAATAGTTCAAGGGTTTCAATATCTAAGTCATTGGTTGGCTCATCCAACACCAAGATGTTTGAAGGTTTTAAGAAAAGCTTTGCTAGAAGTAACCTATTTTTCTCACCTCCTGACAAAGCTTTAACAGGGGTTCTCGCTCTGGCTGGTGGAAACAAAAAGTCCTGTAAATAACCTAATACGTGGCGACTGCGACCACCCATCATAACTTCTTGCTTTCCTTCTGCCACATTATCTTGAACTGTGGCATTTTCATCTAACTTTTCTCGGTATTGGTCAAAATACGCAACTTCTAAGTTAACTCCTTGTTTGATCTTACCCGCATCTGCATCCAGATTACCAAAAAGCAGTTTGAGAAGTGTGGTTTTGCCTACTCCATTTGGACCAACAAGCCCAACTCTATCGCCCCTCATTACTAGGGTAGAGAAATCTTTTGTGATCACTTTGTCTTTAAACGCATGGTTAACATGTTGCGCTTCAAATACTAATTTACCTGAGCGATCGGCGGTTTCAATATTAAAGTCTGTTCTCCCAACCTGCTCTACACGTTGCTTTCGTTCATTGCGTAAAGACTTCAGCGCTCTCACTCGGCCTTCATTACGCGTTCTTCGTGCTTTAATACCTTGCCTGATCCACGCTTCTTCTTCTGCTAATTTCTTATCAAAAAGTGCATTTTGCGTTTCTTCAACTTTTAAGTCATGTGCTTTTTGTTCAAGATACGTCGCATAATCTCCTGGGTATGAGATCAACTGTCCACGATCTAAATCTAAAATTCGCGTAGCAACGGCGCGAATGAATGCTCTATCATGTGAAATAAAGACTATACCGCCTTTAAACTCCTTTAAGAACTGCTCTAGCCAAATAACGCTGTTCATATCTAAATGGTTCGTTGGCTCATCTAAAAGCAGTAAATCAGGTTCACTTACTAGTGCTTTTGCTAACGCGACTTTACGCAGCCAACCTCCTGATAACTTCTCCAAGCGCATATCTGCCGTTAATTCTAACTGGCTTAATACTGTTTGAATTCGACTTTCAAATCGCCATGCATCGGCGGCTTCTATTTGAGTCGATAATCGTTCAAGTTTATTTAACTGTGCCTGTGATTGGTCAGTTTGTAGCGCCTCATTAACATGATTAAATTCAATTAATAAATTGGCTATATCAGGTAACCCACTTGCGACGTAATCAAATACAGCACCTTCAACCCCCTTAGGAGGGTCTTGTTCTAGTCTCGATATTTTAAGCTCGCCAACGCGATTAATCTCTCCGTCATCAAGTAATACTTCACCATCAAGTACCTTTAACAGTGTCGATTTGCCAGCCCCATTACGGCCGACAATACATACTCTTTCGCCTGCCTCGATAATTGCATCTGCGTTATCAAGCAAAGGGTGAGTTCCAAACGCAAGCTGCGCTTTAGCTATTCTAATTAGATCCATATTATTCTACGAGTTGTTGAATTTGTGTTAGTTCAAATGGCCACGTTAATTGTTGGTGGTCACTTTTACGCTCTAATACTGGAATGGTCGTTTGAAAGCGCTGCATTAGCTCTTCGCTACCAGTGATATCAACGTGCTTAATATCGCTGGCGTGAATCGCGTGCAACGCAAGTTCGTAAGCCTGTTCGCAAAGGTGACACCCATCCGTATGATATAAAACATATTTAGCCATGTGTTATTAACCAGCTATTATGTATTTGCTTATTTCTCTTAAAATCAGGAGAGAGTGTTTTATCAGAAATATTTTCTGCTTTAAGTCCTAATCCAATAAGCGCAACTTCATCTATTTTAAAGCCACGCTTATTATTTGAGAAAAATAAGGTACCATTAGGGCTCAAAATCCTCTTTATCCAAGTCAATAATTGAATATGATCACGTTGTACATCAAATGCTTCTTTCATACGTTTTGAGTTAGAAAACGTTGGCGGATCTAAGAAGATAAGATCATATTGACCTTGAGCATGCTCTAGCCATTTTAAACAATCAGCTTGTTCAAACCTGAAGCGAGTATTTTTCAACTCATTAAGCGCAAAGTTTTCTTCTGCCCATTTTAAATACGTTTTTGACATATCAACAGTTGTGACCGCTTTAGCACCACCCAAAGCAGCATGAACCGACACAGAGCCGGTATATGCAAATAAGTTAAGCACACGTTTACTATTAGCGTTTTCTTGAATATAACGACGTGCTAAGCGATGATCTAAAAATAATCCAGTATCAAGGTAATCAAACAAGTTTACTTTAAATTTTGCACCAAACTCCTCAATGGTTTCAAAGCGATTTTGCTTATCCATTGAAGTATATTGAGATTCACCTTTTTGTCTTTTTCTTACTTTTACTGCAATATTTTCAGGATCGATTTCTAGCTGCTGCGCAGTCAATGTAATAACATCTTGCAAACGCTTCTGTGCGACATCATCTTCGATTTCTTTTGGTGCCGCATATTCAAAAATAACAGCACAGTCGTTGTATATGTCTACCGCTACATTATATTCTGGAATATCAGCATCATACACTCGGTAAGCATTGATCTGCTCTTTCTTGACCCAAGATTTTAATGCGTGTTTATTCTTTTTCAATCGATTTGCAAACGCACTTGAGCCTTCATAATTCAAGCCTGTTGCACGTTCGTTTTGATTCACTTGACGTTCGTTTAATTCATATAAATTAAACTCAGCATCTAATGGACCATTCTTAAATTTATAACGTTTTTCTCGCGACAATTTCAATAGTTTAAACAAACTATCGTCTGTTCCTAATAAAGCCAGCTTCCAGTTAGGAAAGTACTTTTTAAATGCCACACCCATATTACGATGTAAACTTACCAGCTCTGCCATAGACCCAATACGTTCACCATAAGGTAAATTACTAATAACAACTCCAGGACGTTTTGCAATACTTTTAAGCTGGTTTGCGTCACCTTGCTTAAATTTTATCGTGCTTCCTACCCCAGCCCTTTCAGCATTTTGCTCCGCAACCTCAGCTAACTTTCGATCTATATCAGAGCCAATAAGCCATAAATTGTTATCTTGTTGCTGTTCTTTGAGCTCAGCTTTTACCATATCAAATTTTGCTTTTCGAAAGCTTGGCAAACGCTTAAACGCAAATTCCCGCTCTGTATTTGTTGGTGCGTTATTTGCCATGCCAGCCGCTTCAATAAGCAAAGTACCTGAACCGCAACAAGGATCAAACAATGGCTGAGTAATATCGTCTAACCAACCGCTACGCTTTACAAGTGCTGCTGCTAAATGCTCTCGGATAGGTGCTTTACCCTGTTTAGTTCTGTAACCTCGATCTGATAATCTAGGTCCTGAGTAATCAATATACAACGCACATTTATCGCGGTTCAACTTTGCTATTATACGAATGTTTGGTTCTGATTTATCAACATTAGGACGCTGCTCATACAAGTCATTAAAATAATCTACGACGCCATCTTTTATCACTAAGCCTGAAAACTGAGTATTTTTGAGCTCAGTATTTGTTCCGTTGAATTCAATTGCAAACGTTTGAGTTGGGCCAAACCAATCTTGCCACGCTTGGAAGCGTGCGAATTTATAGAGCGCATCTTTATTGGTAATTTCTTCACTTTCATCAATTAAAAGCATGATACGCGTCGCAAAACGCGTCATCATACATATGCGTTGTGCTGTGCTGTTATCCGTTTCAAATCGGACCGAACCGACACTTTGTTTACCCAGTGTCACGCCTGCTTGTTCTAGTTCTTCAGCTAATAAGTGTTCTATGCCGATAGATGTAAGTGCGATAAATTGCAATGTGCTAACCCTATGTATTCAATTGAAGGCGAGTATACCATAGGTTCGGCTGAGGAGGTGTAGCGGGATTAAGCTGATTTGATAATTTTATCGGCAATAACCAGGGGATGAATACGATCATTGAGTACTTTGATTGCTTGAAACTGTTCAAGTGTTAAATGGTCATCAAGCTTAAAACTGTCAGTTAAATTAATGCAGAGTGACGACTCGGCACAATATTCAACAATAAAAAACTCACCGACTTGATTTTTTGAATGCAAACTAATGATGGCTTCTGTACAAGGCTCACCACCTACATATGTTTGAAAGAACCAACTTTTAGCCTGTACTGGTAATAAATAAAATTTTGCAGCGGTTGCATTCAGTGCAATTTGGCAACATTGCGCTTCACTCCACACAGCAAATTTGCATAGGTAGGCAAACACGTTTTGGTAATAGCCAGCTTCATTTAGGCTAAAGTTTGGGCTGTAAGTAATATCTTGAGTTAACTGTCGCTGTCTGAATGGGGTACATAAACTAAGATCTTCACCTAGGTCTACGAGCAAGCGATTTCGTTGGCTACATAACTGCCATTGCCATTCTTTAGATGCCTGCACAATACTACTCCCATCAACTATTTATAATTATTTAATAGTAGATGGGAGTATAACTAAAAAACCTAAACTGTAAAATTTTTTATAATAACAATTTATTTAGGATCATTTTGTTATATAACGGATCCTTATAACCCGTCAACGATCCTTTTTACCAGCCCTGGGCCTTTGTATATAAAGCCCGTATATACTTGAACCAAGTCTGCACCAGCAGAAAGTTTCTCTTTTGCAGATTCTGCTGAATCAATGCCACCAACGCCAATTATTGGTAATTTACCATCAGTAATACGTCTCAACTCATCAACAACAAACGTCGACTTTTCTCGAACTGGACGACCTGATAACCCACCAGCTTCTTCGGCATACTGCATACCTTGAACAGCTGTGCGTTCCAGTGTCGTATTGGTCGAAATCACGCCATCGATGCGATTTTTTGTAAGTGATTCAGCGATTTGAGCAACTTGGACCGCGTCAATATCAGGCGCTATTTTAACAAGCATAGGCACTGATTTATTGTGCTTGGCAATTAAATCCATTTGCTCACTCTTCAAACTTTCAAGCAAGTCATCTAACGCATCACCATACTGAAGATCACGTAACCCAGGTGTATTCGGTGAAGAAATATTCACTGTAATATAAGACGCATATTCAAACACTTTACGCATACAATGAATATAATCGTCTTTGCCTTGTTCATTCGGAGTATCTTTATTTTTACCAATATTGATCCCCAAGATCCCAGAATAACGAGATGCTTTAACATTACTTACTAAGTTATCTACACCTTTATTGTTGAACCCCATACGGTTGATAACCGCATGTGCATCAGGAAGACGAAAAATACGTGGTTTGTCGTTTCCTGCTTGCGGTCTAGGTGTCACAGTACCGACTTCAATAAAACCAAAACCCATTTGTGCAAATGCATCTATACATTCCGCATTTTTGTCTAATCCTGCTGCAAGTCCAACAGGGTTTTTAAAATCAAGTCCTAAGAAGTTCACAGGCTTGTCTGCCACTGTTTGAGACCACGCTGCACTCAGTGGTGTATTTGCAAAACGACGTAAATTATTTAATGCAAAGTCGTGGGCCCATTCTGCATCGCGGCTAAACATATAACGTCGTGCAATATCGTAAAACATGAAAACTCCTAAAAGATCCTAAGTAACACACATCTACTGAATAAACAGCAGATAAAAAAATACCCCAGCAAGGCCGGGGTATTTTAACGAATTATAATTTATTTGGAAGTATCACAGTTATGACTTAATAACATCAATTCTCGTAATGCAACCGAGAACTTCGCAAAATCATGACTTTGCGAAGTCTTAAACTCTAACAACATCTGTTGCCAGCGGTGTAACAACGATGATTGACTATCCATCCACTGCTCCACTAAAGCATTTACATCATGATCATCACCTTCGAAGCTATTTAATACAACTTCTGATAACGAACGCTGCTGCCAATCGAGTTCTTCACGATACGAAGCACGAGCAAGTGCTTGCCAATGGTTCGCAACTGGCTGAGCCGTAATTTGGTCTAAGAACCAATGAAGACCCATGCTTGAACCAAGCTTGAAGTAGGTATTTGATACCACCTCAATCTTACGTTTAGAGTTATCCGCTACTTCAGCTAAATCCATAACCGAGAATAGACTAGATAATGACACAATACGTAATGCAATATCTGCCGGCACGCCTTGCGCTTCGAGCTCAGCAGCCTTAGCTGAAATAGTCTCTTTCTCTTCTTCAATCATGTAGCTGTTTAAGTTGACACTCACATCTTTAAACGTCGGAGTGAAAAACTCTATTGTTTGCTCAATGGTCATTGCTTTATTGCGATGACGTAAGAACCAACGTGTTGCTCTGCGAACCGTTCTACGTAATTGATACAGCATCTCAGTTTGAACCGCAGCTGGGATCTTATTATCCAGCGCCGCAATTGACGACCAAGTTGTACTCATTTCAAAGATAGCACTAGCAATTGAGTAACATAACGCGATTTCGCTATCTGTTGCGCCAGTTTCTTCATTCATACGTACCATAAAGTTCAGGCCCATATCATTGACGATATTATTGGCCAACTTTGTTGCAATAATTTCTTTGCGTAGTGGATGGTTATCCATTGCAGCATTAAATTTATCACGAAGTGGTACCGGGAACGAAGTTACTAGCAACTGACGGTAATATGGATTTTCCGATACTTCATCAACGACTAATGACTCTTTAAGTACCATTTTTGAATAAGAAACCAACACAGACAATTCTGGACGCGTCAGGTCTTTACCAGCTGCTGCACGCTCAGCTAACTCTTCATCCGTCGGTAAGAATTCAATGTTACGGTCAAGCTTACCATCTTTTTCTAACGCATGAATAAAGCGTACTTTTTCTTTCAGCGTTGCCGGGCCTTTAGACTTAGTAATAGACAACGTATGAGTTTGGCGATAACAATCTGCAAGCACCAACTCAGACACTTCATCGGTCATTGAATAAAGTAATTCATCACGTTGTTTCTGGGTTAAATCACCTTCAGCAACCAAGCCATTCAGTAAAATCTTAATGTTTACTTCGTTATCTGAACACGCAACACCACCTACGTTATCAATAAAGTCCGTATTAATACGGCCGCCTTTTGCTGCAAACTCAATACGCCCAAGTTGCGTCGCACCTAAGTTACCACCCTCACCAAATACTTTAGTACCAAGTTCAGAGCCATTAATGCGAAGTGCGTCATTGGCACGGTCACCTACGTCAGCGCTTGTTTCGCTGGTGTGCTTAATGTAAGTACCAATACCACCATTCCAAAGTAGATCTGATGGCATCATTAGCAATGCTTTGATCAGTTCATTTGGTGTCATACTGGCTTTTTTCGTGCCCACCATTTTCTTCATTTC
The DNA here is from genome assembly GCF_018101015.1 of Pseudoalteromonas sp. MMG005. Classification (NCBI taxonomy): domain Bacteria; kingdom Pseudomonadati; phylum Pseudomonadota; class Gammaproteobacteria; order Alteromonadales; family Pseudoalteromonadaceae; genus Pseudoalteromonas; species Pseudoalteromonas sp. MMG005. Next base: position 61,041 of record NZ_JAGJEK010000009.1, on the reverse strand, counting down.
TGGTGTTAGCGTAATTGACTTTGCCGCACGAGAGAAAATACCACCACCAGCAGAAATTAACGATTTATCATAATCTTCCCAAGAAGATCGTGGTAGTGCAAACAATCGCTCACGTTCTATATATGAAGATGCGGCATCCGGTGTTGGGTCAATAAAGATATGCATATGGTTAAATGCGGCTTGTAAACGAATGTGCTTTGAAGCAAGCATACCATTACCGAATACATCACCCGCCATATCACCAATTGCTACCGCTGTGAAATCGGTTGTTTGACAATCTATCCCCATTTCACGGAAGTGGCGTTTTACTGACTCCCATGCACCTTTGGCTGTGATCCCCATTTTCTTGTGGTCATAACCAATTGAGCCACCAGAGGCAAAGGCATCTCCTAGCCAGAAGTTATAATCATCGGCAATACCATTAGCAATGTCAGAGAATGTCGCTGTGCCTTTATCAGCTGCAACCACCAAATATGGGTCATCTTCATCATGACGTACAACATCAGCCGGTGGCACAATATCACCATGAATAATGTTATCGGTAATATCTAATAAACCACGGATAAAGATTTTGTAACAAGCTTGCCCTTCTTTGAAGAATGCTTCACGTTCACTTGGTAGTTGCTTACAAACAAAACCACCTTTCGAACCAACTGGAACAATCACTGTATTTTTAACTTGTTGCGCTTTTACCAAACCAAGTACTTCGGTACGGAAGTCTTCACGGCGGTCAGACCAACGTAAGCCACCACGCGCAACTTTTCCGCCGCGTAAGTGAACACCTTCAATGCGTGGTGAGTATACAAAAATCTCAAACGCAGGAAGTGGCAAAGGCATATCAGGAATACCACTTGACTTGATCTTGAATGATACATACGACTTATTTACACCATCCGCTTCTTTTTGGAAGAAGTTAGTACGTAACGTGGCATTGATCATGTCGACGTACAAACGAATGATTCTGTCATCATCTAAGTTAGCAACATTTTCCAGTTCTTCATAAATACCCGCAATCAGTTTATCGAGGGTTTTTTCTGCTGCTGGTTTTACAGGTGTGAACTTTTTAGTAAAGAGTTCTACAATTTTTGCCGCAATATTTGGGTAATTATCAAATGTGCTTTCAATATATGTTTGTGAGAATGTAACACCAATCTGACGCATATACTTTGCGTAGGCTCTTAAAATTGACGCTTCACGACCTGTTAAACCACCTAATAAAACTAAACGGTTAAAGCCATCATTTTCAAGGGTATTGTTCCACACATTTGTAAGCGCAGCTCTAAAGCGCGCTGATACTTTATCAAACTCAGCAATACCTTTGCTGTCTAACAACATTGAAAAGTCCATGATCCAATTGACGCGACCATCGTTCGTCTTCACTGCATATGGTGTTTCACCAATAACACGTAAGCCAAAGTTTTCCAACATTGGCATTACATCAGAAAGATGAATAGGCTCGTCTTTATGGAACAAACTTAAACGGACTATTTGTGAGTTAGCTTCTTCTTGCGGACGATAGAACAGCATTTCTAGCTTATGCTCTTCGTCTAACTGCTCTAGTTTTTCGATATCTACAACAGCTGCACTTGGTAAAACCTGATCTTTATAGGCATGTGGAAAAGCACTTGCATATTTACGATTCAGTTCATTACCCCGAGACTCACCGGCACTTTCTAATAGTGCACCTTGTAGTTTGTCTTCCCAGGTACGAGCGGCTTCAACTAAGTTATTTTCGATGTCTTTCACGTTATATTCAATGTTGTTGTCAGCTACGCGCACGGTGTAATGCGTTCGTGCAAGCGTAGATTCGGAGAAATAAGTTGTGAACTCAACTTTTTCAGAAGACTGAAACGCATTTGCTAACAATTGCTGAGTTTCACGACGAAGCGCAGTGTTATACCGCTCACGAGGAACGTATACCATGCAAGACAAGAAGCGACCGTAAATGTCCTTACGAACAAACAAACGACACATGTCACGCTCTTGAATTTGTAACACACCCATCGCGACTTCTAGCAATTCTGCTTCGCGAGCCTGCACAAGCTCATCACGAGGGTACGTTTCCAAAATATTTAAAACTGCTTTATACGCATGCGTGCCTTGGGCAAAGTCACACATTTGCATAATGCGATTTATCTTAGATTTTAAAACAGGAACATCTGCGGCACTATTATTATAGAAACTTGACGAGAACAAGCCAATGAAACGATCTTCACCAACCACATTGCCTTTGTCGTCAAATCGCTTGATGCCGACATAATCAACATAGGCTGGGCGGTGAACACGTGATAATGAATTCGTTTTTGTTAGAATCAATAAATTTTTACTACGCGCTTCTTTACGCGCAACTTCTGGCAATTCAGATAGAAGACGACTGCCTTCTGAAGAAGAGTTCTTCATCAATCCCAGACTTGTTCCTGCAACTGGTTTTAATTCATGGTCCCCTTGCACTGGGCATAAATCATATTGGCGATAACCCATAAAAGTAAAATTATCACTAACTAACCAATCTAGAAACTCAACCGTTTCATTAATTTCAGCCTTGCTGCAATCAGAATCTCGAGTTGGCAGCTCTTTGCTAACTGAAACTAGTCTATCTCTAATTGCCAACCAATCTGCAACGGCAACAGATACATCTTTCAATACAGATTCTAACTCTGTCTTAAAAGATTCAATAATTGCTTCATCAGTTTGATGATCTATTTCTATAAAGAAAACGGTTTTAGTTGACGTAAGTTCTTGTTCTGTTTTTAAATTCGTAAGGTCGCTGATTTGACCATTTTCACTGCGTTTAATTTTTAATGGGCAATGCAGTAAAAGGTGAGATGCAATGTTTTCGCGACTCAATGCCATTCGCACTGAGTCAACTAAAAATGGCATATCTTTGGCGATGATCTCGACTATCGTGTGAGACGACTGCCATCCATCTTTTGCGACTTCTGGATTAAAAACACGAATGACAGCATCATCCGAAGTATTTTGTTCTAGAGAGTTCCAAAGACTAAGCGCCGCACCGTATAGGTCACTGTCGTTACGATTGGCCAAATCCTCTTTAGACATATTGCTGTACAAGGCTTTGGCGAATGTTTCAACGAGTGACACGTTTTCGGCATGAACTTTCTTATGAATCAACTTGCAGACGTTATCGAGAATAACTGATGCTGAACCTTCATTTTGTGTCATTATGTGTTCCTTAATCTATACCACCTTTGAACGGTAGATTATTTGTACAGCCATTTATTAGCGTGGAGTCAAATGAATTTTAACCTTTCTGGCGCTAATAAACAGCTTTTTCGATGAAAACATTTTAAGCTTTTCAGCTATTTGCTCATCTATTCACAAAATATAGATATAAATGGCCAATCATGGCCATTCCAAAGCACATTTATTCACAGTTTTTTTTCTGGTCGGTCCAGAGTAGCGTGCCTATAGCAGGTAACAACAGTACTGCACCCAGCATATTCACTAAAAACATAAACGTTAAGAGTATGCCCATATCAACCTGAAACTTCAGCGCAGAGAATATCCAGGTACTTACACCAATTGCCAAGGTTATTCCTGTAAATAGTACAGCACTTCCGCGCTCGGCTAATGCATTACGATACGCCGCCGATAAAGGGACTCCTTGCTTCAGTTGCCCCATCATCGAAGACAAAATATAAATTCCGTAATCCACACCAATACCGACACCTAACGCAATAACGGGTAATGTGGAAACGGTTAATCCAATCTCCAATTTCACCATTAATGCTTGAGCTAATGTCGACACAATATACAGAGGTAATACAACTGCAATCGTTGCTTTAACACTTCTGAAGCTGATTAAGCACAAGATAATTACCGCACCATAAACGTAAATCATCATTGGTAATTGTGCTGACGATACCGATTCATTGGTCGCTGCCATAACGCCAATTGGCCCTGATGCCAATTTAAATGCAACTTTATCTGTACCCTCATCATCTGCAAATTGTTTTATATTTGAAATGACATGATCTATTGTTTCTGCTTTATGATCCTTCATAAATATAATGACTGGCATAACAGAGCAATCACCATTGAGTAAGCCTGTACTGGTTTCAACTCGTGATGTGGCTTGTACCAAAGATGCACTATTTCTTGGTAATGTTTGCCATTTTAAATTGCCTTCGTTATAGCCAGCATTAACTGCTTGGGCAACCGACGATAGCGACACCACCGACTGTACACCTGTTAAATTTTCTACTCGCCATTGAAAACGACTGATCCGCTCCATTGTGTCGTGTTCTGTACATGCAGCTGGGTATGCTTCAACGATTACCTTCAAAATATCAGACGAAATCGCATAACGATCTGAAATCAAGAATGTATCTAGGTTATACCTTGCATCTTGGTGTAACGCTGGTGCGCCAGCATGCAAGTCGCCTATTCGCATACTTTGTGATTGCCAATAACCAAACGCAAATAAAATAGCGGACACCAACAATATAAACCGTGCCCACTTCTTATCTGTTGCTTTTACCAACCCTTCTCTGACTTTTGTGAATACTGTATTTGAGGAACTATTTCCATCATCTAAGCGTCTAATTTTACTTGAGCTAAAATACGATGCCAAAATAGGCAACAAGACCAAGTTCGTAAATATAATAACGGCAACACCCAAACTGGCCGTAATTGCTAGTTCACGAATAATACCGATATCGATCGCCAATAATGTCAGAAAACCTACGGTATCAGATAATAATGCAATACCACCTGGGATTAATAGCGCTTTAAAACTGGCTTGAGCCGCGACTTTACTTGAGACTCCCTCAGCAACTTTCTTCCCAATGGCATTGATCATTTGCACCCCATGGCTTACACCAATCGCAAAAACCAAAAACGGTACCAAAATTGACATCGGATCGAGACCAAAACCCAAGCTTGATAGTAGTCCTAGTTGCCATACAACAGCAATAAAAGAACAAGCTATCGGTAATAGTGTCAACTTAAAGCTTTTGCAAAATAGCCAAACCATGATGAAAGTAAATCCGATTGCCAATGCAAAAAAGAACACCACGCCTTTTGCACCATCAGCGATATCACCAGCCATCTTTGCAAAACCAATAATATGGATAGTAACAGTATCGGTACTTAATGGTGTTCTGATTTCTTTCTCTAATTTGTCTGCAAAAGCAAGCGTATCTAACTTTTCTTGGGTTTGCGGATCTATTTCCATTAACTGTGCAGAGACCATTGCACAACTATAATCACTGGCGATCATACGCCCCACAACATTCGCTTTTTCTATGTTCTGTTTGACAGTAGCCAAACCTTGCGTTGTTGGCGCAAAATTGGCGGGAATAATTGGTCCGCCAGCAAATCCATCTTCAACAACTTCAACAAATCGTGCACTTGGAGAAAAAATTGAATTCACTAACGGCCGATTCACACCTGGAATAAAGTAAAGCTGATCATGCACCGCTTTTAATTGAGCAAAAAAGTCAGCGTTAAAAATATCACCTCCTTCATCACAGACTGATAGTAGTATGCTATTTGCTCCTCCAAATTGCTTTTCATGCTTTAAATACAGTTGCATGTACTCATGTTGCAGAGGAATATTCTTATTAAAAGAGGCATCTAACTGTATCTGTGTTGCTTTATAACCAAGTGCAACCGTCAATAGGCTAAATAGTACAACGACCATCATCCTATGACGAAATACCATATATTCAAGTTTACTCAATATAGCTTGCATTACTTATTAACCTCCCAAGCTATCAAACCTTTCTCTGTCGCCATAATCAACTTACCCTTAAATGAAACGGCCGCTAATACCGAATATCCAGTCTCAAGTTGTGATTGCGTCAATGTATTATTATATTTAAAAATGAAACCACTATTAGCCAACATATATGCTTGCTCTTGATGGGTTACAATCGAGTTAATTGTTGCTGTCGTTGAGATATTTAACCTTCTAAACTTCAGTTGGTTCATGTCTGCTATAAATGCGTTACCTCTCAGCCCTGCTACAATTAGCTGATCAGAGCCATACGCCGCCACAGTAAAAAACGATCCGGGGTAAAATTCATCAAGTCTCGTCCATGACTCCCCCGAATTTTCGCTTAACGCAACAAGCCCCATTTCTCCAACTAAAATATGTCTGTTTCCTTTTATCAACAGTCGATTAAAATGTGGGAGAATGAATTGAGTTTCCTCTTCATAGGCGACAATGTCTTCTTCTTTTAATTCAGCCAAATATGCTTTGTCGTCTGGGTGCACAAAATCGTCGATAAATTTATTCTGCCAAGTTTTTCCACCATCAACTGTTACGTAGTACATACCATATGCGCCAATTGCATATCCATGTTCGGTATCAGTAAATTCAATGTCTAAACAAGGCTTTCCTACTTCAGGCAAATACTGCTGTAACTGCCAGTTTTGACCATCATCTTTACTAAACAGAATAGTACCGTCATGGCCACATGCCCATGAAGCACTTGGGCTCAAAGAAGTAACAGCCGTCAATAGTACCTGTGCCGGAACTTGTGCTTGTGACCAAGTAACACCATCCGTACTGGTTACAATCGTGCCGTGTTTCCCCACCGCGATTAAAGAGCTGCCATTATATGTAATGTCTGTGAACAGTGTTCTTTCTGGTGTTGCCACTTGTAATGCAGCGTTTGGCATCACGAAACTATTTGCAGAAATTACAAACAGCATAAATATACTAGCAATGGTTTTTTTAATCATGCTGACTACTCAAAATGCTATATGAATGGCGAGAGTTCGCCTAGATATGAATTGCCAATAGCCCTATGGCTATTGGCAAATGGGATAAGCGTAATATTAACGCTTGCCTTCTCGACGCAATGCGCTTTGTGTAAACTCATTGTCTTGGAAAGATTTACTAAAGTCGTACATGCTTTCTTCATTATCTAACCCGATAGCAAGATAACGACGCGAGTTCAAATCATGGTAAACATCAAGTGTACTCCAATGAGTGGGTACGTCGTAATAATTTAAACCATGCGCCATTGCTACCCTGTACATTTGGTCTCTATTGTCATACAGGTCAGCGATATGAATTTGCCAACTATCTTCATCAATATAGAAAACACGCTTTTTATAAATATGGCGAGTACCTTCTTTTAAATTAGCTTCTACAACCCATACACGGTGTTTTTCATATCTAACATGCTCAGGGTTAACATGTCCGGCCATCAAAATATCATCATACTTAAGTTTATCGCTATGCAATTTGTAACTATTGTATGGGATATATAACTCTTGCTTACCTTTGAGCGTCCAATTGTAACGATTTGGTGAACCATTGAACATATCAAAGTCATCCGTCGTTCTTAAACTATCAGATGCTGTACCAGGTGCATCATAAGCCACATTTGGTGCTCTACGAACGCGTCGCTGGCCAGTATTATATGTCCATGCTTGGCGTGGCGTTAAAATCTGATCCATGGTTTCATGTACCAGTAGAGCTGTACCTGCTAAACGTGCAGGTTCTGTGACTTTTTGCTTAAACTTAAACAACACATTTGACTCTTTAAGCTCTTCTGGTGTCACATCTGGATCCGAATACTTCACCAATAGCTTTTCATCAAAACCAATTATATTGTAAGACCCAGACTCAGTTGGCATCGCCTGACCGCCAAAACGTGCTATCGATAGCCCTCGATAACGAAGTAAGTGGTTCCAAATTGCTTCTAAACCATCTTTTGGCACTGGGAAAGGAATACCAATTGCTGTATTTTTAATACCATTCCCACCTTCAATCAGCTCCGCTGTAGATGCATATTTTTTTGTCGCGTCATAAACAAACTGAGGGTATGCCGCCGTTCGGCGTGTCTGATAGATATTCATCTTAAACGTTTCTGGATACGTTTCAAACAATGAGATTTGGCCTGGGCTTAATAACGATTTGTACTTATCAAGATTACTTTTATCTATTGTTAAAATGATTTTATCATCAGCAAATGGGTCTGGGTGATGCATGCCCGATTTAAAACTCGCTGGTGGTTTAGTTATTCCACCAGTCCACGCAGGAATAGAGCCATCTGCATTACCCGCAGTCTCTGCGCCAATTGGTGTCAAATCTGCACCTAAACGTGCAACGTCTTCTGCCGACATTTTTGCTATTGCACTCGGTGCTGATAGCATCGCTATTATTGTCGCGGCAACAAATGTAGGTTTTCTAAACATACTGAAAGCCCTTAAATTGAATACTTAATATTAAAAGATACAAAATCACGGTCTGCAAATGTATTGGTAGCACCGCCACCCCAGAACGTGTTGTAACCAAAATCAAATGACCAAGCATTTTGATAGCTAAAGTTCATAGTTACACCCAATGACTTACGATCTTCCACAAACAAAAACATTGGATCAGGAGTGATACCATTCACATCATGAGAGAAAACAAATCGTGGCGAGAAATTAACGCCGGCGAATAAGTTGTTATATTCACCTTTCGCAATAAGTCGATAACCCCATGCAGATGCTGTTGGAAATGGGTTGACCTCAGGACCGTTAGACACTGCTTGGTGTATTAAATCATAACTGCGACCCGATAAACCTTCCACAGTACCGCTTCGGCCTGTACCTGCAACGTTGAGTCGCAGCTCATCATAGCTAGGCATGTCTTTAATTGTAACCCCTCCGACTTCGCCCACAACCGCCCAACTATCAGCTCCTAAGCTCGGACCGAATAAATGTGTCGCAGTAAACTGCAATTGCATCGTGTCTTTTAATACAAAGCCTTGTGCAATTTCACCTGGATTCACATAGCTAACAGCATCACCTTGACTCAATTGAGAAAAACCAGCGAAATCATCTCGTCGACCCGCGTAAGCAAGCTGCTCGACCATGCCTGCGTATAACAATTCAACATCATCTATTTGCAGCGGTTCATCTTGACGATAAGTAAACTCACCTGCAAACGCTGTTTCACCTATGGCGGTATTAAAACTTAACCCATATAGTTTAATATCTTCTGGGTACGCTATTTGCCCCTGAGTAAATGCATTCAAGTTAGTAATATTATCTTCAGTGATTGTATTTTGCGAAATATACTGAAGATCAGCACCAACCGCAGCATTGGTAAAGTTCGAAGCTTTACCTGATATCAATGGACGCCGGCTATGATAATTTATGTAGTAAAGCGCAAATTCAGTGTCATTCAGCTCGGGGGAATAAATACCTAAACGCAAACCGAATTGACCGGAGTCTTTAGGTTCTACTTTGCCAGCATCCCCTTTTCCCTTTAAAGCAACCTTTGTCGGGTATTGCAAATACATACTCGCCAGTAAAGTTTGGGCTGAGGCACTAGTTAAAACACTCGTGTCAGTTGTATCTAAACCCTGAGCCGCTAATGCGCCAAGCCAGTTTGCTTGCAAGCCGTTAAGAGAATCGGTTAGATGCATTAAATCTATGTCAGGATTTGATGTGAAACCAAGCTGGACATTTTGACTATAACCATTCTCAGAAGCAAAATCATTGGTTGAAAAATAGCTACCCGAGGCCGGTAAGCGCGTTTCATGCCATTGATACTGATAAAAACCTTCTAAAGTGATATTTTCAGTGATCCCTAATGATGCCCAAAGCATGCCAACAGGAATGAATGCTTCTTTAAGCTCCGAACCTGGTGCTTTCAGCCGATCAATATCAACCGGGTTAACATTTATTCCGTGAGAAATAAGAGTACTTTCCCCCCAGTTCACAACTTGCTGGCCCAGACGAACAGACAATGGGTTATTGCCACCATTTAAGTCAAAGTCAGCCCACACAAATGCATCAAGAAGGCGTACATCAGAACAAACTTGCTTTTTCGTCTCATCATCAGCACACGGATCGACTTTATTACCTGACACGGGATTTCGATAAGCAAAGTCGCCATCTTCCATTGCAAAATCATAGAAATACATAAAGCGAGAAAAGAAACCAAAGTTATCTTTACTTATGCCAAAGTCATGGGTCCCTTTCACCAACTGAGAAAATGTGTCTCCAGAATCAAAGTTTAAATTCCCGGCATCGCCATTATTTGAGTACGCACCAGCATTAGCCCATACATCTGCAGACGTGTAAACAGTATTACCAGTCAATGCATTGTAGCCATCCCAATTAAAACGAGGGTGGTTACTTTTACCTATGTACTGAAAATCACGATCTTCTACTCGTATACTTTGACCATAGGAAAATGTTGAGTCGAATGTGATTTCAAAATCACCAACTTGGAAGTTTGCAGCAAGTAAAGGTGCACTACTTAGCGTTAACGCCGCAGCACTAAGACCGAGCATTATTTTGTTTTTAACAAAGAGCGATCTTTTTATCATTATTTCTCCCCCTTAAAGCGGGTTTTTATAATCGAGTTATTGTTTTTTGTTGTCGTAACGATAGAAGCGATCAATTCAAATTACAAATAGAACGCGTCCAATCGGTGCTTTTTTAACGTTTTAGGCTCTATATTACTCATGGTAAGACGTCCTACCAGATAATATATAACACGTAATTTAAGTTTATAACAAACTCATTTAACAAAAATACAATAATAGTTATAAGAAAAAGTCTCATTAAGCGATTTTCTCGAGTGAAATAAACGCACTCTGTGCATCTAAACATAACCGAAAACGGCCCCTAATCCCTATTGATGAGACAAACTTTCTTACATGAATGGCAGGAAAGCGGATCCGCTTTCCTTGGTCTTCTACGACTTGAACAAACTTTATACTTCCATCATAAAAGTCTAAACATTGCTCATAGTCCAAATACATCGTGAAAAAGTATTCTTGCATACAAATTAGCTCAGCGCTTTTTCGACTTTTTCATATAAATCATCACTTAAATTCGTTAAGTCAGCTAATCTTTGCAATTGTGCTTTCATCAGTTCTTGGCGTGTTTTATCAAACTTTTTCCATGACATAAACGGAGTCACCATCCTAGATGCATTTTGCGGATTTAGGCCATTAAGCTCAATCAGCAGATCACCTAGCAGCTTATAACCTGCTCCATCCTCTCGATGGAACTGAGCTGGATTACTTCTAGCAAAGCTCCCTACTAATGCCCTCACCCTATTTGGATTTGATTTATCGAAGCACGGATGGTTATAAAGTCCATAAAGATTATCAATCGTAGAATTTGAATCAATTGTTGCCTGTAAAGAAAACCACTTATCCATGACGAGTAAGTCATGGCGCCAAGCTGCATCAAAATTTTCCATCAACGCACCCGTGCAGGAAAGATCTGCGGCAGTAGCTGCTTTCAGCGCCCCTAGCTTTAAAGTCATATTTTCACTCAGGCTTTGAGTTTCCAACCAACCTTCAATATCCTCATCAGCCACATACGCTAAATAATATAAACAGGTATTTTTCAGTGCCCGAGCAGATACACCATCATGAGATAATTCTCCCTGCTCTTTAGCGCTTACATAAGCTGTCTTAAGCGCGTCAGTAAGACTAACAGCAATATCATGCTTAAAGTCCTTAATCACTTTTACAAGCGCATTGACAGGTACTTGCGTAAATCCTGCTGATAATGCATCAAAGTTAGGTAATGACATCAGCTCCGCAATAAGCGCAATATCACCATTACGTTCTGTCAATAATTGCTTCAACACAGCCATTAACTTAGGATTTAATGTATGTGTGATATGTCCATCAAACTTGTTTACTTCTGCAAAGACTTCTTGTGAAAAGGCCTGCTGCATCGCCTCCCAACGCGCATAATCACTACTGGCATACTGAATAATATGGATCAACTGCTCCAACTTATAATTGTATTGGATAATACATGGGGCTGAAAAGTCTTCAAGTAATACCGGTACAGGCTCCTGCTCAAAACCTTCAAAAACAAATTGGTGGTGTTCATTCGTGACATTTAATATTTTCGAAACTTCCCGGGAGTCGCATATTAATGGAAGTATTTCTCCATCAGGTCCTAACAACTCAAGTGCAAACGGGATATGTAACGGCTCGACCACTGGGTCATTGGTTGCTCTATGTTGAGTCAATTCAATTATGAACGTTTGCTTTGTCGGATCAAAGGACGTGACCACCTCAATTGTTGGTGTGCCAACTTGCTCATACCATCTTTTAAATTGAGTTAACTCAACACCACTGGCATCTTGCATCGCATTCACAAAGTCATCACATGTCACAGCTTGACCATCATGTCGGTCAACATATAATTTCATGCCTTTTTGGAACCCCTGCTCTCCAAGCAAGCTATGCATCATCCTAATGACTTCTGCACCTTTATTATAAACGGTAACAGTATAAAAGTTATTCATCTCGATAACTTTTTGAGGTCGAATTGAATGTGCCATTGGCCCTGCATCTTCGGTAAACTGGTGCGCCCTCATCGCCATCACGGCATCTATTCTATTAAGCCCCCTAGAACCGAGATCACTACTAAATTCCTGATCTCTAAATACAGTCAAACCTTCTTTTAATGACAACTGAAACCAGTCTCTACAGGTCACTCTATTGCCAGTCCAGTTATGAAAATACTCATGACCAACTATCGACTCAATCGTGTGATAATCCCTATCGGTTGCCGTTTGTTGATTCGCTAATACACATGCACTATTAAAAACATTGAGGCCTTTATTTTCCATGGCGCCCATATTGAAAAAATCAACGGCAACAATCATGTATATATCTAAGTCGTACTCTAGATTAAAACGACTTTCATCCCATGCCATTGCCCGTTTTAACGACTCCACCGCATGTGGAGCTTTGTCGAGATTACCCTTGTCAACAAATAAGGCTAGCTCAACCGCCCGGCCAGACTGAGTGATGAATTCATCCTTTAAAACATCAAAGTCACCAGCGACTAATGCGAATAAGTAACTCGGTTTTTTAAATGGATCTTGCCACTTTGCATAATGGCGCCCGTCTTCGGTTACCCCGTCTTCGATTTTATTGCCATTTGATAGCAAGTATGGGATAGACTTGTCAGCGACAATCTTCACATCGTACGTAGTCAAGACATCTGGTCTATCCAAAAAATATGTGATTTTACGAAAGCCTTCAGCTTCACACTGAGTACAATAAGCACCAGCTGACTGATACAAACCTTCCAAAGAAGTATTGGTACTTGGAGATATCTCTGTGCTTATCTCCAAATCAAAAGAGCTTGGCAACTCTGTCAATAATAAATGGCTTTGTGACTGTTCATACTGCGTATGTGCTTTACCATTTACCTTTAAAGTTAACAATTTTAAATCAATACCATCCAGTCGTAAATCGGTAGTGTCGCTTATCGCATTATAGTGAGCGATAGAAATTACTTTGGTTTTGGTTGGTTGTAAATCAAACGATAAATCCAAGTGCGAGACGGTGTGTGAGGGAGGTTGATAATCTTTTAGGTACTTTGCTTGAGGTTTTTCTTGCATATTTATATCCTTGCATAAGTGCCCGAATTGAGTTCGGACACTTAGTCTACGTTTATTCTGAACTTTGTGGTTTAATTCTAAGTATTTTCACACCTAAGTAAGCATAAACCACAGCCAATAATGGATTTATTAAATTAAAGAACGCATATATAGCATAGTCAAATGGGTTAATAAGTAATACGCTTTGCATGTAAGCACCACATGTATTCCACGGAATCAATGGACTCGTTATCGTACCACCATCTTCTAGCGTTCGAGATAAATTAACACTACGCAAACCTCGTTTTTTATATTCATCTTTGAACATTCTGCCAGGCACAACAATTGCGATATATTGATCGGCTGCAACAATATTTGTTCCTACGCAGGTCGCAATAGTCGACGCGATCAACGAGCCAGTACTTTTAGCGATTTTTAAAATACTGCGAACAAATATTTCAAGTAGCCCTGTTTTTTCCATAATCGCACCAAACATCAATGCAGTCATGATAAGCCAAGTTGTTGTCAGCATACTCGCCATGCCTCCGCCACTTAACAAATCATCCATTTTAGTGTCACCAGTCGTAATACTAAAACCTTGATAGAAAGTTGCCCAAACTAATTTAATATAGCCAACTAATTCACCTTGTGAACCATCTAGCTGGCTTTGAATTAGATCCCCTTGGAACAAAATGGCCCAAACAGCCCCCACGACTGCACCAATAGAAATAGCGGGAAATGCTGGCATCTTTTTAAACGCCAAGACCAATAATACCAGTAACGGTACAAGCATCATCAAATTAATATTAAAATTGCCTTTTAAAATACCAACAATTTCATCGATTCGACCAACGTCACTACTAGCATCGGCATTAAAGCCCATAAAAATAAATATAATTAGCGCTATGACAAAGCTCGGTACTGTTGTCCAAAGCATATGATGAATATGTTCAAATAGATCGGCTCCAGCCACGGCTGGTGCTAAGTTTGTTGTTTCTGATAATGGGCTCAGTTTGTCACCAAAGTAAGCACCTGAGATAACGGCTCCGGCTGTAACAACTTGATCTAACCCAAGACCTGTCGCCACTCCTAACAAAGCCACACCGATTGTTGCCGCTGTGGTCCAAGAGCTTCCAATACTCATTGCAACTATGCCGCAAATTAAGCAGCTTGCTGCATAAAACCAACTTGGATTAATAACCTGCAAACCATAATAAATTAAAGTTGGTACGGTACCTGACAATAACCAAGTGCCGATCAAAGCACCAACCATCAGTAAAATTAGGATCGCCCCAAGAGAAATGGTGATCCCTTTTATCATTGCTTCTTCTAAGGTTTTCCATGTATACCCGTTTTTCAATCCCACCAGAGCTGCCGTAAAAGTAGCAAAAAGCAATGCAATTTGATTCGGGCCAGAAGACGAGTTATCACCGTATAAATAAACCGCGCCACCTAAAAGACTGACAAGGACAACTATTGGGATCAACGCATCCAATAGTGAGGGTAGTTTTTGTTGTTTCAAATTGAGTACTCCTCTGCATAACAACGCTATGCTTATTCTTATTTTTACTAAGGCCTATTTCAGGCTTATTATTACTGTGTGAATCCACAGCCTATTAATTGCAGGTATAGTAGCAAATTCATAGATAAAATCGTAACAAAAAAGGCGCCTAAGCGCCTTTGTATCTATATAGGGTTCATTTATAGGTCATTTTTTGCCAACCGACCAAATGAAATTAAATCTTGTGTAATTAACGCTGCCTCTTCTAAATACGGGTCGAGCTCGCCAATCACATCTGGTACATCATCTAAGTCTGTAACTGCTGCTAAACCTAAGCGCTTCAAACGAGTATTAGTACGGGCAAGCGCGCGCTGCTCCGAATCATCACGCTCCTTTAATCGCTCAGACTCCACCAGTGATATTTTCTTGTCATCTTTTTGCGCTTTGTATCGTGCAATATCATCAAATACATAGTTAAATTCAGGCTCTCCTTGGATACGAGAATTATGTTTTGCATCAACATACTTAATGACCGGCGTTAAGTTATCTAAACTACTATAAGTTGCACGCTTAATACTGTCCCATGGTAACGCGTTGTCTTCTTGGCTCTCTCCCCACTCTTGTGGCTCAATTGCTGAAGGCAACATAATATCTGGTACGACCCCTTTATGTTGCGTACTGCCCCCATTTATGCGATAGAACTTAGCAATGGTATATGTAATACTACCAAGTGGATTGCTGAATAAATCGTAATTTTTTCCAAGTCCACGATGCTGCTGTACAGTACCTTTACCGAAAGTCTGCTCGCCAATAACAACACCACGACCATAATCTTGTATTGCGGCAGCAAATATTTCAGAAGCCGAAGCACTATACCTATCAACAAGTACCGTCATTGGGCCATCATAAAATGTAATGCCATCACGATCTTTTTGCGCTTCAACACGATTATAAAGTGTATGAATTTGCACCACTGGACCTTTATCAATAAATAGTCCCGTTAATTGAGTCGCTTCATATAAAGAACCTCCGCCATTTTGACGTAGGTCAATTACAATCCCATCAACCTTCTGTTCCTTTAACTTCGCAAGCTCGACCTTAACATCTTTTGATAAGTTATTGTAAAAGCTTGGTATTTCAATAACACCAATTTTGCTAGAGAGTTCAGAGTATTTCGCCTCAAACACTTCTGACTTAACAGCTCTATCTTCTAGCCGAATTTTATCGCGCGTTATCTCAACAACTTTAGGAGTACCATGTGCATCAGACCCTTTTAAGTATTGAAGTCTTACTTTGGTTCCTTTCGGACCTTTTATGAGATCAACAACGTCATCAAGACGCCAGCCAATCACATCAACAAATTCTTTGCCATCTTGCGCTACACCAACAATTTTATCATCTGCTTTAATACGTTCTGATTTGTCAGCCGGACCTCCGGGCACTAATGAACGTATGACAGTGTAATCTTCGTCATACCCTAAAACAGCCCCGATGCCTTCGAGCTCAAGCTCCATATCCATTTTAAATTGTTCAGCACGTCTCGGAGACAAATATGATGTATGCGCTTCAACGCTTCTGGCGAACGCGTTCATCATTACTTGAAAAGCATCTTCACTATTAGTTTGGACTAACCGCTTTAACGTGTTCTTATATCTTTTAGTGAGAACTTCTTGAATTCCGTCCCAATCTTTACCTGTGAGCTTTAAGCGCAACGCATCCGATTTGACTCTTTGACGCCAATATTCATTTAGCTCTTGTTCTGTTTTTGCAAAAGGTAAGTCTTCACGGTCATAATGAAAAGCGTCAGGTTTATCAAACTTAATTTCAGTTTCTAACAAGCTAATAGCATATTGAAAACGCTCAAACCGACGTTTCATACTCATATTAAACATGTCAAAAGCAAACTCAAGCTTACCCGCTTTCAACGCATCATCAAATTGTAAGCGGTGTTTTTCATAAGCATCAATGTCGCTTTGCAAAAATACCGACTTAGTAAAATCTAATGACTCTACATAACGATCAAATATTTCTTGTGACAAAGCGTCATCGAGCTTAAAACGTTTATAGTGCTGGCGAGTAAATAAGTTGGTCACTCGTTTGCTTGCCGTTGTATGTTGGATTTCCGGTTTTAACGTCGGTATGTCTTTTTCTGTCACCGAATCCGGTGATGCAATCGAAACGCTTGATAACAGCGCTGCTACAACGGGAATGAGTGTCAACTTTTTACTCATACACAACTCCTTAAACTATGTACAGACTATCTACTTTGGTTTTAACTTGCATACCAGTCACTAATTCTACGTGAACGTCATCTTTGTTCACTTCAGTAATTGTAGCATTAACCAAAGCTTGCCCTAATTTAACTTTAACTTTGTTATTAACCTTGACCTCATTAGCTGGTAATGGTTCAACTTTACCTGGGTTTCTTTTAGCTTGCTGAGGAGCTGGCTTTTTGTTAACCCGAGTATTTTTGTCTCCATTACGTGCATGAGCAGGACCTTTTTTCTTGAAAGGCTTCGCATCACCGTCCTGACGTGGACGCTGCGTTTTCTTACGTTTAGCCATTTTCGCGCGACTCTCTTCAAGTGCTTTTTGCGCGTGCTCAATGTGCTCTTGTTCAACTTTTTCAGCATCGTTGCCATCAAGATCAATACGGAATACGTTTTTAGTAACCGCTTCTAAATAGCGCCAGTTCGACGTGTATTTACGTAACGCTTGACGTACTTGCGTCTTACTGACTTTCTCTGAGCCTTCAATTCGCTCGGCAATATCTTTAAAGATACCGACCTTAAGCGGCTTGATGCCATCTTTTTGTTTAAAACACTGAGGAAACTCTGAATATAGAAAATCCAGTACCTCATTAATATCTTTTAGCTTGTTTGTGGCTTCCATTTTTGAACCTATTTGTTATACCTTTTCATCTAACGATGAATGGATATAGTGTATTACCCAGTCAGTTAACTCTTCAAACTCAACTTCAATCAAAGCTAAGTCTCCACGAAGATGTTCCCAAATACCGTTGATTATATTGTCGATGGTCTCACAGTCGAGATCATCTGGTAAAAGTTGCCAAGCAAAATGAATTAACTCATTTAAAGTCTCGGTAACTTGCTCTTCTTCCCCTTCCCAATCGCCCACATCAGCAATTGCAAAAAGGTAATCTTGTACATTGACTAAATCTTTCATTGTAGCGTTGCCTCAAAGCAACGTACGAGCGCTTCAAGACCAGCCTTATCTAATTCGTCAAACCTTGCCAAGCTTGGGCTGTCTATATCTAACACAGCGAACAGCGCACCATCTTTCATTATTGGAATAACAATTTCAGAATTAGATGCAGCATCACATGCTATATGTCCAGCAAATGCATGAACATCATCTACCAATTGAGTTGAATTCGTTTGTGCTGCTGTACCACACACGCCTTTCCCAAGTGGAATACGAATACAGGCAGGGTTACCTTGAAAAGGTCCTAGCACCAACTCTTGAGGTGTGTCGATAAGATAAAATCCCGCCCAATTTATGTCTTCCAAAGAAGTAAATAAAAGGGCACTGATATTCGCCATATTTGCAATAATATTTTGTTCATCGCAAATTAAAGAATTAGCTTGGTTTACAAGTGTCTGATAAAAATCTTGCTTGTGCATCTACTCAATATCACAGTTACGTCATACAAAAGCTTAAGGTACTCTTTCGAGCTATTAAATGAAACCTTTTCTGACGAAAAAGTATTAAATATCTGTAAATATTAACTTACTTGATTAATTTACAAGCAGGGATTTACGCAAAGCGTCTTAAGCCATAAAGAAACAACCCTGAAGCTAAGGCTGCCATGCACGTATTAACAATAAATCCCATTCCAGATGTAGCCGCAAGAACATAACTAAAAAATGCACCTCCTATCATACCCAGGGCTAACACTGCTGAATATTGCACTTTACTATACTTATGCATAAGCAAATATCCAGGGACAACAAACACAGCCATGGCTAAGCCAGCGATATGCGCGTTAGAAAATGCACTTATCAATATACCAAAAAATATCTGGATACCTGGCTGATTAAGCGTAAAGGTGTAATAGCCCCCTAGCACAACTCCGATTAACAATGGTGACAAAAGGGACATAGCAATACTTTTAGCTAGCAGCTGCTTCATAATAAATACTCTGACTTTTAAACAATCATCATTAAAGTATTCGCTGCAAAACACCAGTCAACTTTAGTCGCATTTACTTGCCCTAATAAATTTTTGGCAAAAAAAAGCCGCTATATAAGCGGCTTTTACATTCATTTAAGAATAATGGCGGAGAGATAGGGATTTGAACCCTAGAAGGGCTACAAACCCTTGCCGGTTTTCAAGACCGGTGCTTTCGACCACTCAGCCATCTCTCCGAAAACGTACGCTAACTATTAATAGTTAGTAATAAATGGCGGAGAGATAGGGATTTGAACCCTAGAAGGGCTACAAACCCTTGCCGGTTTTCAAGACCGGTGCTTTCGACCACTCAGCCATCTCTCCGAAATTTCTTACTGCTAAGACTTGTAATATCCCTCACAAGCCTTATATAAATTTAGTGGCGGAGAGATAGGGATTTGAACCCTAGAAGGGCTACAAACCCTTGCCGGTTTTCAAGACCGGTGCTTTCGACCACTCAGCCATCTCTCCGCAGCGGGGCGAATATTAGTGAATCCCTTGGAGAATGTGAAGCTTTTTTTTAAAAAAACCGCTCAACTGATTAAAAAACAGTACATTTGTATAAACATACGGCAACAGCCACAAATAATTGGAACTTTTTGATTTTTACAGACTCTATTTGATCGACAAAGTTTGCCCAACCATATAACTCTTGGTAATCTTAATACAGTTTAATTATCGGAACATTGTTTCACTTAAGGAGTTTAACATGGCGTTTAATCACTCATATGGCACAGCTCAACCAGCTATGTCGACAATCGAAACTAATAAGGTACTTAAAAACACGTACTTTCTATTAGCTATGACGCTTGCTTTTAGCGCAGTCACTGCAGCTATTTCAATGACGATGGCTCTACCTCGTTTTACAGGTATTGTTTGTTCATTGATTGGCTTTGGTCTTATATTCCTGATCCAGAAAAAAGCGAACTCATCTTCTGCGATAAGTTTAGTATTCTTATTTACAGGTATTATGGGTTTCGGTTTAGGACCATTACTTAATCATTATGCTGCAATGCCTAACGGTACACTGTTAATAATGCAGGCTCTCGGCTCCACAGCTCTCATCTTTTTTGGCTTATCTGCTTACGCTTTAACAACCAAGAAAGACTTCTCATTCATGGGTGGATTTTTAACCGTCGGCTTAATTGTCGTTATTATTTCTAGCATTGTTAATATTTTCATCGGTAGCAGCATCGCATTCATGGCTATCAATGCCGCGGTGGTATTATTGATGTCTGGTTTAATCCTTTATGATACAAGCCGTATCGTAAATGGTGGTGAGACTAATTATGTTATGGCAACTGTTAGTCTATACTTAAATATCTATAACTTATTCACGTCATTACTTGCACTTTTAGGTGCAAATGATGACTAACCAGTTTGTTCTGGTAAACTAAGCCCCATATTGGGGCTTTTTTTATGGGCTAGCTTTGAGTAAATTTGTACTTTCTTTGCATTCAAGCGTATCTGATCACGCAACTCTGAATAACTTATCCCGCTTTGCACATGCAGCACTAGACGACGGCCATCATATTCCGTGCATCTTTTTGTATCAAGATGGTGTCTATCATGCGTCGCAGCATGTTGAGCTAGCCAGTGATGAATTAGATATTGCGGCTATTTGGCAAGCATTAGCAGATAGAGGTATCACACTCATGCTTTGTGTAACCGCAGCGGAAAAGCGCGGTATTGATACTACAAATACAGGTATATTTAAAGTTGCAGGTCTTGCAGAGTTTGCCATGCTCAGCGCAACATCAGACAAATGGATACAATTCAAATGAAGAATATAATGATTATTAGTGATCACAGTCCATTTGATGGTATGCATATACGTGATGCGTTAGATATGACCTTGATTTTTGCCGCAATAGACCAAAATGTGAGTTGGTTATTCCAAGGCTCGGCCGTCATGGCCTTAAAACCTAATCAGTCGCCTCAACAACTTGGTATTAAAGATTTCTTTAAATCAATTAAAACGCTTGAAATATATGATGTAGAAAATATATATGTATGTGAAATCGCTCTAAAGCAATTTAACCTAGACCCCGACCAATTAAGTATTGATGTGACCGTAATCAATCAAGCACAGCAGCGCCAACTCTTGAGCCAACAAGATCAGGTGGTAACACTATAATGATAAATACCATTCACATTTTCTCTAGACCGTTGAGTCACTACAACACACATACTATTTCTATGCTGCTCAGTGACACCGATAGGATCCTATTAATTGCTGATGCATGTTATGATCAAACCAGTTTTAAGAACTTAACCGATAATGGTTATATATTGTCTCAATGCCTTTCTACAAGAGGTGTTGAATTGCAAGCTCCCTTCTCAGCTATTAGCGATATTGAATGGGTTCAACTCATCGATAGCGCAAAGAAAACGATTACTTGGTAACTATGCTAGAAATTAATCATCAAACAATTGATACTGATAAACAGGGCTATTTGATTGACCATACTCAATGGTCACCTGAATTAGCGCCTATCATTGCAGAAAAAGAAAATATTGAATTAAGTGACGCACACTGGGAAGTCATTCACTTTGTGCGTGGTTTTTATGAAGAGTATAGTACGAGTCCAGCGATTAGAATGCTGGTCAAAGCTATGGCTAAAGCACTCGGTGAAGACAAGGGGAATAGTATGTATTTATATAAGCTATTTCCAAAAGGGCCTGCTAAACAAGCAACTAAAATTGCTGGATTACCTAAACCTGCCCGTTGTATATAAACTCAAACTCTACATCATTTCCACTTGATTATTGTGTGAATTAATTCGTAAAAAAGGCGCTAAATAGCGCCTTTTTATTCACTAACAAGCCCATCTTTAGACTTGCCATACTTAAAACTTACTTAGTGTAAGCTCTCGGTAATTTAGACTCAGTTGTATAGCGGTCTCTTAATTTGTCATGGCGAGAGTCCGTCGTGACTTCTGTACCATTGATCCACATCTTTTGTACATGAGTACTGATCTCAAATGGATCTGCACTCCAAAGTACTAAATCAGCTCTTTCACCTTTTGCTATTTTACCGCCTTCAATACCAAAACTTTCTGCTACATTGGCTGTCAGCGCTTTAATCGCCCCTTCATGGCTCATGCCATTAGACACCGCAATACCAGCATCAAAACGCAATTGATACACATTATGGCTACCGTCACCACCGATTGATAAAATAACCTTCACCCCTGCTTTTTCAAGCGCTCCAGCCGTTTCTAAGCTCGCATGAAGCGAATCAAAGCTAGTGGGAAGGTTCGAAACGGCACTAATGATCACCGGTACTTTCGCTTTTGCCAATTGAGATTTCACTAGCTGCGCATCGTCTGCACCCCATATGATCAAATTAATACCAAATTGTTCTTTGATTTTAAGGATTTCAAGAATATCTGAAGCGCGAGTTAAATGTGCTACCAATGGCATTTCGCCATTCAGAACTTGCGTTAATACTGTCTCCTCTAGCGAAGGCTTCTTATCTTTATCTTTCTTGTCATCTTTTTTAGCCAAGGCTTGCTGACGCTCTTCAAGCTTATCAACTAATTGCTTATATGATAGAGCGCGTGAGCCTTTACTTTTGGCCCCCAAATGCACCACGAGCGCAGTATGCTTGTCTGTTACACTGTCAAATTCACCACTTAAATCAGCAACAAAGCCTAGCCCTGCAAAAATGCTGTCCCCGCCGTATGGCACAGCAACGTTTTGCGTAACCCCCCCTTTACGCGCATAAGGGATTAATGATGAGCGAGGATTAAATGCACTGCTGGTATCGAAATCAACACCCGCTTTATCATCACCTGCATCACGAGAGCCCGCAACTGCACCAACTTCAACTAACCCCAACTGATTCATAGACCCGATAAAACCAGGTGTTAGGATTCGGTCATTCGCATCAATTGTGATATCAGCATTAACATTACTAGGATTAATTGCGGTAATTTTACCACCTTCAATCACCACAGTGGCATCTTTTAAAATACCCTGCTCCGTTGATGTATGCACTGTGGCATTGGTAATTGCAGTAACCTGTGCAAATGCTGTAGAGCTAGCAAGTAAGGCACCGGTAATTAGCGATAATTTAAATTTTGTCATGGTGTACACTCCTATCTCTGACCAAGCATGAAATCACTAACCGCCTGATATTTATCATCATGTCGATCATAAACCTTCGCCCCGTCAACATAAACAGTCTCTGCTTTTGCATATACACTAAACGGATTTTTATCCCAAATAACCACATCTGCTTGCTTACCTTGGCTCAATGACCCAGTTTCTTTTTCAACACCAAGCGATTTGGCCGCATTGTAAGTGATCCACTTAATTGCATCCTGCTCTTTCAAGTCAAAGCCTTTACGATTAGCTGTGTGCATAACCTTCGAAGCCTCATGATTTAGACGTTGAATCGTAGTATCTGAATCAGAGTGCACAACGGCACAAGAGTTTTTCACCGCATCTACGATCGCAACATTTTCTTGTACCATATCATAAGCTTCCATTTTGAAGCCCCACCAATCTGGCCAAAGTGCCGCACAATTGCCGTTATCGGCTAATAAATCAGCAACTTTATAAGCTTCTATACCATGATGGAACGTACCAGCATGATAATTAAACTCTTTACCTAAGTCGATCATCATGGCCATTTCTTCAGCTTTATAGCAATGGTTATGTATCATAACTTCGCCGTCTAAAACGCCGCGCAATGTATCATATTTAATGTCACGCTTAGGCGCATCAGGGTTTAACCCTGCTGCATGGGCTGCATCATACTGCTCCCACGCTAATTTGTATTCTGTTGCTTCAATCCAAGCTTGACGATACCCAGCCATGTTACCCATACGTGTTTGCGGCGCAATCTTATTTGAGCCATATACACGTTTTGGATTTTCACCACACGCCATTTTTAAACCGTAGGGTGCGTCTGGAAATTTCATTCCTTGCATTGTGTGTGCAGGAACATTTTTCAATGTAACACCTCGCCCACCGAATAAATTCGCTGAACCAGGTAAAATTTGTAATGTGGTGATCCCACCTTCTCGCGCTCGATTAAAGCCCGGATCTTGAGGCCAAACCGAATGCTCAACCCATACCTCTGCAGTATTTGGGCTAGTCATCTCATTGCCATCTTGGTGAGATTCAACAGATGGACTAGGATATGCGCCTAAATGAGAATGAACGTCAATGATGCCAGGCGTAACCCACTTACCTTGCGCATCAACAGTATTATCAGCGCTAACATTTAGGTCTTTGCCTACTTGGCTAATTTTACCATCAACAATGTAAACATCAGCTGCATCTAGTCTTTCACCTGTACCAGTGAGTACCGTCGCATTCGTGATCAAAGTCGAACTGCTGTCAGAGACAGCATAAGTACTTGGATATGGGTTTTTGTTTATTTTAACGTGGTCTTTTTGCGGGCCTTGGTCTTGACAGCCCGCCAGCGCAGCACCAAGTGCTAACACTAATACGGAGGGAGCAAATTTTTGCATTGTTGTCATCTCTTCTGTTTTTTTTCACTGTAACTAATTCATCGTGAAAAGGCGATTTAAATACCTTGAAACGCAATAATTCACGATGAGTTTTATCGATTTTAATTACGCTTTGGTGCTATATAGTCTTCATATAACTTAGCAAGTGCACCCTCTAGGTCAAGTTCAGCATGTCGTTTTAGCAACTGTTCGCTCGCTCTTGCAACAAAATCTGAGTTTTGTTTATGCTCTTTCGCAAACTGTTTAATTAGATCTGACGTCTGTGCTGTTTTAGCTGGTTTCTTATGCCTATGCATATATTTACTAATGGCTTTATTAAAATCACCTGCACATTCGCCCACCAACAAATCATAAAATTGGCTTTTTTGTAACGTGTAATTCGCATAACAAAACGCTAATGCACTTTTAAAATCATCAAAATATTGTTCACCAACACAAAACTCCACTTTAGCTGTTGGCACTTTCACTTCAGCACCTGATATCTCCAATATATAACTTGGGAAATCTAGCCGTATTTGCGTTTCTTTGCCCAAACGCATACCGGCCTCAATACTTGTATGAAACTCAGGACTCATCTGCGCGAGTTCATCATGTTCCCACACATTATAAACGCGTACTGCCTGAGCATACTTTTTCGCTAAGCTACTTTTAAGTGCTTTGATTCGTTCATTCAGTGTGAGCAACCTTTGACCCAGTAGTAAACCATGGCATTCATAACAACTGGGCACAGTAATAAAGTCAGCGGTTTCTGAAAACTCAATGACGAGCTCGCAGTGCTGCAATGGAGGGCAATAGTCAACGTGCGTCGCCTCACAGCCGCAATAATAACAACACTGGTTAAACTCAACCGATTTTGCTAACCCATTTTGGTAATATTTTGATAAAGCTTCGAAGTTTTTTGACATAAATTTACATAATTAGTTTTAAATTTTAAAGAACTGCTAGCGTAAAGAAAAATTACTGATAACAAAGTGTAAACATATTTTTTTTTTGGAAAAAAATGAAAAAATGTGTCAATGACTGCGCAATTTTTCTCCTTAAAAACAATTCCTTATAAGCTACCATTCACACTCACACACTTAGTTACACTCTGACGAGATTGCTTTACAGCATTCATATTTAAACCCGCAATACTTAGTGGTGTCTACAGACCAAATCAAATGGAGCACACCCATGAATGTAATAACAGTACTAAGCAGCGCAGCAATCTTATTGGCATCGTCTTCATCTCTAGCACATGAATTTATTGCCGCTGACAATACACCTGCAACACAATTGTGTATGGCTGTTGCATCAAATCATAAATTAACGTTACGCAAAGAAATTCGAGAGCATAACATTAGCCGCCCGGTCCTCACTAACCGTTTAGCTTGTAACAACATGTCTATTGATACTTTTGCGACACTTTTCGACCTAGAAAACTCAGCTAATTTTCTAAATATTGACATGACAACCAGCACACATATCAGAGACTTATCTGCATCAATTAACAACACACAAAAAACACTTGTTATATCTGGTTCGAAATAGATGAATTACAAACATAAATTAATGCGTTTAACCGATGTTTCACGCATTAATTTTTCTATTTTTTACTAACTAAGAGATATTAATGATTGCCGCAACTAAACCAAATAGCCCACCAAAAACACCACCCCATACGACCAACCACCCTAAGTGCGTTTTAATCATATTTTGAATAATGTCTTTTACCATTGTGGGTGTCAGCTCATCTAAACGCTCATCGACTGCTTGTTCAATAGTATCGTGTACTGATGTCGTATTTCCGCCCAGTAATTCAGTGACAAGTAACGATTTAAATTGCGGTTCTTCCGTTATTTCTACCAATGTTTCTTTCATTTTTTCAACAAATGTACTGCGCATTGGCTGTAGCGCTTCACTTCCCCCAAACATCGTGAGCATTGGACCAAACTGAGACGACTCAATTACAGTTATTAAGGTGTCAAAAGCAGGGTCCAAATCGACCTTCTTAATAACAGGCTCAAGATCAATATTATCCTGTTGATTCTGCAAAACATTGAATACTTTCTCTTTATCAAAAAACTCTTCGAGGATCAAACGTCTAATTGACTGTTTAAATTCTTTAAACTTCAACGTTATAACCCCAGATCCATAAAGCAAAGGCACTTTTTCAAATAGCATATGAATAGCAAGTAAGTTGGTAACAGCCCCTGAAAGCGCAAAAATACCGATAGTAAACACGATTGAGTGGCCAGTAAGGTATCCGAGAGCAACACATATTGCCGCAACGATATTTGTTATTAAGCTTTTATTCATTTGTGCACCTTATATTTATTACCGCGGCATTCTATACATTTGTCAAAAAAAAATATACGCCTCATCTTATTTTTAGCTTTTGCAGTTATTGACCCATTATCGTGTAAGTTGATTCCCTAATTGGTGGTAGTTATGAAAAAAGTGCTCTATTCATTTGAGTTCTTTTCGTTTTCAACCATAGTTTGAGTTAACCAGTTGTCGTTTTCAGGTAATATCTCAAATGTGGAATATGGTTAATCAACAAATCTCTGACGCACTTCATACATCATTTGAATTTACGCACAAGGCACTACTTGCGTCTCCCAGCGCTGAAAAGCTGTACAGAATTTCAAATGACAAACATACCTTTTTAGTAAAAGTTGATCGACTGACAGCTTTAGAGCGATTTGAATCAGAAGCCAGCGCACTCGAACTTATGACTCGGGATAGTGATTTTCTTATCTGTGATCCCATTACCATAGGTACCAGCTTAGATTTTAGCTTTATCGTATTAGAGTGGTTAGATACCAGTGATAACATGGATAACTGGCACGAATGCGGTGCGTTACTCGCAAAAATGCATCAACGTCATGAACAAAAAATGTTTGGCTTAGAACAAGATAATTACATTCAACAAGTACTTCAACCTAATCAATGGCATAAAAAATGGGAAACTTTTTTTGCAGAAGATCGAATTGGTTGGCAACTGCAACTCCTGGCTGAAAAAGGTATCATGCTTGTTAATATTGATGAATTTGTTGCAACCATCAAAACCTTATTGCCTCATCACATCACGCCATCTCTCATTCATGGCCAGCTGTCACACAACAACATTGCATTTAGTCATGGTAAACCCTGTTTATTTAATCCAGCGTGCTACTATGGAGACAGCGAGGTAGATTTAGCTATGGCAGAGCTGTGCTCCGCCCTGCCTAATGAGTTCTATCAAGGCTACTATGCATTTCAAAACAAACTTTCTGACGATAACCGCCGTAAAGAAATTTATCAATTATACCCTATCTTACTCAAAGCCAACTTGTTTGCCGGTAGCTACCTGCATCAAGCTAAACAGCACATCCACGACATATTAAAATAACAGCAATAAAGCTGTCATATTGGCATTAGCTGCTATATTTAAATTAGCGCAATAATTAGGTTAATAAGACCTAATGGAGAGCCAAATGAAAACTGTTTATGACCAACGTATTAGTTGCCCACATTGCGGCCATCATATCTTTGTTAGCCTTGATACCAGTGAAGGTGATCAAGATTTTTATGAAGACTGTGCAGCTTGTTGCAACCCGATCCATTTAAACATGCATATTGATCGAGCTTTTAATAAACTTGAATTACATGTTGATAGTGATGATGAACAAATATTCTAACATGAAGCAGAAGGAATACTGCGGCTCTACTGCGCAATTTGCGTGCTTTTACGTAAATAATTTTCGACTGTATTAACAATCGTATAAGTTTGTTGGTCGACTTCTATATTCAAGAAGTCACCTTCAACTGCACGCCCCAAATTAGTAATGCTCAATGTCTCCGGAATTAAATGCAACCAAAAGCCAGTGGCATTCACTTCACCTACCGTCAAGCTAGCACCATTAATGGTAATAAAGCCCTTATATAAGACAAATTTAAGCCACTCGTTTGGGAGACTCAATTGCACTCGACAATTATCATGATCTTTCACAATGGCTTTTATCTTTGCCATACAATGGATATGACCAGATACAATATGACCACCGAGCTCAGTACCAAAGGTCAATGAACGCTCAAAATTTACTTTTAAACCTCGCTGTAAAAACCCTAAATTCGTCAGTTTCAGTGACTCGTCTATTACGTCAAAATAGACCTGCCCTACCACATCTTGAGGACTAACCTCATAACGTACAACCGTTAAGCAACAGCCATTAATCGCGATACTCGCTCCAATATCTAAGTGATTAAGGTAATTACTGGAGACTGATAGTACCAGCCTCAAAACCCCCCCTGATTTATTACACGAAATAACCGTAGCTTGAGTTTGTACAATACCTGTAAACATAGAATACCTTAGCGAGACGTTTAAGAAAGTAATGATACCTTATTGTGGCAATTGGCTAAAGACATCTTAAGCGCATGTTTATATTTCAAGATTACATGGCGGCATGTCGAAGTCGAGTTTAAACGAAACGGTCGTATATAAAATGATTACCACACCAAAAATAACGTATAAGTATAACAAGCCATAAAACCTAACCGGCGGACTTTAAGTTCTTCTTAAACAGCAATTCCCCGTTTTTCCACTCCGTTTTATTTAGTCGGCACACACCATAAGCTTCGCGTAAAAGTAAAGTCGCCACCATAAAATTAAACAAACCGATACCCTGAACATCTAAAAATTCTAAGTCAATTCATCTAATTGTCTGGCTTTTTCATGCTTTCTAACGCTAATATTGTATTTTTGTGAATGCAGTATCATTATGAAGTTCAGTTATTGGGAAGCTAAACGCTTACTCCAGCTCGCCACCCCTGTTTTTTTAGCTCAGATAATGCTGGTATTAATGTCGGTTGTTGACACAATAATGGCAGGTCAAGTGAGCACTAATGATTTAGCTGCACTGTCAATCGCGACAGGTATTTGGAATCCATTAGTATTTTCTTTACAAGGTATTCTACTGGCTTTAACAAGTATTGTTGCACACTGCTTTGGTGCCAAAGATCAAAAAGGCATTAAACACTACTTCCAACAAAGCATATACTTGTGCTTAATTCTTTCCACATTTGGCTTTATATTGGCCAACTTTACGCCATTGATATTCGACAATTTAGGTACAACCACGGAGATCACCACATTAGCACAAAGTTACATCGACTTTGTAAAATGGGGCATTTTGGGGTTTTTACTATTTTCTGTTTATAGGAATGTCACAGAAGGAGTTGGCCTGACGAAACCTGCTTTTTACATTAGCATTGTTGGCTTATGCATAAATGTCGTGGCTAACTATGTCTTCATTTATGGCAAGTTAGGAATGCCAGCACTTGGAAGTGCTGGATGTGGTCTCGCCACAGCCTTAGTATTTTGGGTGATGGCCTTGGCTCAATTCATGTATAGTTTCAACAGTAAAAAGCTCAAAGGAAAATGGCTGCTCCATCGATTTGAACCTCCTAAAATTAAAACTCTGAGTTACATAACCAAGCTTGGCTTACCTATTTGTTTAGCTACTTTTTTTGAGGTGACGTTATTTGCATGCATCCCCCTGTTTATTGCTGATTTAGGTGCTACTGCGGTGTCTGGCCATCAAATTGCTGCAAGTGTCAGTGTTATATTATTTATGATGCCATTGAGCCTATCAATGGCCATAGCTATTCGAATTGGTAATCTATCAGGCCAACAAGCCCATACTCAGCTTAAATCAGCCATCAACACCAGCTTATTACTGGCGGTAATGATTGCGTTCTTTGTTGCCTTTATTACTTTCATAGCCAGAGATGCCATTGTCATTCTGTACACAAAAGACGAGAATGTTGCATTACTTGCTTCCAGCATCATTATTTTAGCTTGCATCTATCAGTTACCTGATGCTTTGCAAGTTGCAGCAAATGGTGTATTACGAGGTTTAAAGCATACCCAGCCCATTGCCGCGATCACATTTTTATCATATTGGGTTATCGGTTTTACACTCGGTTACGTATTAACTAAAACAGACCTTTTAGTTACCGCGATGGGCCCCAGAGGATTCTGGATAGGTATCATTGTTGGTTTAAGTATTGCCGCAGTTTTACTCTTATTGAGTGTAAGGAGTCGACTTGTTAAAATTAGCACTGATTAGCTTAAGCATATTTACTCTCACTGGCTGCTCACCCCAGCCCAGTGAGATTTATCATGAGTATCAAAACAGACTTAGCACTGCACTCAATAGCACAACGCCAGACATACCGGACTCTCGGTCATTACATCATCCAAACGTAACTAGACCCACATCAACACTAAGCATTTCTATTATTGAACTGGCCAGTATTAACCATTGTCGGCTCAGCCAAACTATTGCAAAAAGAAACAATCAATTAGGTAAAGTACAACTGCCAAGTGAAGCGCTTAAATACAGTGTTCAGTTTGTACAACAAGCCAATGAATGTATAAATAGCGGGCAAACAAACAACCCATTAATTAAGGATAAGCTACTTGAAGCCCGAAGAGAAAAACAACACCAACTTAACCTATTTTTCGAGCACATGCTTTTTTCAGAACGAGAGCTCAAGCAGTTTACCCATTTAGCTGCAACTGAGGTATCCTTCGATAGACACTCAGAATTACAAAACCAAACACTGGAAGCGCTCGCGCAACTTGTGCAACTCAAACAGCTGCTTAGTCAAAAAGATAAAATAGAAAACCTAGAGGCAACTGAAATTACGACAGTACTTAAAAAACTTCATAAAAATGCATTTGTTCAGCGCGTTATTACTTCAGCGCGGCAACAAGTTTTATTGAACCAGGCTACCTCTGCCTGGTTACACACAGTAGATATAGAGAACACAGTTTGCCCGTCCGGAAAAAACAAACAAAAAGCGCACATCCTAAATAATATTTTTTCAAAATATTATTTAGGTCAATTACAGGGCTATCAAGCACAACTGACAAGTATGCTTCAAAAAGTATCGCCTTTTTTGGCCGCGCTATGGCAGAATCACCCTGAGTTAGTGCAATGGGTTGATGAAAATAACCCACAGTATTTACTTACACAGTTAAAATCGAGTGCAATATCACACGTCAAATGGTGGCAAACTTTCTACAAAACGTGCAAAATTCGTCCTCAATGAATAAAAAAAGTGCAAACAAACAAAAATATGGAAAACTCGCTTGATCAAAACGCTGAGTCGCTATATATTAGCCGCCGTTGCAACGTAATATTCATTACATAACAACACTATAGTACGACCGTAGCTCAGTTGGTTAGAGCACCACCTTGACATGGTGGGGGTCGGTGGTTCGAATCCACTCGGTCGTACCAACTCTTTCTAAAGAGAATATGTATAATACAACCGTAGCTCAGTTGGTTAGAGCACTACCTTGACATGGTAGGGGTCGGTGGTTCGAATCCACTCGGTTGTACCATTTAATAATTGAAAATTATTCCAAAGTTAAATATCCCTATTTACCCTTGCAAATAGATTCTAATTCAGCATTCTGAGTAATAACACCCTTCAGCATATCGTGTCATTTTTATTTGATTATTATTAAGTCCCTGCTACAGCCCTACTTACCGTAATCATGTTTGCGACACTTCAGTGAACCTCGCAGATTACTTGGGCAAGAACGATTGAATTCTGAGAGGAAATATCCAGCTAAAGCCCGATTCTTTAGCGTCTCAGACAACCTTTTAAGTAGTTCGAAGTAATGTACACGAGTATTGATACTCCATAGATAATCAGGGGTTTGTAACTCATTAGATAATTCTAACGCCACATCAAAATCAGATAAATTATATTCAATCTCTCCTTCTTGAATTAAATTAACATTTTTTATTTTTTGCAGAACAGTAAGTCCACCATCTAACTTACAAGCATATTGAATCTGAGCAACCAAAGAATATGTTTGACCAGAATCATTGTCTGTTATTTTGTAAGTACGAAAGTAATGCAGTTCTTCCTTATTTCCCACTAAACGCTCAAAGTTGATCCTTAACCCATCAACGGTTACCGTTCCAATGCCTGCTTGGACAATTAACTCCTTTTCCCAAAGAGCCAATTTACGGCCAAAGGTTTTTGATTCGCCATAATTATAAATATCACCACATTTCTTGGACGCTTTAAAGTTTTTAGACACTTCAATTGTATACTTTGGGTGCTGTTCGTTAGAAAACGTGATACTACCTTCATCATTCAGTTTCTTTAATTTACTCTTTCGAATATAACCCGTAAAAGCGCTACCATTTCTTATCCAGTTCAACTTAAACCAAGTTGAACTTTCGTAATTTTCATCAACCTCTAAGACTTCGCTGCCCCATATTTCATAGGTATGATCATCTATTGAAGAATCACATTGTTCTATTCTGCAAACAACCGTTGTTGTATTAAAATGTACACTCGCGTTTTTAAATTTTTGCTTTGCTGTACTTTTAGAAACAGTAGCTTCCAATACCCACAATTGCACGCCATCTTGTGATTTAACTTTAATATACCGTTGCCCATAAATATTTTTAGTGACCATGTTTCTATCATCAATAAATAACAAAAATGATCTTGGCAAAAAAGTGATGACGGAGTGTCTATACTCTCCCAGCCCTTTCTTTTCAGGCATAATGGAAAGCCCAAATGATCTAGCCGTTGTATAATATGGATCACTTTGCCCGTTAGCCATATTTGCAGCCAATAGTAATAGTATCAAAAAGATCCTGATAAAGTATTTCATTTACTTATCCTTTTTGGTCAAATTCTTTTTCCGCTTTTCTGAGTAACGCTTGTTTAATCGTGTTAATTCTTTCTACTTGCCTCGACTTAAACGTTTCAAACAAAGCTTTCTTTTGATCTACAGAGCTCGTAATTTGAAGCTCTGAAATCAGTTCCGTTTCTTCACCATTAATGTTTGTATCTAAGTGAGAAGCTAACGCCTCACTTTGTAATTCAATGCACATTATATTTTCGTATGCTTTGTTTCTATCAATTGAACTTAGTGTTGCCCCTTGATAAACATGTAAAATAGTGGCAGCCAATTGCTCTGAACAAGTATTAAGCTTTGAAATACTTGTATCTGTTAAAGCCCAAGTGATTTTCGTAACTTCAATTTTAAAAGCCCGTTCATTGTTAAATTGTTCATACTCTGATTGGACCAAAAATACGCATGCGAATACCAAGCCGCCAAATAATAATTTGTCGACTACAAGAAGTTTAAGTTCGTCAGAAAAGCTTTTTATATCCATGGTGAATCCTTTCTCATAATTATTTTAAAGTTTAGATAAAGGAATCAAGTACTGCACGTAAAGCAAACAGATTATCGAAGAAAAGTCGTTTTTATATTGAATGACGTAAAAGTAAGTACCAAATCAAGAAAGCATCCGGGTAGCTTTCAATAAATCTCACAGTCCCTAAAATCAAACCGTAACACAGCTGTATTATTTATAAAATATTAATAACATAAAGACCCTTTAGTATTATTTTTGTTCAATTAACTTAAATAAAAAAGGAATGATCATGTTAAAAAACACACTCGCAATGAGTCTTGCTACAGTCCTACTTTCAACCGGCGCTTTAGCTGCACCAGAAGATCGCGCACCCGAGATCTGTTGGTACGAAAACCAGCAAGTACAAGTACATACGGTTGAATGTGAGTACGAAGTTGCTTTTGAGTACTATGGTTTACCGTACTTTCACTTTAATAGTAACCCAAGCCGTAATTGCCCGACTAAGTACTGGCGTAAAGTGTCTTTAGAGAAAGACTTAAGAATAAAAAGAACATTTACACAAGAAGGAAGCATGCCTAGCTGCGGAACGCGATGGATGTCACACACATGGGAAAGCTATTACCCAGTAAACGGTGAGCAGTGCGAGTATTGGTGGCGTGAAGGTAAGAATGTAACAGGCGATGTTGATACCCATACAGTAAAAACTGAAACTCGTCGTGTTCGTGTATGTGAGCCAGCGTACTAAGTTAGCAATATATAAATAACGTATTAGCGCAACGATTTCAATCGTTGTAAAAAGTTGATCCGCTGACATTTTGCGGATCTTTTTTGTCAATCACAATAACTTCAATACTCCCTCCTTAAACATAAATTCAAAGTCTATCACCCTATTGCTCAACCACAGCAATCGCAGCGCTGGAGTATTAGAAAGAGTATACCTTTGGAATGCTGCACTTCCCTGCTTTCACATTCTCTTCACACCTTACGCCCTAATATTGTGTACTCGACGTATTCTAGGGGTATAAATGTGATAACCAATTATCAAAGACTGGTCATAATAACTTTACTATTTATTTCACTCAATGGCTGCAGTGTGATCAACATTTTAAAGTTACGCAGCGCGAATGATGATGTAGTGCCAACCTGGCACACACAATTGAACCAGATTGATATCAAAACTGATTATATTGGCGAAAAAACGTATGTTTACGGCAGTATCAATGGCATTGATAATTTCAAGTTTATGGTAGACACAGGCGCTTCATTTACAGTGCTGTTTGATACGCCAAAAGTTCGAACTTTGAACTTACCAAGAGGCTACGATTTAAAATTAAGCGGCTGGGGTGACCAAGAAGATAGCAAAAGTTATCAAACGACTATGCGCTCTTTAAGGTTTGCCGATATCGAAGTTCAGGGTTTTCAAGGCGCATTTATCAAAGCAAGCCACACTCAGTATTTTCAACGTGAGGATGAGCTAATTTTTGATGGCGTTATTGGTCATGATTTAATGCGTCATTTTGCTTGGACATTTAACAAAGAAGCGAAGCAAGTGACCGTATCAAACAGCCCTGTAGTTGCAGCTAAAAGCGCATATTCTCTCCCGTTCGATACTTTCATGAGTAAACTATACGTGGAAGGAAGAATTGATTTTGGTCAGGGTCATATCGCTAAAAATGACGTCATTATTGATACTGGAAGCCGACATTATTTCAAACTCAGTGCACAATACCCTATCAATAACGATTTAACACTTCCCAACGCCCAAGTAACTGGAGCTGATATCGGTCTCAGCGGAAAAGCCGAGCATCAACGCGTTACACTCCCTAGCGTGAGTTTTGGTACGTTGACTTTGCCAAACGTCAAAACAAATTTAATTGAACATGTAGATGAGGAAGACTATTGGGTCATTGGTAATGGCATATTTAATCAGTTCATTACAACTGTTGATTACTTCACTGAAACGTTATATTTAACTCCCTTAGATAATCGCCCTATCACGTCACGTTATAACCTAATGGGGTTAGAAGTACGAAAGTTACTCTCGGGTGAATTTTTGGTACGCTACGTTATGCCTAATTTACCAGGGCAATATGCGGGGATACAAGTAGGTGATGTTATTACTCACTTAAATAAAGTGGCTACAAAACAGATTTCAAAAGATCAATGGCTGACTTATAGTGCAACCCCAGCAGCATATATGGTGTGTATAAAACATAAGCAATGTGTCAATCTTACAAGTCGTCACATTACTGGGTATTCGATACCGTAAATTGAATTAATAAATGACCGCTGGAATATTTAGACAAGTCATAACAGATGTAATGTATGACTTGTCCACGTACGTTGCGGTTAGCTATTCCTATCCCCACCCCCAGCTCAGTACTGCGGTAAAAGCAATAGCACATGTCATTTGACGCAGCGCCATTTTTATCGCGAAATGCCAACGCATTTCTCGAACAATCGTCAGCAAGGATACAATGCACGGCAACATCACGCCAGCAAGGTAAACCGCAGACAATAGCTGAACATCTGACATCCCAAACACTTTTAAGCTTTGTGATGCACTATCAATTAAACCAATGGCCAAGCCATCTTTTCGGACTGCCCCTAAAATCACAGCAATTGCCGCACCTTCAGGTAAATTAACCAACGCCATCAGTGGCGCAATAACCTCTGTTAGAAATCCGAAAAAACCCAACCAAGATAAAAACCCTGCGGCTAAACAAATACCAATAAATAACGGAAAAGCGGTAGTAAAGAATTCTTTTATAACACCAAGCATTTCAGGTATCGCAAACTGCAAATTAGGGGGTTGTAAAAACCCTCGATTTAATAAGTTTGCAGATACGGCTGCTCTGCGCTGACGTTTCGATGTCGTCAGTAATAAATATAGACAAGTGGTTACTGCAAGTACCGCCAAATAAGGTAAAGCTAAATACGATTTACCTGCTGCTGAAAATACCGCGATTGTTGCTGGAAGTTGATAAGAACATGCCGATCCAAAAGAGATTGCTGAGACACATGTTCCCCGAGTACAACATGAACAATGACGAGTTTGAATAATTGCGGGTACATTGCACCCAAATCCCATAATCACTCGTACAAGATCTCGTCCACTTAGCCCGAGTTTCTGCATAAATGGGTCTAAACTAAACGAGAGTCTATCAACCAACCCTGTTGTTTTATACAAAGCAATAATGGCAGAAAAAACCAATACCGTTGGTAGTGCATATAATAAAAGAAAAGGCAACATCGACACAACGCCATAGTCCCCGAGCAACATATGGTTAAGTACATCAGGTAATGTACCAGTGCGTGTTTTTAGCCAATTAGCACCACTTTCAACGAAGGGGTAAAGCCAATCGGCAAATGCATTTGCATTCACCACAGACACCCAAGCAGGAAGAACAAGTAGCATGAAACACAGTAACGGCCCTATCAATGGTAATTCAAAAAATGCCCTTCTTGGTATGACTGACCAATTTGCCGTTAAATGAGGTGGTTGATTCGGAAACTTAGTAGCCCCTTTTAGTGCCGCTGCAAGTTCGAGTAATTGATCAGGCGAAACACGACGATTATCTACTGTGATCCACTGAAGCTGCGTGACCGCTTTTAACCGTGCTATTTCTTGGCATACATCGGGGCGGTGCCTCACTTTGTCCCAATAAGTTACAACTATGATACCAACCCGACCCTGTATTAATGGCCATAGGTCGGTTAGGTCACTCAGTAAATCAGTTGATTTTACCATCAAAATAACTTGCTTGCTGATATGTAACTTTTGTAATACTTGAGAGGTTACCACACTGTCCATACGGGTTTGAATGCCCGGCGTATCTATTATCGTTTGCGCGTTCCAATCATAACTTTGGCAGAATAAAGAACTTCCTTGTAAATTACTGCTGGTCGACTTTTTACCGACTAAGCTCTCAATAAATGCGGTTTTTCCAACACTCTCTTTACCTATCAATAACCAATTACTGTCTAGTTTTTTTTCCGGATAATAGGTTTCAACTTCAATCCGTTGGGTCTTCAACAGAAGCACTCCTGTTCAACACAGCAATTTAGATCATTTAGTATCATCCCCGCTTTTTTGTAATGTCGAAATATACTCATATCTAAAGCCAGTTCTTCGCCAATAACACTACATGGTGCAAAAAATCGGCCTCTAAATTTATAGATGAAACATAACAGCGTGGGATCGTGATACAAACGAGACCCCGCTAAAAACAAGTTTCTCACTTTACTTGATTCATCAAATTTATTGACTAATGGATACCCATTTGCCTGATAATCAAAAAGCTCTGCAACAGGCCCTAAATTAATATCAAATCCAGTGCAATTGATAGGTGGAAAGCGGGAGGTTAGCACTTTACCGCAGGTGGAAGTAACCACATACTGTTCAGCTTTTTTTTGTACCGAGGCAACTTTAAACTCCTCATCTAGCTCAACCTGATCCAAGGAGCTTAAATTAGCTAAACGCTCTGCCGTATAAGGTGACAAAACCATACTTGGGTCGTATGAATCTGAATTATTACCTATAAAATCCAATACCGTTACTTTATTCCCCTCATTTGCTAAGTTGTATGCTGCATCAACCCCACTCTCATATCCACCAATGACGATGTATGCTCCCTGCTCCTTCTCATTCCATCGTTGTATCTCACTATTATGTATACATAATGACGCACCACTAAATGCGTTTACGTTCGGTGTATGAAACTCACCACCAGCCCAAATAATGAAATTACAACGGATGCTGAGTGAGTCAGTTTCCAGTAAAAACCCCTCTTCATCGGTTAAATTTACAACGGACTTCAAACGTGTTTGTGTATTAACTTTAATGTCGTAGTGCTGAGTAACCAAATTTAAATATTGCGCGTACTCTTTCCCATTTAGGTGCTCTTTACCGGTACTAAAGGCGGGTGATGTGTCAGGTGTAATGGCGTTCAAATCAGTTTGATGGTATCCATTAGAAGGAAAAGAAGGCGTAATGAAACGCATACTTTCAGGCCACTTTAAGAAAGTTTCCCCTATTTCCCCCTGCTCTAAAACAATCAACTCCCCCTCCTCTATGCCCATTTGCTTAAGTAACGCCGCGCAGCCTAAGCCTGCAGGGCCAGCACCAACAATGACAACTTCAGTTTTTATCATAGTGATCTTCTCCTAAAAACAACAAACGTTATAACATAACAATATATACTGATAAGAATGAGAATTCATCTCTTTTAAGATTCAAGGTCAAATAAGCGTATAAAATGTATCGAAAAGCTTCTATATCAGTGAAGCAACTCCACTAACGACAATAACGTAGGTGAACAAAACACACTAAAAAGAAGGAAAAACCACTAAATAACTATCACCCTGAGTACCTCAACATTAATCAACCTATTGGTGCCTAAAGTACTGAATAACTCAGTCCTTACACCTCATTACAGTCAAAATAGTTGTAAAAAATGCAGTGTATGTACTTATGAGTCAAAGTAACCTCAATGCTTTATAGATGATGCCGAATACATCGATTTTGAATGAATACTGTCGTGCCCCTTCTCGATATACTGCCATTCCTACTGCTCTAAAACATCAACTAAGAGCTCATACCAGATAGAAATAACAAAATAATATACAACGATAAAATGTTAAATTTGTAAATTACTTAAATAACACGTTATAGGTAATCTCTTTGACTTATTCTGTTGTTGTATTTAGTACATTTTCAATGTCCCCGTTATACGGTTAAAAATTAAAAAATATAAGCTTATTTTTCAGAAATCTAATAAGAAAAAATTAAACTTAAAATATATTCAAATAATTACTAAGAACAAGAAAGAACATGTTTTTTCAATCAGTGATAAGTTCATCGCAATTCATATTTAGCACGAAAAGCAAACAACACGCTCATTGTGTTAAAAGCGCTTGAGCGCAAACATTTTTAAACTCACTTATTTAATAAAAAGAGAAAAAACATGACTCAATTACACTTCTCATTGGCAAGCTTGGCCCTTGTAAGCTTACTGGGTGGATGCTCCGGCAGCTCTGAAAACACGGTTGCCTCTGCTACCCCAGAAAATAAAGGGATCACTAAACAACTGCCACAAACCGATAGCTCGCTCGCATCAAAGTCAACTATCTCTCTCAAATACAATCCACTCGCTTTAAACGCAACGCCCTCGAGCTTAATGCTTACTAAAGACCAAGATGGTTCCTTTGCAATCAAGGTCATGGCTGGGTTTAAGGTTGAGCAAGTATCAGGGTGTAATGCTAAATTAAGCGCTCAAAAAAACGCAATTACACTTAATGGTACAAACCAAGATTGTACCATTACCATTTTAGACAAAAAAATAGTCAATAAAGTCGCAATTACTAGCACAGTAACTGGGTTGGGCGAACTTATTGGTTTACCTGAATCAATCGCAGCAGGCAGCGCCTTTACATTCAATTCTCAAGCTCGCTCAAATCATCATATCGGAAGCCTCTCTGGGTGTGGCGTAACAAGAACAAACAAAAATGCTTGGATAGTAAAAAACGCCATAGCTCCGTGCCATATTACTGCGAAATTTGAGTCTCAATTTCAAGCACCCGACGCATTACTAGAAGTCATTAAGCTACCCATTGTTGTACACGCATTAGACAGTGCAACCACCGTTATTACTGATTCTCAAATTCGCGCCCAACTTGTTCAGTTGAATAGAAATTTTAGAGCACAAAGCGCGAGTCAGGCAATTTCAACATTTGGCGCAAAAAAGCTATCACACGGCATGAAAGACAGTGGCATTCAATTCTACTTAGCATCTAAAACGCCCTCAGGTGAAGTAACTTCAGGTATCAACCGTGTCGCTCACTCGACGACAACTGAGCCGTTCAGTAACAACAAACCAGTGTGGGATACATCCCGTTACGTTAATGTCTGGGTAGGCGACCTTGATACTGAAACTGGTTTTAAACTAAGTAAAACTATCAAAACGCAAGCTGGCTCAGATGAAAAAACGGGCATTATCATCGACAGCAGCATATTCAATACCCAAAAAGCAAAACCTGAAAAACACAACCCCACGATAGAGCAAAAAACACCGTTACACGCTGCGCCCAAAACAGTATTAACCCATGAAGTAGGTCACTTCCTAGGATTGCATGGTTTTGTTGTTGATAGTCCAATTACTCCGCCTTGTGATATGCCGACCAGTTTCCGTGACACCTGTGCAAATGAACAATTGTACTTTAATTTTATGCGCGAGAGTGCTTCAGATGAGCACAGAAAAACATTCACGCAAAGCCAAATACAACGCATGAGAGATACGCTCACTCAAGGCAACCTCAAGTCTTTATACGATAACTCATTAGCGCTTTAACTCACATCGCGTTTCCACTTATCACTGAACATTAGGTATTGAAATGAAAATTAAGAATGACGATCACTTGTTCTACGGAGCCTTACTTTTGGTCCTTATGTGCATATATGTCATGTATGACGCTCACTCAGCATTTAGTTGTTCGGTTGGCTCGTGCTTTTAAGCGTCATCGCCAAGCGTGACTTTCAAAGTTAAAGCCAAACCACACAGTGAAGTATTGACTTCACTGTGCATGCGCTTTGTAAAACACGATTATTACTGTTTGCTGCAAAGAGAAACATTCAGAGAACACATTTTATTTAACCTCAGGTTTGGATAAGAGTTTTGGAATAGAAAATATTTTGAAAACAAGCTTACGTGCAATCCAATGATGATATTTCGTTCAATATCAAGGCGTTTTTATGCAGTAATAGCGGGCTATTACAAATGAAAGCAACGCCGAGAGTGAGAAAAATAGCTTTATTGGGCAAATTCGCTTATCCAGAACTGAGGTTATTTATTAAACACTTAAAGAAAAGCCATATGTTCATTCTAGTATGCAATGAACAACGTTTAAGCGGCTTTTGTTTCCAAATAGAGGTTAGAATGAAACATAAAAAACCATGTCAGTTTGTACTGTCTACACAAAGCTTACTTTTGCTTAGCTTAAGTGCTGTCAGCCAATATACACAAGCTGATGAGCTTATTTTATCACCGAGCTTGTCATTACAAACTGGTGATACCATTGTACTTAAACCAAAAAATGCACAGTCAACCGACTTTGTATGTCTTGGACGTGAGAGTAACGGGTTGGTCACGATTGCAGTACCAGATCACAGTGGGCTTCCCTCAAACTTGCGAGGTTTTTACAACCCTTGGTGTAAATTCAACGTAGAAATAGTGGATGCACAACGTGGTACCCTCAATCTGAAGGTACATCAAAATACCACATCTCAATATGCTGGCCGTTATTTGAAACGGTATTACCAAGATAAACAGTACGTCTCAATTACGCCAGGTTGGACCCCCGATGCTTTTTCAACATTTACAGTCACTTCTAAAGGCAGTGACTTAATTGAGATGCAGGCTGAAAATGGGCATTACGTTACCGCTTCAGGCCCTGCTATTAGTGTGGCGAACACAGGTGAACGCCAATTTCATTTATCTACTTCAGCCGTCGATGTTACCGATGGTGCCCCTGTTGAAGATGAGACTATAGCTCCTGACATCTCCCAGTCGCACGCTCGAACTTACATGGCCAGTACGCTCGAGGGATACCCAAAGTACAGCAACAAAGATGGGTATGGAGAATATCAGCTCATTAATGAGCAAA
The DNA here is from genome assembly GCF_018101015.1 of Pseudoalteromonas sp. MMG005. Classification (NCBI taxonomy): domain Bacteria; kingdom Pseudomonadati; phylum Pseudomonadota; class Gammaproteobacteria; order Alteromonadales; family Pseudoalteromonadaceae; genus Pseudoalteromonas; species Pseudoalteromonas sp. MMG005. The sequence continues at coordinate 18,696 of NZ_JAGJEK010000009.1, read as the reverse complement.
ATAAAGAAACGCTCAGTATTTTGTCTTTTAAACGCCAGTTGATACCTAACCAAACAGGGGCAACACTTGCCTTTGAATATAATAGCTGTAATGCCGATGGTAAGCCGAGCATGACCTCTATGCAAATGTCATCATTTGGCATACGTCTTGGTGCAACTACGCCGAAAAGCCTCGAAATTAAGCCTCAATCAACCATTGGCCCTGTTCACAGTGACAGTGCAAATGGTATTGAGATTTTCTTCAGAGATACCTTCGGCCGTATGATAGGTGTATGGGGGCATAATCCAAGTGTCGATATCCGTAACTATGTTGATACTGATCTGCAATACACCAATTGCCAATTTCAAGAAGTCACTCTGCACATTAATACCAACAACGCACTTTCACTCAGCATAGGCAAGCACAGTATTTTAGACAAAGTGCAACTCACTGATGAACAAGTTGCGAATATATACTCGCACCCTGTCACCTTTTTCGCGGGCAGCCAAGCTGGTCTGCCACAGCAAAGTAATAGCTATACGATTCGCAATGTTCGTTATGAAGGCATTGACGCAATTTTCACCTCAAATTCTGACCACAATAGTCCATCGCACACTCGTAATAACAAGCAAAACCCCAGTGAATTTTCATTATTAATCACCTCAGATGATGCGCCGACAACCAGCAGCCTTTTTTTACCACCTTTAGAACACGCCGAATTTGGCTTTGAATTTGATTATCGTATCTGTCCTGCACACAATACAGTCCAAACTGAAGTCGGTTTAGCATTGAGCCTTAACCAAATAGACATCATTGCAGCCTACGAACAAACCGATATAAACGCCCTTACTCCTGAATCATATGGCCTGCTAGGTGCCAATAAAGCACAGGGCGTTGCGCTACACGTTGGGGTAAATACCAGCGCTAAACTAATTGATACCAATGATTATAGTGTCATGAACTCAGGCGCAAATCAGACCCTTATTGGTGATTGTACTTGGCATTCAGCACTCATAGGGACCAAAAGAGTCACTGACGATGTATCTGATACCTTTGCATTTGGTTTGTATTTATCTGCAAACGACGCTGATAGCGCACACGGTAAAGCAAACCCTGATTATGCTCTATCTGTCATGCATAATTTAAGTGCTGATACGGTGTATGAATTTTTATCTCAACCCATCGGCTTGCATGCTGGTAGTAAACACTTTTCTGGTAGTGTCGATATTCGCAACCTAAACTATACACAAAACTTGCGTATAGATGAGCCTCACGAGAATCTTACTACAACGCAAACAATATTAAACGTTGCTGAAGTCTCGTTCAAAGAAGACACCGATGCAGACAAAGTCGCTAATTGGTTTGAAGACTCACGCTTTAACATCAACACGGAGCCAACCCTACAAGGCACCAACATTGATAGTTTTAAAGGCAACTTACAAGCGACTGCAAAGGGGCTATTTACGCATTTCAATCAATATCTCACGCCAGATCAAAAAGCGATGTACGTTTACTACCCGCAGTTTGTAAAAATGTTTCAAGGATTACAATATAATACCAAGCAAGCCACACGACAGCTTGGCGGTCACCCTAAAAGCCGAGGAAACTTATGGGTCAATGCGGTCGGCGCTTATTTAAAAAAGCTAAAAGCGCACAGGCTTGATAATGACAGTATGGCGAACCTCTCCAAGCAAGAAAGCCTTGGACAAACTATTTACTTAAAAACAATTACGCCCTATATAAACATGTCTGTTGATACGCACACAGGTGGTATAACGCTTGCTAATGTACTCACTCGTGACATCATTGATAACTACTTTAGCGGTCCCTTCTTGGCTTATTCTGGGTTTGGTAAAGTATCCGATAGCGCTAAACATATTTTGCAATTCACACGCTTTAACGACATCGCGGCGCGCCAGTATGGTGCTGGCAATTTTCCAATACCAACAGTTAAAAATCCAGATAACGATTGGCAAAATGAACAAAACTGGCGACTTTTCCACCGTGCTGAAGTACCTGCAATGTGGGCTTTCTCTGCTGTTGGATTAGATGTTTATAGCTACAGTAGTAGAGCGAGTGGTACCACATATCTCGAGTTTCTAGAAGCCAAAGACGCCGCACTAGAGCAAACTGTGGCGTTTTACAAACTCAACGGTCATAACGGCGATAAGTTATATGCAGCAGCTCAGCGTGCTATTGCTCAGTATCAACAAGCGTATTTACCTGGTGCAATGAATGCTTATGATCCACTTGTTAGAGCAGCGCACTATGTGCGAAACGCGTACAAAAAAGAGCTACTTGATCATGTTGATGGGCAACTTGCTTCCGCATGTGCAGCCAGCCAATTTGATTATGAGCTCGTCAAGAATTGTTTCTATCCGCAACTACAAGCTGATTTAAATAAGGTAGTGCGCATTCGTCAACAAGCAATTAGCGACTTTATTACTCAAAAAGGCAGCAAAGGCTATTTTGGTCAATTTGCCGATTGGTTAATGGTTCTACTGCCCGTTGTTGAAGAAATTCGCGCCATGGATTTAGTCAGTACACTCAGTGCTGCGCTTGAAGAAGAAGGTATGTCAATGAGCTCTTTTGCTGAGGAAGGCATTGCCACTTTGGAAGAAGAAAGTGCAAGTTTAGAAAGCTCACTTATCGGTAGTGAAGCCACACAAGAGATCAATTTTGCCGCCTTTTGCCCTATTTAAACCGGAGAACAATCATGATTAAAGCAATGCTTACAGTATCCATGTTGATAATTTGCTCAGCGAGTACCTATGCCCAAAACACACAAACTCATATCATTGATGGTAAATCATTTACGTATGCGTCAGATTTAAGTGAAGAAGCAAAAACAGCGCTGTTTGAGCGCTTTGCAAATACCACGGCAAATGTTGAGAAAAGCACCGCAAATACGGCTTATATTAATGATGTATTCGCTTATGAAGACTCAGGTGCAGCACTAACAACACTTGCAGAGTATGAAAACTCATTCCCAGAAGCGAGTAGACTTTTTGGTCGCCTCATTGCTCAATCTAAATCAGCAATTGCCAGATATACACAAGACTTTAAAGCCATTAACAACTATGCCCGTACGGGGGTCCCTACAGGCCCCAATGGTGTAGCGGCGGACCTTGCTGACACTCAAATGTTTATGAATAACTTAGATACAGGGCTACAACATTTACCTAAGTATACGGGTACAAGCTATCGCTATACGCAAGACTTGGGGATTGGCAATAAACTCGCCAGTGGCGAAATCAAGATCGGTGATGTAGTGGCAGACAAAGCCTATCAATCCACCTCTAGCAATCTAAACTTTATGAATGCACCTCAAGCTGAGCAATTTTATGGTAATGCAGATGATCTTGTTTTTTACGAAATAGAAGGCCAAAACGGTCGGTTTTTACCAACCAACTTCACCTCTGGTGGCGTTGCTAAAAATCAATTTGAAGTACTGTTTCCAAGAAACACGGCATTTAAAATTGACGGCTATTCACAATTTAGAAAAACCATGACCTCCGGCGGTATCGCTAAAGAGCGTAATGTCACGTATGTAAAAGTCTCTGAAATAGAGTCTAACCCTGAAATTATGGAAGGTGCACTGGCAAGCCACAGTGGTGAATTAATAAATGCGCCGAGCTGTGTAGAATAAGCAAGTAAAGTCGCAGCTGGATAACTTACCCAGCTGCGCATTAAAACCTGACTTCAGTTACATCCAGATTATGTTAGTCAATGAAAGCATGCGTAGTCTTCCATACCGAAATCTCACCATTGATAATTTGGATTGATTAGCAACACAAATTGAAAAGCCAAATTTTACATTTCGAGTATATTTGGATTATTGTTGTAATCGCAGCGATTCTATAACTTTGGCATCGACCCAGTAAATATCTGCTTTCTCACCGCGAGATCCATACGAACGGTGAAAGAAAAAATATTTGCCATCAGGTGTCACACTGCCATACGAATCTTGATGTTTTGAATTTATCTTATCTCCTAAGTTTATCGCAGCGCCCCAGGTACCGTCTGATTGTTTGAAAGAAACATATAAATCATTATCACCATAGCCTTCTTGTCTTTCACTGTCCCAAATAATATACGACTCATCTGAAGCAATGAATGGATGTGCTGTCCATTTACCGGTATTTATTTCTTTACTCACAGATTGAGGTAACGTTCGTTTGCCATCGACCAGCCGAGAATAGCGGATATTCCCTATTTCAGTTGCCTCATCGAAATAAAACGTGCCTTTAGATGACGCCGTCAGACGCATGATAGGCATATCATCAAAAGGAGCCCCTAAGCTTTTCACTTCAGACCAACCAGACCCAACTCGCTCTCTGTACGTTTTCCCCAAATGTAAAACTTGACCATCTGTAGAAATAAATGGTTGTCCAGCTCGGGGCGGCAAAACAGACTCCACCCACTGTTCATCTTTATACTGAATGAAAACCAATGTATTCTTTTTATACTCACCACCTCTTCTTCGAAAGTAAAACTCTTTTAAATCAGGAGAAAATGCAGCAGCGGCTGCTCTGAAGCCCTTTTTTATCAGGTTCGGAGCAAAAATTTTAGGCGTCAAACCTGGTGGCTTTTGCCCAAGATAGATGTTTTCTCTAACAGGGGCATTATTCTTACTGTAACTATGACTACTCACCACAATGGCAGAAACCAATAACACCGATGAAATATAACTATGTTTCATAATGTACCTTTAATTTGTAACCAGTAAATTCTCTAATTTCTAAATAACGGCCGTATTAAGCTTCAGCGTTTTATACTCGCCGCAATAATTAACTGATAGCTTTAAACAGTAACTATAACGGGATCATTATTTTTAATTTTGATGTTGCCGAGATTGCTATATAAACTACGGTTTAGGCCTTAAACGCTCAATCACTTGGGCATCTACCCAGTAACTTTTTCCAACCCAATTGGTACTGCCGTCTTTTCGAGTTTGCCACTCTCCTCTAGAGAAAAATAAATACTTTCCATCATGAGTCACGCGTGGTGAGCTTTCTTGTAGCTTAGTATTGATTTGAGGGCCCATATTCATTGCTGGTAACCAAGACCCGTCTTCGTTTTTAAAGCTGATGTAGATGTCTGCTTGGCCATAGCCATCCTTTCTCACTACATCCCACATCAGATAAGATTCGTCCGGTGCGATATAAGGGTGTGCAATCCATTCTCCCGTATTTATCTCTGCGCCCAATTTTACGGGGGAGTTATATTTCCCATCGATTAGGCGTGAATAACCCAGATAGCCATGTCCTTTGTCTTCTTTTTTGAAAAAAGCAAAATAGTAGGTCCCGTTAGAAGACAGTGAGATGCCATGAGCTTGATTTTTTAAGAACACACCTTGCTTTTTAGCAGCCGACCACCCCGTGTCTGTCCGTTCTCTGTATTCCCTCCCACCATATAAGAGAGTGCCATCAGCAGAGAATTGTGGCCATCTGATATCGGTTTCAACTTCAGGCCCCCAGCGATTGTTTATATATTGGGTAACAAAAAAGGTGCGCTTTTTATATTTCCCATTTTTGCGAGTGAAATAAAACTCAGTCATATCAGGTGTAAACGTCCCGCCTTCGAATCGCCCTTGTGGTGATACTATTTTAGGGTCAAAGAGTTTTGGGACCAAACCCGGTGGCGATTCACCAAAATAGCGCTCTTTTAAGTCCAGTGGTGTGTCTTTACCATAGCTAAGGCTACTCACTGCCATAATTGAAGGTAATAAAATAGCGAATATGCCTATACGTTTCATAATGCTTCCCCTAACTTGAAACCAGTGTATTTTAGCGACCATCTTGAAATGGCTTTTATTAATATCATGCTCAATATGATTGCATCGATGCTCAAATTACGCCGGTCAATATCAAAACACTTGACGTCCTAATGATTTTTACATGATTTCACTTAGTCAACACCAAACAAAACTTTTCGCCACCAAGAAATTACACATAAGCCATTGTTATAAATACTTTAATTTTAATATTCTGGGTGCCAATTCAACTATACTGAGCAACATAGTTTAAATTTCGCAGGTTCCATACACTTTGAAAACACACCATTGAACCATCTCGATCCCAGATAAAGTGACGGTATTAAGCCTAAAGACCACTCAGCTGTAAGCTAAAACAACCTCACTTTTATACCCTAAATATGTATCGTAGTTCATTTCAAGTAACGTTATTATTTATCGATTAAAGGGCTTAGTTTGACTGAACATGACAGTCTAAATATCACGATAGGTATATAAAACTTAACTTAAGGTAAAAAATATTTGACATCAACAAGTCAAGTAATCTACGCTATACCTATGTTAAATATTTTTGACTTCAGGTATAAAATACATGACTAGATCAGCCGCTTTAAAAGAATTTTTGCAAAGTATCAGTTTTAGAGAAGTTACATTGAGTATTGACTTATTAGTCAGTACTTACATTGGCTATTTCTATCTAAAAAACGTGTTTTCAGCTAGCTCAGAACAACTTGCATCACCGGTTTGGCTGTCTGAGCTGTTACTGCAAGTAATTATTTACAGTATTGTACTCATGGTGATCAGTTATATCGTGCTGGCTTTCATCAGCGATGATGAGCTTGAACAACCACTTGATGTGCGCGAAAAACAAATAAGCTTAGTTGGATATAAATACACCACGTATATATTACAAACAGGGATATGCATTGCAATCTTTCAATATCAAGCGCATGCGCAAGGGTTTGGACCGTCTATAGAATACAACATACCTTTTTTGCCATTACATATCATGGTTTGCGCCTTTTTATTGGCGGAAATAACCAACTACGCGACACAACTCTACAAAGGACGAACCGGAGCTATTTATGGCTAGTGGCGTTATTACCAATTCAATTCGAACTCTGCGCTTTTTAAATAATGAAATGACGCAAAAGCAACTGGCTCAGGAAATTGGCGTAACACGTCAAACCGTCATGGCGATTGAGGCCAATAAATACTCTCCATCGCTTGAAGTAGCATTTAAAATTGCGACGGTATTTAAGTTACCACTAGAAGAGATATTTCAATATCAACACTCTAGTGACTAATGTTTTTGTAAGCTCTGAAACGGTTGTATGTGAAAATAATCATCTAGGCAGCTCAGCTGCTGTTATGAACACATGACTTCTCTCTCAATTGATTACCTCAATAGAGCATAAAATGTAGGAGATGAGATATTCGTTATTCATAATGCCCTCAGTCGCTAGCTTTATTGATAATACATACTGAGTAGCTTTACCCACACAACTACCACTCATTCTCGTAGTTCAATTATTTGTTATTAGCGCTATTCGTTTGATGTTTGATGCTTACCACTTCCAAATAGAAAAAACATCATAACATACACAATGTACTATTAAGTGGCAGTCATGCATTGCTCAAAAATCTGCCTATTCATTCTCTGTACTCACCATATTTATCACGCACATAGTTTGTGATATATAAACAGTAATTAACACATTCATTGACATTATAAATTGATAGTTTTTTATTTATAACACTAAGCCATCAGAAGTAGGAAAACCGAAATAAAGTAAAAATCAAATACATCATTTTAAACTAGCAATGGAATAAGTGCATTTATGGTTACTGTTGTTCACAACAATTAAAACCAAAATAAATTAATTTCATGATGCATTTTGCAGCAATCATGTTAAATTACTTCAGCCGCGATGATAGTGGCTTTTAATTAGAATTGTTTAAGGATAAAAATGAAAGCTAAAAATATACTTACTTTAATAACTTGCTCTTTTTTATTTAGTTCAGTTTTTTTAAATAAAGCAGCAGCCTCTCAAAAGGTAACTTATTATTCGAAAGAGTGTAATTATACAAACTCTGGAATAACACAAAAGAATGGAACTCTTTATTCTTTTTCGGCAGGTGAAACTCGATATACATCTTGGTTCAGCGCTCCAGAACAGGCAGTTTGCCCTGAGCCAAGATCCGTTATGGGCGAGTTTAAGAGCTTGATCTGGCCAGCGCCTGTTATATACGACCTAGTATATGTGCCACTTAGCTCAGTTAAAGTACTTACTCGGGTTGTAACTGAATAGTTCTTTTAGCGCTATATAGCTGTTGCTTTTACAAACGGCTATATAGTGTAAAATTTACAATGCTATATCCATATTTTATCAAAAACTCAAATAAACAACCTGCACTGCACATCTAAAATAAAAATAACATGACGTAATAAACATTGCATAAATATAAAGATTCTTATCATTACTTTAAAAACAGTACGATTCATTCTCTCTTTCATAGTATTACGATGCAAACAAAGAATTAGCGCTTTTGAACTTTCTCCATGACAACAGTTAAAAGCAAACTAAATGTTTGTTACCTCCTAATTATCCACTATATGTATGACTTAACATTGCTCAGTAGTTAAATGAAATAAACTGATAAATAGCCACCTATTTTTAAGTTTTCAGCCGCTGCTGTATTCATTATTTTTTTAATGAGGTAAAGTCATCAATCAGTTCTTCTAACTCTTTTATTAAATGACGATGTTGCTTCTCAGACAAACTCTGATAAACCTCAGCTAAAAACTGATTACGTTGATGTCTATTGTGGGCAATGCGCTCAGCTAACTCCGCACTTCTAAACTGTTCAGGCTCTTTGAGTAACTTTACCAAACCAGTTTCAAATTGTTTATCTGTACTAGGCTTTGCCAATAGGGCCTTGAGTTGAGCTTGATAATTGGTTCGGTATTCAGCTCTCAAGTCAGCAGTCGTCTGCTGTTTGTCGTACAATGCGACTATCAAGTCTTCTTGCCTGTCATTGAGGTTACCTAACCAACGTTCTAAATTATTTTCTTGGTCATTCAGCCACCGTTTTTTACGTTTTTGTACCGAGCGCTTTTGACGCTTTTTTATCGACTCTAATTCTGATTCAGCCAACTCAGAAAAAAGCGTGTTCACTTGCTCTTGAGTTAACATGGGTGCCATTGCAGCCAAATCAGGCGCTAATGTATCTCTGACTCGATACCAATGCGCGCGCAATCTGTTTTGGTGAAACTCTATGCGCTGCACAGACATGTTATCGGCTTCAACATCTGCTTTTATTTCATTAAAGTGAGCAATATATTTATCAAGTTCCTCGGCTTTGTGCCAACTTAACCAAAGTTGTAAACGTTCGTCAAAACGCGCTTCTTGATCATCCGTCAATGAAATATAGTCATCTAAATACCAATAGGTGAGCCAACTTGCATTTCGGTATGCGAATTTAGTAGAACACCCCGCAACTGTTAATAGCGCAAGTAATATAATTATTTTTCTCATTGTTAAGTCACTCAAAGCATTTTATGACTTCAGTTTATACGCCTACTTAGCAAAAACAGATTAAAAAAGTGTTTAAAAGTATTACAAAATATTTATGAATAAAGCATTGTGACTACAATAGTTTCATTGTAGCGCTTCAGTAGTATGCTCAGAACAAGAAAGCCAATCAATGAATCTACAAGCACAAAGTACAGCTTTAATTCAAAAGGCATCCCTTTGGTCGTCAATTTTAGTTTGCTAAAAACGGCGTCAATTTCTACTTGACCCTCTCATAAAGCAAGCTAAAGTTAATTTTGTGCACACTGATGTGCCACTTAATCTTCAATTTATAAGGAAATACCATGAAGAAATTATTTTCAACTGTCGTTGTCGTCTCGTTTGCTGTAAGCAGCACCCTTCTTAGTTCGTTTAGTTTTGCAAGTGATATGATTGCTGTCTGTAATGCATGTTCTGAACAACAAATGCAAAACCGTGCAATTCAATATGCTCCCAATGGTGGTAAAGTACATGTTATTGATATACATAATAATAAAGTGAGCGCTTATCAAACTGAGCGTGAAGAAGGCTTGGTCATGTATTGGGCTATTCCTGTAAAAGAGTCTATTAGAGCAGGTGTAACACATGTTCGAAACGCCAAAAATACAATTGAAGACTTAGCTCAAGGTAGCGTAAACATCGAGCATTTACGGCCATTCTTAGGGGCATATTCAGATATTAATACGGCTCATACGGTTGCTAAGTATGCACCACAAAAGGCAGCGATTAAAACAGCACTGAGTGACTACTTTACAGGTAATATAGCCGGTGCCATTACGTCTGCATCAGTCAGTTTAGGCACCGCTATAGTAAATCAAGCGCTTACAGTTAACCTCGCGGTTAATGTACACTTTCCTAGCGATGGTACGACTTATGCCTTTATGTTTAAAGGTATAATAAAAAACTTAAATGGTGACGTGTCGGTCATGTTTGAACCCATTATTGATTCAGGGCGAGATAAAGGGATCCGCTTACACGAATCACATAACTATACCGGCTACAGAGCCAGAGGTGCAAGCGATGCATTGCAACGTATTCTCAACTACATGCTCGCATCAGGAGTTGCCGTAACCCTAAACGGTAACCCGCTTCCAACGGGCACAGTCACCATCACCGATGTTGTATGTAGCAATGAACCTGGTAAAGGTTGTAATGCGACAGAATAAACGTGTGAACTTCACTCGATAAAATAAGTGGCCAGTTAAGCTGGCTACTTACTCATAGTGCGCTTTTTATGGCAAGTAACTTTCAGCTGACAAGAAAAATCAATACAAAAAATGATAACAACCGCCGATAAACGCTCATTAAATAGTATTATGAAGGCAGTGACCTGAACCCTACTTTATAACCTGAAACAGTTCATCAATTGATGGGTAATAGGCCTTAATTGATTAGCTTACCTCGGTGTATCACAGCAAAAATATCTTGACTATTTTTTATATCTTCAATGGGGGAGCTATTTAAAATAACCAGACTTGCCTCCCCATTTTTATTTAAGCCTGTTGGCCTATTTAAAAACTCACGCGCGTAGCTTGTTGCACTCGCTAGGGCAAGCCAAGGCGATTGACCCGCGCTAACAAACTTCTCAAGTTCACGGTGCATTGTAAATCCTTGCAAAGTACCATAATTACCAGAGTCTGACCCTGCTAACAACTTTACATCTGCTGCAATTAAGTTTGCTAAGGATTGGTAATACATATTAGTTCTTCGCTTAATTTTATGTTTACTTTTCATCGTCATATTGCTTGCAGACACTGCATAAGCGTCTAAAATCCGTGAAGCAGCGACTTTTTTAGCCAACGGTGCCTCTAGCACATTAGAAAACAAAAACTCATAATAATCTGTATCAACTGAGGTGGTAGGAATAACTGCAATACCATTTTCGGCTAAGGTTTTTGCAAGCTCTATAGGCAAAACCGTATCATCAGGTAAATGAGTGATTGCATCTGCCTTTGCTTTAATTGCGTTTTCAATATCTGCAAGAGTATGAATATGCACAATCGTTTTAATACCGTACTTTTTGGCTTCTTTAATTGTGTATTCAAGCTGATGCGCCGTTAGTGATGGTAATTTCCCCTCTAAAGTACTCACAAGCTTTATCACGTCAGCTTGCTTTTTCGCAAGCTCAGCAATGTGCCGAGTAGCTTCTTGTTCATTAGAAATAGTACGTGTTTTGCCGAACTGAGAACAATGTCCACCAGGGGCTGTTAAACACGATAAACTCGCATAAATATCTGCTCCCGTAATTAATTTTGCGTGTTGGAGCCTCCTGTGCTCAAACAACCTTTGCTCGTTACCAAATAAGTCCACAAAACCAGTTACACCAGCATGTAAAACTACTTGAGCGGTCGTACTTGGACCCATCGTTTCTGTTTTGGTGTTTGGCGCTCTATTGCCAAATGCGTGGGTGTGCATATCAATTAAACCTGGGATCACATATTTCCCAGCTATATCAATTTGTTTCCCCATAAAGTTATTTGAAATACGCTCTAGTCGACTAATAATCCGATCACCATCAAGCAAGAGGTGTTGTTTAATTACTGATTGAGTGCTTGGCTCTAATAACGTACCGTTAGTAAGTAGTATCGGCTCAGCGTGTGCAAACGGTCCAAGCACGCAGCTGAAAATCATGAAAATAGTGGTTCTTTTTATCATTGCCATCATATCTTTAATATTAAAAATAAGTTAGTCGCAGAAATAACTTAAATGGTTTAAATCAAAGGGGTCGGAGTTATTGATTTGGCCTGAAACATAAGCAAAGTGATCTGACCGGTTCTTTTGAGGCAAAAAAATAAAAGAGCAAACTTAAAAAAACCATAAATAAATCAGGTTAAATATCTAAATCAGCACTAAATTTAAGATCGATAAGGGCTAATGCTATAAACACTCTGCCGCAGTGTTCGAGGAATTATGAAACGCAAGCATAGTTATCTTAAAAAGTGACGCACGTAGGACTTAAACCTGCACTGGTATCAAAGCTTTTTGCCTATCCTGTTTATCTACCCTTTTTATCTAGTTTCTGGCGATAGAACCCGAAGCCAACTACTCAGCCTCTTTTATAACTTGGCTAAACTCCATCACAAACTTAGCCCCTTGCTCTGTAGGTTGCGCAGACACTTCACCTCCCATCAACACGGCAATTGAGTTATAAACAATATTCAGACCAATCCCCAAGTTACCATCTTGAATACTGGAGGTATAAAACGGCGTGAATATTTGACTTAATTGATCCTTTTCTATGCCTACCCCGTTATCTTCGTACGTTATTGTCACCCACCCATCTTTTACGTCGATGGTTATGTTAATTTGGTTGTCACTTCTTTGCGAAAACCCGTGATGAACTGAATTATCAACGAGTTGATCCAAGGCATTTAATAATAATTCTGGGTACCCCTCAATGTGCACGGTGTCACCCTCAATATTTGTCGTTACTCCACACTTATATTTACCTAATAACCCAGCAAGCTTATCATTAATAAACGCACGTAAATCAATCGATGTTGATTTCATCCCTGTTAATGTTGTTGCAATTAATTTAAATTTCTCAACTAAACCTGCTGCCTTGCTACTGTTGTTTCTTACCAAGATCAATGCGTCTGCAGATTGTTCAATAAAGTCAGAAAGCATTTTTTGCGTTAACTTTTTCTCGTTTATTGCACATTTAATGTATTGCAGACGTTCGGTCACTATAGACGTTGAAGTCACCACAATACCAAGGGGGGTATTCAGTTGATGTGCCATCCCAGACACTATGATTGTCAATGCAGAGAGCTTTTCCGCTTCAATTAATTGCTGCTGGGTTTCTTTAAGTTTTTTGAGTGTTTTCGCCTGTAACTGATTTTTCCCACGAATTCTATGAAGAAAGAAAACCAATAACCCAGCAATTACCGCTGCGGCCACAACAAAAAGTATAAACTGACGCTTTATGGCTTTATTGTTCAACTCTCGAATGAGATTTTCTTTAGTTAAATTAGCAATATCGAGTTCTTTACTGGTTACATCGACTTCAGCAAGGTAGTAAGCAACACTCACTTTAGACTGCCATTCAGAAAGCGTTACTTTCACATCAGCATATTGTTTGGTTGCCTTTAAGGCCAAATCAAACTGCTGCAACTGTGTATAAATTGACGCTTGCAGTAAATAGGCTTCAGCTAACGATTTATGACGCTTAAATTTAATCGCCATACTAATTGATTGCTTAACATCTTTCAGTGCTTGTTCATATCGTTCTAGATCCAACAGAAGACGTGCTTTTTCTATTATGGGCGCGATACTGTAAGACAAGCTATCTGACTCTTTGGCGATATTTATTGCGGTGTTCAAATGGGTAAGCGCATTATTTACTTGCCCGCGTTGTCGATATATTTTACCTAGGTAATAATGTGACTCTGACGAAAAGTAATTAAAGTTGATGGCTTTTTGTGTTTCAAGCGCACCCTGAAAGTGCCTGTAGGCTAGCTCTGTATTTCCTCTTACAAAAGCAAGTTTACCTAAATTGGTTAACGCAAGACTGCTCATCGGGTCGTCTTTTCGCTCAAGTGCATCTTGATAAAACAAATCAAAATAATGCTCAGCTTGCTGCAAATGTCCCATAGCTAGATAAACAGTACCAATATTGTTCTCTGCTAATCTAATATCAACATCTCGTTCATTGTCGATAGAAATTCGATAACCATCGAGGTAATGCTCAAGGGCAAGCTCATACATTTCTATTCGGTTGAAAATAGTGGCAGTTAGTCCATAATAAAAAAACAATAATGACTCTTCTAATTCTGCATCCAAAACTTTGCACTGTGCAAGTTCTCTCAATGCCTCTTCAAGGCGGTCAACCAAAACTAATGCCCATGTTTTAGCGTATTTCAATCTGATACGCTGTCTCAGAGTTAGCTTATTTCCTTCTTCCTTTTTTATTCTTTCGATTTCCGCTATCGCTTTAAGTGGGGAGTCGCCATTAAGATAGTGGATATGTTGACTAATCTGGCTAAATTCCGGTTCAGAAAACGGCGTAGAAGCAACACAAGTAGTACAAAAAAATACAATAAAGAAGCACCATATTTTATACAAAGCCAACACCATAGAATAAGCCTCACCCTTGTAAGCATAGCAAAAGCTCACATAAAGTTTTTGCTAGCTAACTCGGTGTGATTTCCCCCAAAATAAAGGCGCGGCTCATTCCTCCCACCGACACTATGTTTCGGTCACTCAACATTGAAACTCGTTGACAAAGCTTAGTTTAGTGCGTGGGCGAAGTATTCACCGTAGTAAAAACGCCCCACTACAACTCATCATCGACACGGTCTGTATGGCGGCACACAAACTTTGCCACCTCCGTCGTTCGGACTAGTTTCAGGTCCATGATTTGACCCAATAAACAATACAAAGGCGCACGCATAAGATCCCTGTATTTAATGTCTGCCCTTTTTATTTACTTATAAAAGTGAGTGCAAGCAAAGCTTTTGACGTCATTTTGATTAATTTGTTAATTCACGTTTTGTGACCAACACGCCTTGAAGCTGTGTGCATAAATTTGACAATAGGCGACCATACCAATGCCTAAAGCAAGATGCCGTTAACGGCACCAAGCTGACTTTACTTGTTGTATTTTATCGTTGAACCAAGCTAAACCAGTTACCAGAGTTGTCTATGCCCATAGCTTCCACGCCATAAAGCTGCTCTGTCGGTGGCTGCATAAACTCCACTCCTTTAGCCACAAGCTCTTCGTACGTCTTTTGGCAATTTTCAGTTTCGAAAACACCCGCCCCAAATGCGCCCTCTTCGATCAAACTTCGTATCTTTTCGGCAGAATCTTTAGTGAACATTGGTCCCTCTTTTGGCTCTGCCAATACCAACTGAAGCTGTGAATTAGATTTCGGATATACCGTTAGCCATCGGAAATCGCCTTCTACTTTCATGTCATCACCGACTTCGAACCCTAGCTTATTTTTATAAAAATCAAGTGCTTCATCCTGATTCAGTACATATATTGTGGTGTGTGCTATGGATGTGATCATCTCAATACTCCTTGTTTTAATGTCTCTTTATTCTATAGAAATAATCACAATGATATTTCTCCAATATTGCTCAATTAGTCGATTTCCCTAAAAAATTATACGCATAACATGCCGGTATAGCCTGTGATGGAAAGCGATACGATTCTGCAGACAAAGCCCAAAGCTTACGACGATACACCGTAGGCGCCATACCAACTTGTTTTAAAAATAATGAAGAAAAACTACCAAGGCTTGTATAACCCACTTTCTCGCAAATTTCTGAGACACTAAAGTTTTCAGTAATAAGCATCCTCTTAGCTTGCTCGACTCTAAGACGAATCAAGAATTCGTTAGGCGTTTCTCCATAAGTATTCTTGAAAACACGCAAAAAATGGTAAGGGGACATATATGAATATGTTGCCATACCAGATAAGCTAAGCGGAGCGTCATAGTTATCAGCAATATAATCTCTGCCAGCATTCAGTCTTTCAAATTTATAGTTTGTAGCCATAAAATATACTCATTAATCTACATAAAATATAACAACTTTTTGCTGGGTACTCTCTTCATTCTCTAGCGTTAAAATTAAGCAAGCACTCCGTTTCATACTGTCAAATTAATATAAAGTGAAAATAAATACAAATACTCATTTTACGGGAACAGGATAATCCCCTCAATAGAACATGTGCTGTTGTCGATTTGCAAAAAGTCATTATCCAACGACCGTTTACTTCAACATGCATTTAGATGTAATTATAGGGGAATTCCAATAAGAAGTTCACCACTCATAGTTGCGGGAGACAAACTTTTAAGGCAGAAAGTGTTATTGCTTGATAACGAGGAGATCATATAGCCTATTCAGAGGCGGATAATAATTTTCTAAAATGTATAGCGAAGCGAAAGCCCTGTAAACTAATAGCAGCACTGCTTTAAATCCTTGTTATGTATTTATGACACAATAATTAAAGGTGACTTTTTATAAAATTTGAATTCTATTAAATTACCTGCAGGATCATTGATAATAAATTTACCTGATTCGCTATTATCATCATTGGTTTTTTCGTTAGGTGGAAGAACAAATGGTAAAGTATCAACTTCAACCTTTTGAATAATAGACAACCATTCTGCTTTTTCTAAAATGACACCAAAATGGTCTATAGATTGAGCTTTCATAGTTTCTGTTTCTTGATGAAGAGTTAATTGGTGGCCGAAAAAGATAATATCTATCCATTTTCCTGTATCCCTGCCTTTTTTACAGCCGAGAAAGTTGACATAAAACTCTTCTGATAAACGTAACTCAGGAACAACCAATGATAAATGAAATGGGTTGCTCAATTTGACACCTCAACATGAAAAATACTTAGCGCCTTAAGCAGTGAATAATAGTTGGCTAAAATGTGAAGCGAAGCGGAACCGAGCAAACTGTAAAAAGTTCCTCTTTAATTGCTTGATATATTTCTATTTCACCACTTTTGGCGGTAAATAAATAGTAAATTCATTAATCGGTTCAATTAGTACACTATGAGGGGTTTGTTGTTCCTCTTGAGTGACTAAACCTAAGCGAGATAGTAAACCAAAACTAGCAAACTTAAGGTTTGCAGAAGATACTTCTAATTGCTTGTGCCACACCCTATACGTACCTAATTTACCATCTCGACGATGATAAAAACCAGCTAAAGGGTGCGTTAGGTATACTAGACCCGTTTCTGTATCAGGGAAGCCTGACAATTCAATTTTGGAGTCTTTGGTTTGTGTTAATTCAACATTAGCTGGAGCCCAAGTGGCTTCTGTCGTCATTTTGTATTTACGGTATCTTTGTTGTGGTTCATCATATTCACATTCAAATTTAACTTCACCACTATACCAAGGTAAGTTCCAACAAAGTCTTGGTACTGCAAGTGTCCATGAATCTAAAGTTGTACCAAGAAACCAAACGCATCTCTCATTTGTTTCTTGATCGATAATATAAATTCGATAGTTTGTTTGTCCCATTGTGAACTTAGGAAATGGCATAACCGCAGATGTAAAATCTACATCGATAAAAGGAACTACGGAAATTAAAGCTTTTTCTTCACCATTAATTTTTAAAGTATCTAGTTTAAAACGCTCAGGAAAAAGCCCATCAAACCTTGAAGGATCAACTGCATAGGTGATAATCGCAAAATGTTGTAATTTACAGAGAACATCAATCCATTTAGGAGAAGGTCTTGGGTGAAGAAAATCGTTTAATTTTAATGAATCCAACGCCGAGCCATCCTTGAAATATAACGAGCCTGTAGAATTACTCGTTTTAACTTATTTTTTTATTGATGCCTCAACCATAGCCGAGTTCCTATTTTGATTCAATCGTTTAGTGGCTTTCCACTTCGATTTTCAAGATGCTCAGCACGCGTGCATGAATACAATATGCAAAGTTGCTTACACCTGACTTGAGCCTGAAACTAACTGGATCACAATGATGAAACCAGCCGCCTTGAATAGTGCCACGATGAGGTTAATCGATGAATGTCTCGGCTCTGGCAGCCTGCTTCGCTCTACTGCCTAAATCCATTTAAGCATAGTGTTCCTGCGAATCCAAAATTCAAACATTGACACCCATTCAATGCGAATCCAAAACTCAAACATTGACACCCATTCAAAAACTAAAACCATTAAGCAGGCCACGTTCAACCTGAAATACGACTTAGTCAGTAAGACCGAATGAACTACATGCGGTATAAGCTTGTCTAATAGTAACGGACAATGAAATAGTAACGGACAATGACACCCATTCAAAAAACTAAAATCAATAAGCAGGCAATGTTCAATTAACTACATGCACTATAAGCTCAAAAATACAAAAAACTGAACTTATACGCATCCAAAAGGCACGGCTAACCCACCAAACCATGATGTATTGGTTATCTAGAGATTACCTTAATGGCCTAAAAGTTAAGCCAGTAACTTTTCACACTGCTTATAATTAGCGCGCCGTTTTATTTCTAGGCTCGCACAATAATTATCAAGCTTTTGGGGTCGCCCTACTGCACCATGGAATACTTTGGTAAATTGTGAAGTGAGTTTTTGCCAATTTTCTGGTGCTATGTTGAGCCTGTCTAAAATTGGGGAGTTGATTGGGCTTATAGCGCCGCGTTTGTCTGCTCGCATACATCGGCCTGTCAACTCTACAAGTTCTAAGTAGGACTTTAATTCAAACGGTAAACCTTTGGGCATGTGCTTTCGGGGGCTACCTGTAAAACGTGCCAAGTGTTTAGGTTGCTTGCCTTCTTTGGCATGTTCACAGCGAGTTTTTACACTGGTGTAGTCTGAGGTTTCGGGTGTATCAGCCATCTTTGCTCTGATTGGGTTTAAATCAACATACGCCATACAGGCTGCCAGTGCCGCTTCATCAAGTAAA
>NZ_JAGJEK010000089.1:0-409 GCF_018101015.1 Pseudoalteromonas sp. MMG005 | reverse complement strand
GTCTGTATTCGTCGTCATCATGATTTGGAATAACGGGCTATGTGCCTTACTTCTCGGCACCTTCAATCTATCGACTAACTGCTCAAATGGCACGTCTTGATGCGATTGCGCTTCTAAATGTACTGCTCTGATATGCTTAAAGTACTCCCCGACCGTGTGGTACCCCGTGTTCGCTCTGAGCACTAACGTGTTCACAAAAAACCCTATCAACGGCGTCAGCTCTGCCTGCATTCTATTGGCTACTGGCGTTCCTATCACAATGTCTGCGCTATTACTGTGTCTTGCTAGCAACAAAGATAACGCACCATGTAATAACATAAATGGCGTTAATTGATATTGCTTCGCCACAGCTTGTAATTTCTCCCCCACAGCACTTGGTAATGAGCCCGATAGTAACGCACCGTCATAC
>NZ_JAGJEK010000088.1:0-411 GCF_018101015.1 Pseudoalteromonas sp. MMG005 | reverse complement strand
TACATGCATATAAAGTGACGGTGAATGAACGACCTGATATACCAAACCAGTTAAATCGAGAGTTCGATGTGCATAGCCAAAATCAAGTGTGGTGTGGAGATATTACGTATATTTGGACTGGTCAGAAGTGGTCATATTTAGCAGTAGTAATTGATTTATATGCAAGGCGAACTATTGGCTGGGCCATGTCAGAAAAGCCAGATACAGCCCTAACTATCAAAGCATTAGATAGATCATATGAACAAAGAGGCAAACCTAGAGGGGTTATGTTCCATTCGGATCAAGGCTGTCAGTATAGTTCAACAAAATTCAGGCAAAGGTTATGGCGTTATCAAATAACACAAAGTGTAACTCCACCCAATTTAGTACAGCTCTTTTGCAGAATTTTATGCAGCCTCAAGATAACTAATT
>NZ_JAGJEK010000087.1:0-436 GCF_018101015.1 Pseudoalteromonas sp. MMG005 | reverse complement strand
GAATGCAGACGGGTATGTGGTGACGCGCGCAGATACGCCAAGTTATGAAGACGGCCAAGATTACCTTGATGGCATCAAGAATACCTATGCTGGTAAAAACGCGGTGAAGGTAGCCACGGTAGGTAAACCAAGCAAGGTGATCTTTACTGAACTACCTAATGCGGGCGAAGCCCG
Source organism: Pseudoalteromonas sp. MMG005 (assembly GCF_018101015.1). Taxonomy (NCBI): domain Bacteria; kingdom Pseudomonadati; phylum Pseudomonadota; class Gammaproteobacteria; order Alteromonadales; family Pseudoalteromonadaceae; genus Pseudoalteromonas; species Pseudoalteromonas sp. MMG005. The sequence goes on along the minus strand of NZ_JAGJEK010000087.1, from coordinate 262 downwards.
TGTTGAAGGCGCGGTGTTTGTTGATGGCAATCAAAATGGTGTTAAAGAATCACAAGATCTTGCGATCCCAAACCTTGCAGTCACCCTGAGCGGTAAAGATGAATTCGGCAACGCAGTGTCACTGACCACCAACACTGACAGTAATGGTGCCTTTAGTTTTACTGCGCTTCGCCAACCTGATGCTGACGGGTATGTGGTGACACGCGGTGATACACCCAGCTATGAAGATGGCCAAGACTACCTTGATGGCATCAAGAATACC
>NZ_JAGJEK010000086.1:0-445 GCF_018101015.1 Pseudoalteromonas sp. MMG005 | reverse complement strand
CTGCTGAGCTGATTTGAATCTAAGCCCAGTGACGTCAGTTGTGTATTTGCACTCACGTCTATGTTAGTCAACTGGTTATTATCAAGATCGAGTCGCGTTAAGCGCGTGTTACTAGCAACATCAATCGTGCTCAATTGATTATTATTAAGGCCCAGCGTTTCCAGTAAAGTGTTGTTCGATACATCAATGCTGCTGAGCTGATTTGAATCTAAGCCCAATGAAGTAAGTTGAGTATTTGCACTCACGTTCATGTTTGTGAGTTGATTGTTGTCTAAATCTAATCGAGTCAAAGCGGTATTACGACTGACATCAATAGCACTCAGCTGATTGTTATTCAGCCCTAACGTTTCCAGTAAAGTGTTGTTCGATACATCAATGCTGCTAAACTGATTTGCATCTAAACCTAATGAAGTTAGTTGCGTATTTGTACTCACATTGATGTTAG
>NZ_JAGJEK010000085.1:0-499 GCF_018101015.1 Pseudoalteromonas sp. MMG005 | reverse complement strand
CTTAGCGAGTATCAGTTGGTTTATGCGGGTACTGAATGAAAGTATAGCCCGAAAAGCGAATAAAGAAGATAACTGTACGGGTCGATTTTGGGAAGGGCGCTTTAAATCACAAGCCTTACTTGATGAAGCGGCACTGGCTGCCTGTATGGCGTATGTTGATTTAAACCCAGTTAGAGCCAAAATGGCTGATACACCCGAAACCTCAGACTACACCAGTGTAAAAACTCGCTGTGAACATGCCAAAGAAGGCAAGCAACCTAAACAATTGGCACGTTTTGCAGGTAGCCCCCGAAAGCGCATGCCCAAAGGTATACCGTTTGAATTAAAGTCGTATTTAGAACTTGTCGAGCTAACAGGCAGATGTATGCGAACAGACAAGCGCGGCGCTATCAACCCTATCAACTCCCCAATTTTAGACAGGCTCAACATAGCCCCAGAAAACTGGTTAAAACTCACCACACAATTTACCAAAGTATTCCATGGCGCAGTAGGGCGACCC
>NZ_JAGJEK010000084.1:0-507 GCF_018101015.1 Pseudoalteromonas sp. MMG005 | reverse complement strand
AAACAAATCGTTTGGGCACAATTACTAAACGTGGAGATGGATACCTCAGAAAACAACTTATTCATGGTGCTCGAACTGTTGTGAACCACGCACATAAAAAAGACGATGACCTGAACCTATGGGTCACTGCCATCAAGCAAAGGCGCGGGGTAAATAAAGCTGCGGTTGCAATGGCACATCGTCTGGCAAGGTTAATGTGGATATTACTTCAAAAAAACGAATATTACCGCCCCATACGTTCATGCAATCAGGTTCAAGGTGATGTTTAAATACAGAGTTAGATTGGCAAGCAGCTCGTAGATGACAAGGGTGACTTAACCCGAGTGGGTGTTGAGAGCACTTGCCAATCGCCTATCATTGTTTGCTACAGTTAGATGAAAAAAGGCCTAGCCTGCCTATACAAAACCCGACAAAGGCACGGTATATAAACCGCTTGGGTGTATTCAAATTAGAGTGTATGGGCTCGAAGCTCATTAGGGGCACTGAAATAACAGTTAAGCCCGGATA
>NZ_JAGJEK010000083.1:0-514 GCF_018101015.1 Pseudoalteromonas sp. MMG005 | reverse complement strand
AGCATTTGGTAGTTCAGTAAAGATCACCTTGCTTGGTTTGCCTACTGTGGCTATCTTCACTGCGCTTTTACCCGCATAAGCATTCTTTATGCCATCAAGGTAATCTTGGCCGTCTTCATAACTTGGCGTATCTGCGCGCGTCACCACATATCCGTCTGCATTCGGTTGGCGAAGCGCGGTAAAACTAAACGCACCATTACTGTCGGTGTTGGTGCTCAATGACACAGCGTTGCCGAATTCGTCTTTACCGCTCAGGGTGACTGCAAGGCTTGGGATCGCCAGATCTTGTGATTCTTTAACACCATTTTGATTGCCATCGACAAATACAATGCCTTCAACATGGGCTTCGCCCACATCTGCCAATTCAGTAAAGATCACCTTGCTTGGCTTACCCACAGTGGCTACCTTCACCGCGTTTTTACCCGCATAGGTATTCTTGATGCCATCAAGGTAATCTTGGCCGTCTTCATAACTGGGTGTATCAGCGCGCGTCACCACATACCCGTCTGCATCG
>NZ_JAGJEK010000082.1:0-518 GCF_018101015.1 Pseudoalteromonas sp. MMG005 | reverse complement strand
GCCTTTATTTCTGGTCTTGGGTAACACAGCGGTAAACTATGCACACCCGGTAACTCATCTAGCTGTTTCGTCCAATAATCTAATTGGTTATCCAGTACCTCTCCCTCTAAATGCGTGTGTTGCCAATGTGCATAATCTGCATATTGGATTTCCAGCTCTGGTAATGGACTTGCTTTTCCTTGGCTATACGCGTCATATAACGCAAAGAACTCTTTGGCCAATACATCCATCGACCAGCCATCTGAGGCAATATGGTGCATATTAAATAGCAGCACCCCTGCGCTGCCAGCCGTTTTGATATAGCTGACACGCAGCATCACATCTTCTGCCAGATTAAACGCCTGCGTAAACTCACTGTCAACCAATGCTTTCACCGCGTGTGCTTGCATCTCACCAGTGAGATGAGATAGGTCTTCGACTGCCACCTCAAAGTGCACCGCTGACATCGCGCAGATCTGTTGCTTCGCTACCCCCGCCACTTCAATGTAGCGCGTTCGCAAAACTTCATGACGCGCAAT
>NZ_JAGJEK010000081.1:0-527 GCF_018101015.1 Pseudoalteromonas sp. MMG005 | reverse complement strand
CTGATGTTAGAGAATAAAGATTTAAAAGTCTTGGCTGGTGTTGACACTGTAACTGTACATGCAGGACTTGCTGGCGCATGTGGTGGGATCACAGGTGTTGGGTGTATATTTCCAAAAGCCAGTGTCACTATGCAGGAATATGTCAATAAAGGGGAATGGGCTGAGGCAAACAAAATTTCTCAGGCTATGAACTCCATATCATACCTTGATGCTCAACCGTTGCTTTTAGAATATCTTAAGTTTGCGTTTGGTGTTCACCATAATGATGCGACTGGAGGGCTTCGTACCCTTGGTAAAAAGTTAACTCAAGCGCAAATTGATGATGTACGTGCAAGATATATTCTCGCAAAAGAAAGGCTTGAAACTCTAGGTTTAATAGATTGATCCTGTCAAATATTCAAAAAGAGAAAGCTTCGTTTTTACGGAGCTTTTTTGTGTCCGCCTTCGAATTAGCACCTCGCTTTTTAGATTTCAAAGTATCAATGCGCTTATTTCAGCCTCAGGTTGGCTGGACTTCTAACAAGATA
>NZ_JAGJEK010000080.1:0-534 GCF_018101015.1 Pseudoalteromonas sp. MMG005 | reverse complement strand
ACCGACCACCATCTCCAACGAGCGTTCCACACACAAGCCCACTAAACTGTCTGGCCCAATAGCATGATGCTCTCGCAGGTAATGCGCCAATTGGTTCGACTGCTCATTCAACTGCTTATACGTCAGTGTTTTATCTGCAAATACCACCGCAACCTTATCCGGCTGCTGCTGTACTTGTTGTTCAAATAAGGTATGAATGCATGCCGCTTTATCGTATGCAATCTCTGTATTATTAAGCCCTGTCACTAAATGCGCTGTCTCTGACTCCGACAACATCGCCAAACTAGGCAACGCCGCTGTCTCTTCTGTGACTTCACTCAAACTCGTTAATAAACGACACAAGTGTGCGTTTAACCGCGCTATCGCTGCTTCACTGAATAAGCCAATATCATATGTCCAGTTAATACCAACACCCGCATCGTTCAAGGTCAGCTCAACATCTAGGTCAAACTTTGCCTGTACCGCATCGCTCTCATACGCGCTCATCTGCACCCCAGGTAGGGCGACTGATTCACCTTCATGATGCAAACCATA
>NZ_JAGJEK010000008.1:0-188666 GCF_018101015.1 Pseudoalteromonas sp. MMG005 | reverse complement strand
CAGGCTCTTAATTTTGAGCAAATTTGTCTATTTTAAGTATGTGCTGGTAAGTGAATTACTTTACATGGATAATAAGTACACAATAGTGAAGCTTGAGTGTCGCAAGTGAGCATCACGACATTTAAGTCGTGATTATATTCGTTAGCAAATAAACCTTTACAATTGAGCTGTGATTTTAGCTGAGATAATCCCTTTTTTGTTCTCGTATCGGTTATATTAACCGGGTAGACTGATGCTCCAATGCGCTTCTAAGAGAAAAATAGTCACCGGTAGATACGGCTAATTTATGGATTAATTTCAAGAGATGGTTTTACTCACTTTGTCTATTGTTTCAATGGCTTGTTCCAATTGTTGAGTGGTTATATATGGCGCAGGGCCTAATCTTAACTGATTCCCACGACTATCGCATTGTACGCCTTGAGTAGCTAATGCACTGACCCATTGAGCCGCTACTGGGGTTGTCAGGGCTAAAAAACCGGCATTGTGAGTTAGTGAGTGAGACGAAAATTCAAAGTGTGCATTCAGCTTTGGCTGTGATTTAATACCGTTGGCTAAATACAAAATTTGTTGTTGACTAACAGCCCTTAATTTTGAAGGGGTTAGCTGCTGCTGAGCAAAAAAATCAAATACGGCAGCGGCGCGGTAGTGACTCGTTGGATCGTAAGTTGAACCATCAAATGCGCTACTACCCACCCCATATCGTACCTCACCCGGCGATTGCTCTAGCAGGCTAAACTCTGCAAACCACCCAGTAATGATAGGACTTCCTTGATGGCTTGGTGGTATACGCAACATGCAGTTTCCTTCACCGGCTTGGCAGTATTTATATCCGCCAGAGACAATAAATGCATGCTCTAAGTCCCACTCTTTTAGGCTAAATGGTACGACATTGAGCGCATGATATGCATCGACTAAACAAGGAACCGTGAGCGTATGGGCGTAACGTGCAACATGGCCTATGTCATTGAATATCTCGCTGGTACCGTAAAATACAGCGGAAAGCATGACCGCGTCAGTGTGTTGATCAATTTCCTCAATAAGTCGTTCAGCCAATGTTTCACTCGGTTGAACAGGTACATTCACTATCTTTATATTGAGATCTTTTAGGCGATTCAGTTGTCGTCGCATAGAATGGAATTCACCATCAGTGGTAACAATTTGGATAGGGCGTTTTCGTGGTGTTTTAAAGCATGATAGATCAGATAGGAACCTGAGTAATAGCTCATGAGTAGATGCGCCCAATGTAATTTGGGCAGTGGGATCATCGAGTAAAGATGCATAAAACGCTTTCACTTGAGCTGCTTTTTTAAAAGCCAGCTGCCATTTATCGTCTATGTGCTCAGCAGCGTGTTGGTAACACTCTAAGACCCCTTGCTTGGCAACGTTTGGCCACGCTTGATGAGAATGACCTGATAAGAGGATTCGTTTGTCAACTTTAAAATCACTGTAGTGCGGCTGCAGTAATTTGGCGAATTCTGTTGTCATTATTTTACTCCAATAAAAGCAGTTATAGGTGTGTACGTAACTCAAAGAGCTCAGGAAAAAAACTGATATCAAGTGCTTTTTTTAAAAAGCTTACCCCTGATGAGCCTCCTGTGCCTATTTTATTTCCAATAATACGTTGGACCGTATACATATGCTTAAAACGCCACTGCTGGAAGCTATCTTCAATATCCACTAATTTCTCGGCAAGCTCATATAAGTGAAAGTACTGCTCCGCGTTTTGGTAAACCGTTAACCAGGCATTTAAAACACTTTTGTTTGCTTGATACGGCAGGCTAAAGTCTCTCTCTAGTACCGCCTTATCGATTGGTAACCCGTGGGATTTGAGTGCAAGTAATGCTTCATCGTATAAACTTGGTTGATTGAGAATGTATTGCAGTTCTTGATGCACTTGAGGGTTACTTTCGTGTACTTTTAGTAGCTCAGCGTTTTTATTGCCTAACAAAAATTCGATCTTGCGGTAACCATAAGATTGAAACCCCGAAGAGTGACCGAGTGTATCGCGAAATTTTAAGTAATCTACAGGGGTTAACGTCGATAGAATTCCCCAAGACTGAGTGAGCTGGCTAAGTATTTGTTTTACTCGTGCGATTACTTTAAAGGCATGTCCAAAATCGCCACTTTTGATATTTTCTACCGCTTCATTGAGCTCATGTCCTGCGAGTTTAATCCATAACTCACTGGCCTGATGGATGACGATAAATAGCATTTCATCGTGCTGGTTAGAAAGAGGGTGCTGAGCATTCAGTACTTTTTCTAAATTTAAATAATCACCGTATGACATGTCATCTTTAAAGTCAGTATGAATGTTGTCTTCAATTGCTCGATAGTTGGTTTGACCTTCAGGGTCAGTGGGCTTATTGCTGTACGGACAACTCATTGCTTTTCCTGTTTTATTTGGTGCTACTAATTGGTTATTTTAGTTTTTTCTAGTGCAGAATAACAAGCAATGACCATTTCAACAAAATACACGTGATTTGAGAAAAGATGAGCTATCCATATTTATCATTTTGACATGGCGAAATATGAATATAAAACCGGTAATAGGCCATACTGTTAGAATGAGTACGGCCTACTTTTTAAGTTAGTATGCAGTAAGTTGGTAGTCACTTCCATCTTTGGCCGTATACTGTTTAACACTGGAAGTGTTGCATAACGCATGTTGAACACCGGTTAAAAAGCTCACCCAAAGACGTTTTAACTGTGGCTGAACATGTTGATTATCTAACGCACTTAATGCTGTTTCGAATTGAATATCATCGATATGCGCGACATCACTTTTACCTGTATTGCCACAGCGGTTAAATGTGAGTTCAACGTGTAATCCATCTGCTTTTTTCAGTAAAATAGCGGTTGGATCATCTTTATGTCCACATAAAGCAACAAATTGACAGGGCTGTTTTAGCCCACAATGAGTCCCATCTGCGAAGAAAGCCATTAGATGATTGTAGTAAACAACGTAATGCGTGGTTTGCATATGTGAGCCGCAATCTAATGGGCAATGTTCATCTAAAAATCGTTTTGCTAGTTCTAGTTTTTGACAACCTTGTACAGAATTGTCGATGGGTGAACGGGTAAGTGCTGTCATGGTATGTTCCTCATTCTTCGAGTCAGATAAATATTGTGAGAGTGGACAAATTCAGTGTAGAAGAATATTTTTTATAATTTGACAAAAAGAATTTTACAGTGTGAATTTTACAAATAATGCTAAGGTTAATGTCTATGCAATGTAACTGAGGTCAAATAAAAACAATGAAAAATAACCAAAGTTTGATGCGAAAATCTCATTTTACGGGAACAAAAATTCGTAATTTGCGAAAACGAAATAATTTAACGCTTGAAGACTTATCGGCACGCTGTATTAGAATTGATGCAGGTTCAGCACCCTCGGTTTCATATTTATCAATGATTGAAAGAGGAAAGCGAACCCCGAGTATGGATATGTTAGACAATTTAGCGGAGGTGTTTCAAAAGCCCATAGATTGGTTTTTAGACAATGATCCTGAACCCAACACAATCGCGCCGATTAAGGGGAATCACGGTGGAATTGAAGGTATGGCGTTAGAGCCTAATTTTTTATTCTCTAATGAGATACTACAAATTGCTATCCCTGAGATGCTGTCGCAAACGGGGATAAGTGGCCGTCAATTTGCTCACTTATTGATACGTGCACATCAAGAGCACCATCAAAATCATTTCCCTGATTTAGAGCGTGCTGCCGAAGAAGTGGGAAAAAAAAACCTCTATTTAAATGCCACCGATTTACTCACCATTGCCAAGGAAAAAGGTTTAAATATCAAGTGGTTTGATAACTTACCAAAAAATTTATTAAATCAAGAGAGGGCGGTAGATGACGTATTGGTAACATCCTATTTCACACCACCAAATACTGTAAATCTAAATACACTATTGCATCAGCGAGAGAGCCGTTTAAAGTATGATCTGGCTGTTCATATTGGTCATGCCGTGTTACATAACTTGGAAGGCTTACACTGTGTATTAAAAATAGGTGGCAGCGATGTTGAAGTACAGACTGAGCTGAGTACACCCAATGCACAAGATACACTGAATGCATGGCGAGATTTTGAATCTAGCTTTTTTGCAGGGGCTTTGTTGTGCCCTAAGGCCCCATTTCGTCAATTACTCGATAGCTGTGGATATGAGATTAAAGTGCATGAACAGCTTAATATTTCAGCATCTGTTGTAATGCGCAGAATGACGGTTGTGTCGTCTTACCCTCATTGGCATTATTTTGATGCTTATCAACCAGGCAAACTAAAAGCGGTGTACCGAGGTAATGGGATCCCATTACCATGGGGTAACATGCGTGTTGTCGAAGACCCTTGCCAACATTGGGCGGTATTTCGTAAATTTACTGATGACTCAGGGGTGAGTAGCGCGCAATTGTCTGTTTTAATGGTGGCAGGTGAGCCGAGATTATATTGTTGTGAGTCTATACAGGTACATGATTTAGCTGGAAGTCCACATATTTTATGTGCTGGTATTGATCTCACTCCTGCAATTGCAGCGCAAGGCTTTGACGCCCCCGAGATCATACGTCAATTGCAGCAATTATGTATTAAGCATGGGGGATCAAGTGTTGTGCCTCACGTATTAAAAACACAACTTGTGAGTGTTGCTAGAATTTTAAACATAAATTGGATAGAGCGTGGAATTGAAAATGAAGTAAGAGTTATTTGTACTCGCGGTAATACATGTCCTAGAGAGCCAAGCTGTTATAAGGCTTAGCTTGAATGGATGTACCTTATATAGTACCTTGTTTTGGTTTTAGTTATAAAGGACATTAAATGAAAGGCTCAATAGTACGGTTAACTTCAAGCTGTGATGGGGTGAGTGAGATTTTTTCAGAAATAGATAAACTGATGCACTCATTGTATCCAAGCGAACTCAACATATTGTTGTCCCTCGATGAAGTTGACCAGGATAATAGTGAGTTGTGTGGAATTTATATTGAAGGGGAGTTAGCCGCATGTGGTGCTGTTATTTTCAAGCAGGAAGACAATGCTAAATATGGGGAGTTTAAGCGAATTTATGTCAAGCCCCAGTTTAGAGGTTTGGGTCTCTCAAAAAGAATACTGTCACACTTGATTTCGCTGGTAACAGAGCGAGGTTTAAATAAAATTATGCTTGAGACTGGGGTTAAACAATATGAAGCAATCGCATTGTATCGTTACTTTGGTTTTTATGAGCGGGATAGTTACGGAGCATATAAACCAGATCCGGAATCTATGTTTATGCAGTTGTATGTGGCGGATAAACCAATTTTGGCACAGACATAATTGTATTAAAAATCGAATATTTTAATTTAAGTACTTAAATATCTAACTTTTTGTCACGCAAAATGATTTTTATCATTTTCTTTTAGCTATAAAAATTGTAATTAATGATTCAATATAAAACACTCTGTTTTAGGGCTTTTATATTGCTATTTTTACTAACTTTAGTAATAGTACCTTTAGGTACAAACTTACGATTCCTTATTTAAAAGCGAGGTGTTTTACATGAAAACGGTTCTTATCACAGGAGCAAACCGTGGTATCGGATTTGCTTTAACCACGTTGTATTTACGTGCTGGATGGCAAGTGCTTGCGACATGTAGAGACCCTAAAAGTGCTGAAGCGCTTCAATCGCTTACGCTTCGCTACCGTTCGTTAACTATTTTTACTTTAGATATAACCAATTACGCACAAGTAACTCAGTTGGCTTTGCAACTACAAGGTCAACCAATTGACGTTTTGTTAAATAATGCAGGAATTTACGGCCCTCAGAATTACGGCTTTGGCCATTGTGACACACAGGCGTGGCAAGATGTTTTTGAAACAAACGTGATTGCACCGATTAAACTAGCAGAAGCATTTGTGGCACATATAAAAAGCGGTGAGTTAAAAGTCATTGCAGCTATTTCTTCAAAAGTAGGCAGTCATACTGAAAATACAAAGGGTGGGGGTTATATATATCGTAGCTCTAAAGCTGCACTCAATTCAGCGATAAAAAGTTTATCGAATGATCTTTTACCGGAAGGGATCAAAACAGTGTCATTGCACCCTGGCTGGGTAAAAACCTCTATGGGTGGCCCTAACGCTTTGATTGAGGCTGATGAATCAGCGCAAGGTCTCAAGTATATTATAGATAACTTGCAAGATGCCCAAAGCGGTGGTTTTTATAGCTATACTGGTGACGAGATACCTTGGTAAGTATCTTTGCGGCTTTAGCTTATTAACCTTTGAGTCGCTGTGAGGTTAAATGGGCGGGTTAAAATTTAACCAGTGTGATTTGTAAACTGATTGCGTCATCAAACCCCATATCATTGAAGTAGTGGCTATATGCAAATTGAACGCTTAAGCGAGCAGTAAATTTATATTTTATAAATGGCTTTACATAAGTTGAGTTTTCAAATTGATACAAGTCTTGTTCTGTACATTGCTCACAGCGTAATATTGTTCGGGTCAAATCGTTATACTGATACCCTCCCAATACACCGAACTGCAGCGCATTTTGATAAAGAAAACTGGTAAATACACCTGCTTCTACGTAGATAGCTTTTCCAAAAATACTAGACTCTTTTTCAGATAACTCGCCAGTGAATTCATTTCTTACAGACTCTGAAAAGGGGAGTTTATCTTCTATGTAAATGAAATCAATTCCTGCTGAAAATAGCCCGAAGGACTCGTATTGGCCACTATAAAAAGCCCCTAAACTAACGCCAAAGTCTTCTAACAATAAGTTTTGTTCAGGGTTATTCGTTTTATTATTTACGCTCAGGTAACTGGTTTTTAACCCGATATGATACTTATAAAAGTCTAAATCGTTGGCTCGAGTTTTTACACTATGCGCGAGTAATAATATGAATATGGTAATTGAAAAGTATTTCATAGATTAAAGCTCCTTTAATTGAATTGGCAATCTCGTACTAAATGTACGGCATGCTTTTCGGTCCTATCACCATAAAAAATAATGCTATTTTGATATTGATAATGGAAGGTTTTTTCAGTCTCTTTACTATGTGGCGTTGCGCTCCAAACCTGTGTCATCGGTACATTTGCAAATGCAAAGGGGTTAAGCGCAGGTTCTTCACATTGGTTTTCTATGGTTCTTTGTAGTTCCTTAATATTAGGTAATCGCCAGGAAGTTTTGTTGTTTGTTTGTTCTTTATTTTGATTTGCATATTCGAGTGCTTCCTGCCAAGTTAGGAGTGAAGCTTCTCCTTCTGCGCAATTTTCACCACTTTGTCCAGCAACACAGGCTTGCCAGATAAGCCCTGTAAATGTATCAAATATCTCTCCAGTCACATCTCGTTTAAATCGAGCGATTGGTGCTGTGGGTGATACTATTGAGTTACAGCGTTGTTTAGGGGCAACTCGATTTCTTAATGAGGGATCTAATTCACGTACTGTTGCTTCTGGCAATTTGTTTTCGAAGCGTTTACCTCTAACAAGCCGTATCATTTGTTTATTTGAACTAATCCCTCCGGCAACTGTGCCAAAGTTAAAGTTGATTGACCAGATACTATTTGTATCATCGGTATCGAGAGTGCTTGTCCAATAATTACCAACTTTGGTATTTGGAAAAGCGGATACATCAATAGCCGGTTGTACGGCGCTATAATCTACAAGGTCTTGTAATTCTATTTTTGAGGGCAGTCGCCAATCATTGTACCCACAAAGGTTTTGGGTGTTGATGTAAGCAATATATTTTTGAGTATCACAGTTACCTAGGTTATTACATTCTCCTTGATCATAGGTCGAGTACTCTGGGTGTTTAGGATCTGCATAGCTATAGGTTTGGTCTGATGCGTTAAAAAGGCCACTCGTAGGCGATGTTTTAACTTCCCACGTTAAGTTGGTTAGGTTATCTCGAACACATTGCCATGTAGCAAAATCATTAGGTAAAACCTGACCATCGTTTGCTATTTTAGAATAATCAAAACTGGCAACACCAAACCCGACTTTAATTAATCCAGTTGCATCAGCTAGGAAATCTCGGCCTATTTGGCAGTCTTGTAAAAACGGGTCTTGTATGTTGCAAGAAGCTAAGTTTTCAGAGACATATCCTGCGCTATATTGAATCCCTGTGTCATTTCCTTTTACCACTATTTCGTCACAACTGCATGAACCATTGCACAAAGGTATATCTGGTAGCTCAATAGTTTGAGGGGGTTCTGGTATATCGATATTAGGAAGGCTATTATCCGAATCGTCGGGTTTATAATTACAACCTATTAATGCAAAAAAAAGAATTAACAAAATAAATTTTATCATTCTATTTAACCAAAAATAACTCATTCTATTTTCGCCCATAGCTATCCTAATTTCGCTAAATTTGTAAAAGCTCTATTATTTATATAACTGCAAGAGATGAAAAGTGGTAGCAACACCTATTTTAGATGATGATTTTATTTTCATCAAAAAATGGAAGTATTCACACATTATTCAGATAGAATTTTTGCAGTTCGCTATGTTAGCTCTATGCTTAGAATAATATATTTAGTTTCATATCATGACACGATGAGCTGAATATAGCGTATTAGCTCATAGAAACAGAAACAAAAAGGAAATATTTATGGAGTCAGTAGACCCACTTTTAATTGCATTTCTACCGAAAGATATTCGTTCGATGTTTTTCCCATATGCGAGTGTTCAATTGGGGGCGTTATTGCTTAACTTGCTACTGGGGTTTGTACTTGCATCAGTTATTGGCTACCACTTTCGTAAATATTCTTCGGCATTTTGTAATCGGCAGGACTTTTCAAGGTTATTTCCACTATTGATGTTAACCGTTATTTTGATTATTACGGTTGTGAAGGCATCGTTGGCCTTGGCGCTGGGTTTAGTTGGCGCCTTGTCAATTGTACGTTTTAGAACACCTATAAAAGAACCAGAAGAGCTTATCTACTTGTTTTTAAATATTGGAATTGCAGTTGCACTGGGGGCTGGGCAAACTTTAGCGGCTATTGTGGCATGTGTGGTTACGTTGGTATTAGTGACTTTAGCGAAAAAGCGTCATGCCAAATCGTATGAAGAGAATGGCTTATTTTTGTCTTTGAGTTATTTAAATCCTGAGTCTGGTACTTCAACAAACGTGTCTTTAGACGCTTTAAAGACGACCTTGGAAAGGTACTCCGTGCGCATGGAAATGCGGAGATATGATACTGACAATGATAGATTTGACGCAACATTTTTTATTTCAATCAAAAATGCAGAGCACGTTGACAAGTTAGTTGATGACTTGAAATCTCAGTATAATGGAATAAATGTGTCGTTATTAGAGCAGCACAACATTACAGGTGTATAGCGATGCGTTTAGATTCAACTCACGCGCGTACTTCAAAGGCTGAAAAGCTAGCACTAATAGGTGCGTTATGCGTTATTGTCATTTTATTATTGCCATCGGTGAATATGGTTAAAACGCTGCTGATTCAAAGTGGTTTTGTATCTTTACATCAAGACAGTAAAGAAAAAGCCATGCAGCTAGTCAGTGATGTAGTGCGAGCGCCTTTGAATTGGGCTATGGCTGATAGCGACCTCCCTCTGTTAAAAATAGACATTAAATACCAAGATTGGTTGTTACTTGAGAAAGACCGGGATACTGCATTTACGCACGGGCAAATTCCAGAACAAAGAAGCGAGGTGACTGGGAGTGTATTTTTTGAAAACAAGAAATTAAAAGCGACGATTAGACTTCAAGGCGATATGTTAGATCATGTAGCGGCATATAATCGTTGGTCATTGCGTGTTGAATTGAAACAGAAGCAGGCTTTATTCTCGGCAAGGCGTTTTTCTTTATTGAGCTCTAATGTTCGAATACATCAAGGGCCCATGTTATTTTCTGAAACGTTAAAGCTGGCGGGCTTTGATATCATCACTCCGACGTATAGGCCTGTAAAAGTGGTAATTAATGGCCAGAACTGGGGCGTAATGATGTTTGAGCAAGCGTTTAGTCAAGATATGCTTGCAACAAACAATCGCACTGAGGGGATGATTGTTCGGTTAGATTTACATCAGCAAACAGCATCAGAAAATTTGCAATTGCAGCGGGTATTGAAGCCACGAGTTATTCAAAGAAATACGGTACTGAAAAATGCCAGCCTTAGTAAACAGCGACAAATAGCGTTGGCATTGCTGAGCGACTTTCTTGATGGCAGACGCACTGCGAGTGATGTTTTTGATGAAAAAAGGCTAGGACAATATTTGGCGACAGTTGATGTATGGGGGGCATGGCATGCATTAACGTGGAATAATTGGCGCTGGTATTACAATCCACATACAGCGAAGTTAGAGCCTATTCAAAGTGACGTAGCTGTTACCCCTGCAGAGCATCACTGGCTTATGCAGCCACCTTCAAATGACTTTTTGATCAGTAAACAAATGCTCGCAGACCCTCGCGTGAAACATGCCTATAACCAAGCATTGCAAACATTAAAACAGCAATTTAGTCGTGGTGAGTTGTTGGCAAAACTGTCAGAGCGCCAGCAGCGTTTTATTCAACGCATTCACGCTAGTGCCCCGCTTGTAAATACATTTAATTTAGCATTGTTAGAAAAGCAATTACATTGTATTGGAAATGGGTATTTGGATGAGCCTTGTCAAAATATTCAACCGATGGATAGCGCGCTTCATCGGCATATGACAAGTATGGTAGCGCAAAGAAGTTGGGACTTGGTGAGTGGGTTTACTAAATCCTCAGGGATATCTGAGGTGACTATACGCAATCCGGATTCGCAGTCTCTTGAAATAAAGGGGATCAGTGGTGTAAATAAATTTGATTTACAGTTTCCACTCGAGAATATAAATGCGCAGTTACCGGTAATGCTTACAGCCGGCTCTGAATTGACCTTTTCACTACCGCAGGAGTTAACACAGGTAGAAGTGACTGCGGGCTTAAGTGGTAAAAAGAAAGCACGGTTTACGTTTATAGAGAATATACAGCCATTGAGCTTTATACCAAGACCAACACAGCACTTAAATCTTAAAAAGTATCCATTTATTGAAGTGGCAGAAGGGCACTGGAAAATTAAAACGGGTCATTGGACTATTGATGACTATATTGTCTCTACAGATGATATTGATTTAGTCATTGACGCAGGTACGCATTTGACGTTTACCGAAGGTTCGGGGCTTATGATATTTGGAGGAGTGATGTTAAAAGGAGAGCTTGAAGCACCTATTGTCATTACACGTGCTGAAAATGCCTCATATTGGGCCGGAATTTCAGTATTTAATAAAAATAGTCGCTTAGGCTCATCAATCACACATACTCAATTGAGTCATGCAAGCAGTCCTAAATTAGGTTTGTGGCAACCAAGAGGCTCAGCCTATTTTATTGGTGGGAAAGTTAATATAGATGGCTTAAAAATAAGTGACAATTACTCAGAGGATGCACTAAATATCATCAATGGCGATGTAACAATATCGAGATTATCGATACGAAATGCCTTATCAGATGCATTCGATTGTGATTTTTGTACAGGAAGCGTGAGTAATTCGGCTTTCAATGATGTTGGGGCTCGTTCTGGGGGCGATGGAATTGATGTGAGTGGGTCTAACTTAAAAATAAGTGGTACGCATTTTACTAATATACGTGATAAAGCTATCTCGGCTGGGGAGAGAAGCCAATTAGCGGTATATGATAGTCAGTTTTCTCGGGTGAACTTTGCCTTAGTAGCAAAGGATGACTCAACGATTGTAGGAAGTAAATTAACGGTAATGGACGTAAATTACTATGCGTTAATGAGTTACAGCAAAAAACCATATTTTGGGCCTGCTAAAATGGATATTTCAGAATTTACTTGTAAAGATGTTGGTTGTGGTCAAAAAATGGTGAGTCAAATTGGGAGTATGCTTAGTGTAAATGACAAACAGATAACACCACAGCCTTTAAGCGTTAAAGGGTTGTATCAAACAGTTATGAAATCGGATAAGCCAAAATGACGCAACAAAATAGACGGTTTGAAGTTAAGATACCGATACCATTAAATCGGCTACATAATATTCAAGCATGGCTTAAAACACATTTACTTGGGTTTGAAGAGAGTTTTCCTGAGCGTTATGTTAACAGCCTTTATTTAGATGATGCTCATTTGGAGCGATATGAAGAGAACTTAAGTGGTATTAGTTTTCGCAAGAAAGTTCGAATTCGTTGGTATCATGATTTGGTACAGGCTGAGAAAGCAAAGCTAGAATTTAAACACCGAGAAGCAGGGAAAGGGTATAAAGTAACTTTTCCATTAGATTTTGACTTAGCTAATGGGCAAGGGAGGTGGCCGGACATATTGCGCGTGGCTCATAAGTCGCTGCCCCATCGAGGGCAACTGCTATGGGGTAATGAGCAGATGCCGATTTTAGTATGTCGTTATCAAAGACAATACTTTGAGTCAAAATGCCGGCGAATACGGGCGACATTTGATCAAGATATGCATGTGTTTGATCAACGCTATCATACTAGTCTGAATTTACGTAAGCACATATCGTTAGGTGCTTATGTGTTGATGGAGCTCAAAACAGATGAGTTATATGAACGTCAGTTGTCGGCGTTGATAGGAAGCTGTCCGCTAAGACCTTCTCGACATTCAAAATACGTGAATGGCATACGCATGTTGACGTGGTATTAATAGAGCGCATATTTTTAGGGTATATGCTGGATTTAAATAGATAACTAAGGCTTTTTTGGGCCTTACCGGTTCCATTAATGAGTTTTGCTGGATTTTTTAAAAAGTACTTTGAAACGAAGGTTACAACCAGAGTTATTACGTTGTAATTTAAATATGAGAAGAGAAAGAAATCATAAGGGTAATGTTCTCTGCGGCTAAGAGTCTGTTTATACTTGATGAGTTATTTTCAAATAACTCATCGTGACAGATACCTATACATTTGTAATTGTTGTGAGAAAGATAATATATTGGCACTAATGTGAATTGGGACAAGGTGGGTTACGGGTGCCCTTTCTTTGCTTTTCGCCAATGATTTAATGATTTCCATACTTTTTTTACTCGCTCCGTGATAATTCGCATATTCACTTTCTTGGCTGATTAGCTGTATATAAGCATCACGTACTTCGATTACACGGGAGGCTAACGGAGAGTTTAAGCGAGACAATGTTATTCTGGAATTATTTAGAGATTCATCCCAGTATGCAAGGGTATGTTTAGTGTGTCGGATCATTGGTTTCATCATCGGAATGACAACAACAGGGCTAAACAAATTAAGGTTATAGGCTGTTGTTGTATAAAGCTCATTTAACTGAGACACACTTGCAGTGGAAAAATCGGCAAGCTGTTTTGTTAGTAATAGGTCTAAAGTAACTTGTAGTTGATCGACCTGATTTTGACTGGCAGTGATTAGCTCCTTTATTATTGGGTCTTGTCGAGTATTTTTTGGGAGTTGAGACAGTACTTGGGAAATGGTGTCATCATGTGTAATCAATGATTTATAAAGCTCATTTAATGCTAAGATTTTCCAGTGTGACGCGTTAGTTGATAAAAATGTTTTGAGGGGACTGACGCGCATATAGGCATTGTAAGATTGCACCGCTTCAATAAGGTGTAACACTTGCGCATAAGTTTGTAACTTTTTTAAAGTTTCATCAATTTGTATCGAATTGTTGGACAGTTTAGCTTGGTGTGCGGCCTGTTGTGCCTCAATTATTTGGCCGGCGGCTAAGAGTTGATTTGTATTATTTAATTGCTCTATGCTGCCTTGGATATTCGCTAGATGTATTTTCCATTCGTCACTATCGTAATTAACTAATTCAGATAGTACTTTATACTGAGCATTTAAATCTCTATTTACTTGCGCATTTTGCAATTGAGTTTCAAGTTGCGCAATATGGTTTGGCTTACATCCTGTTATTCCCAGACACAGAGTCAATATCATCAATTTTATTATTTTTATCATCGAGGGTCCTTAATATTGAAACAATAAAACACCAATAACTTGACGTTTTTGCGATGAATAGTTCGATTTTACAGCCGCTTAATGCTTGATAGCAAGCATTCTTTGAGCTAGCCTTATAACTGATAAATATAATAACAAGTGATTTTTTGAACGGTGACCGAAGCCAGTAGTATAGGGTACATCATTCATCACAGGAGCACGGAGCGGCAGATGTGAACTCTAGAACGATATTTAAGCAATGGACTAATAAATATTCGATAGCAACCTCAGTATTGGTATTCCTTGTGTTTAGTGCGATATCACTATTTATATCTACGGGACGGGTGGGTATTGATATTTGGTATGCGAACATGGCTTTTGGACTACTACTTTCCCTACAAAGCTACCACCATTGGGTTAAGCATTGCTTAATCATTTTCAGTATTAACTTATTACTTTATGTATTAGTTGACAAGATTTCTACGATCGCGATTATTACTATACTCAGTAATATTATAGAAGCGGTGTTAATTGCGCTTTTAGTAAAGCAAGCAATGCTTAAAAAAGTCAATGGATATAATGTACTTGAGTTTACTTTATTATTGTATAAAGTTGTTGTTATTCCGAGTGTGTTAGGGGCTTTGTTTTTTGCCTGCGTAGAAGTTAATTTAGGAAACCAACCTTGGTTTTCTGCTTTCAGTACAAAATTAATAGCAACTGTTTTGGGCGCCGTTTCTATTTTTCCGTTAGGTTACTATATTTGTCATACTAAAAAACAAGGTCAAACTCAATATGAACATAAGTCAATACTTCTTATTGCGCTGACGACTGTGATTAATGTTGTTGCATTAAAATATTTACCTTTTCCATACGCTTATACATCACTAGCATTGGTGCTTTCAGCATTATTCATGCCATTTAGTATGGTTTCTATTAATATATTAGTTAATAGTATTGTGAGTTTATACTTCGTTTCAATTGGCCTCATCACGATCACTAAAGGTGAACACGCTGAAACTTTATTTCTACTGCCTATGCTGATCACCTATATTACGCCAGCACTGCTTTCAGCTGCGTTGACAAGTTATCGGCATACTTACGCTAAATTAACCTCAGCACATGCAACGATTAAACGAATGTATGATTATACGCCAGTTGCTATGCTTTCTATTGATAGTAAAGGCATTGTAAACGCGGTAAGTGAGCAGTGGTTAGATTTACTCGGTTACACAAGAGAAGATGTTTTAGGCCGAAGAGCGATTGATTTCTTAACACCTAACTCACGAGAGTACGCAATTAATTATGTTCTTCCTGAGTTTTTTAAATTGGGTAAAGTTGAAAATATTCGTTATCAAGTCCAGCATAAAAAAGGCATGAGTATTGATGTAGAGCTAACCAGTGTTATGGAGCCGGAGTCATTACATTTAGGAAAATACTTTAACTCTTTGGCTGTTATTAAAGACGTAACTACTGAAATCACTTTGACAAAGAAACTAGCACAAGACCGAGAGCTACTGGAAACAACATTGATGTCAATTGGTGATGGGGTTATTGCTACTGATGTGCATGGTTTAACTCGGTTTGTCAATCCGATAGCAGAAAGTTTACTCGGTGTACGTCGAGGTGAAATGCTGAAAAGACCAGCAGAAAATTATATACATTTAATTGATCGGCATAACTCCACCAGGTTACCGTGTCCTATCAGGCAAGTGCTAGATAGTCGGAAGAAGTATACGTTTGAACAAGATGCGATACTAGTGAGCAAGACGGGCGTACAATATAGTATCCAAGATACCACGACGCCAATCGTCAGTTCAAAAGGGGAGTTACAAGGTGTAGTAATGGTATTTCAGGATGTAACTGAGTTGGTTGCAAGTAATGATAGGATGGCTTACCTTGCTCAGCATGACTCATTAACGGGTCTGCCAAATAGAACGTTAGCACTCGATCGCTTGCATCAAGCATGTAGTAAGCACACTAGGGTACCACAAGCATTTGCAGTTGCTTTCGTAGATGTGGACAATTTCAAAAAAATTAATGATACGCACGGTCATGATACTGGTGATGTCATTTTGCAGACCATCGGGAAAAAACTAAATACTATTCTAAGATCAAGTGATACGGCTGCGCGCATCGGCGGCGACGAGTTTCTATTGCTACTACATGATGTTGTTGATAGACAAGCAATTTCACAAGTGTATGAAAAGCTTAATACAGCAATATCTGAGCCGATTATAGTGAACAAAAAAGCGGTTTCGGTCTCAGTAAGTATTGGGGTCTGTCTGTTTCCCGATGATGGGACAGCGCCCGAATTGTTGCTGAAAAATGCAGATGAAGCAATGTACCATTCAAAATCGCAAGGTCGCAATAGATTGAGCTTTTATAGTCAATCTGTAGATATCAAGACCTTTAATTATATGTCATTGAGTGACTTTATTTCAGATCCGAGTATTAATTTTAATGAAATATTTTATATTACACCTTTGATAAAAGCGGTTGATCACAGTATTCAAGGAATAATTATTGGTTATGATTTCTCTAGTGTGTTACCTCAGTGTGAAAGTGCAGATGTATTTACTTTGGCACAAAAGCAAGGGGTGTTTTCTAAATTGAGCCGTAAGTGGTTTTTAGGGTTAAATAAAACATTATCGGGCATAAGGGGGGAGACACTAAAAGATATCACCATTCGAGTTGATGATAGGCACTTGGTCAGCTCAGAGTTTTATTTAGCGATAGAACAAACCTTGGAGTCTTTAAACATAGCGGTTGAGAAAATTGTGTTGAGCTTTAAGGAGTCTGTATTTTTCCATGATAATAAAATAACAATCAGTGCCATAAATAAATTAAAAAACCTTAATATTCGATTAGATGTCAGAGAGTTTGGAGTCAACAGTATATCGTTAGATTTTCTGAATATAGTCCCTTTAGACTCGGTCACGATTGGTGCTGGTTTAACCTCACAAATGGAGACTGAGCAGCATAATGAAGTACTTGCTTACACGCTGATAAAATTAGCTAAAAGTGTGAACTTAAAGTGCACGGCAGTCACTGTTGCAACATCATATCAAGCAACTTTATTAGAAGCGATGGGGTGCGACTATTTACTGGGGAGCTATTTTTATAAGCCTTTGCCTATCGAACAAATTAATAAACTTATTGATAAGCCATGTAATATAATGTTGGTTAGTTCAGATTACTAGCGCGTTTGTTTAAATCTTGAATTGTCACATATAGACTACATTGCGCCATGGGCTTCGAAAAATAGTACCCTTGAATTCGCTCAATATTCAATTCAGAACATATCGCTACTTGTTGTGCGGACTCAACACCTTCAGCCACGACGGAGATCCGTAATTGGTGCAGCATATGACTCAGCCCTTTAAGAATATGATAGTACCTAGGGAGTACGTGCACTTTATCAAGCAGCGATTTGTCTAGTTTCACTATATCTATTGGGAAGGTGAGTAAATGAGAAATCGATGAGTATCCGGTACCAAAATCATCTAAGGCAATTAAACATCCAAGCTCTTTGATTGCACTCACACTGTGATGGACAGAGTTATCAGATTCGAGCAGTGCTGTTTCCGTGAGTTCAAAGACGATATTCTCACCTTTTGAGCTGTGTTTAGTTAAGCAATCCTGGATAAATGCAGGCAAATCATGATCGCGTAATTGTAACGGAGATAAATTGATGGTCATGATGATTTCATAACCTAATTTTTTGCTTATTGTGGTTTGTTCAATGATGGCTGTTTCAATAATCCAGCGACCTAAGCTATTAATGAGCCTAGACTCTTCTGCAATATTCATAAACTCTTGCGGGTTAGTTGCTATCTTCGCATTTGGCCATCGAATTAACGCTTCACATGAAATAACTTGACGAGTTTTTGTATCAACAATGGGTTGATAATGCATGGCCAAATCGCCGTGCTCATTGGCATGACGTAATCCTATTTCGATACGATACTTTCGTTGGAAGTCTCTTTCCATATTATCTTCGAATAAACAGGCTTTATTTTTCCCAAGCTGTTTTGCTCGATACATGGCAATATCTGCATAGCGCATTAGGTCTTCAGCGGTATGCCCATTAAGGGGATGAAGTGCGATACCTATACTGCCTGTGACATGAATATGGCGTTGCTCAATTATAACGGGGTGAGTAACAAGTGTGAGAATACGCTGGGCAATACGTTCAATATACAAAGGCGAGCTAAAGGAAGTGAGAATAAATGCAAACTCATCACCACCAATGCGCGCCACAAGATCATTTTGCTTTAAAATACCTTTAAATCGTACTGCCATCTCTTGCAATAATGTGTTGCCAATATCATGGCCGAAGCTATCGTTTATATTTTTGAAGTTGTCTAAATCTAATTGCATTACTGCCAAGTTTGCACGGTAAGTTCGATTTGCAATAATTGACCGCTGCAGGGCTTCACCAAAATAATAACGGTTGTATAAACCAGTTAAATGGTCATTCTCTGCGAGTTCTTTCACTTGCTGATAGCTGTCAACAAGCTTTTTTTCTAATTCAAAGCGCTTCTTGGCTTGTAATAGGGCACGTTTTAGCTGACCAGCAGTGACCTCTGACTTTAACAAGAAGTCTTGTGCGCCGGCATCGATACTTTTGAGGATGATTGACTCGGAATGCTCATTACTAATCATCACTACAGCCATTTTATTGAGCCAAGATCGACGCTTTAATTCAAGTAACATTTCAATGCCATTCATTTTAGGCATCATGTAGTCTAACAAAATAACATCAAAATTGTCATTTTCGATTAGGTTGAGTGCTTGCTCTGCTGTGTTGGCCTCAGTGAGCATGTAACCACTGTGTTCGGCACTAATGGAGCGTTGTATCGATTTTATATCAACGATATCATCATCAATGAGGAGTATATTCATGCAACACCTACGCTTTAGGAAGTTTCAGAATTCGCCAATAGCCATCAAGTACATCAATCACATCTAGAAATTGTGTGCTGATATCATCTTTTATAAAATACCCAGCGACATGTTTTTGATAGCTTTGGACTATATCTTGCTCATTGCTTGATGTCGTGAGCACGAATATAACGGAGTCACTTAATTGCTGGTTGTCTCTAACCGCAGCTAAGAATTCAAGGCCATTCATACGTGGCATTTGTAAATCAAGTAAGATGATAAACGGCTTTTTAATTTTTTCTGTTTGGAGCAATTCAAGTGCATGAACGCCATCAATAGCACGAGTGATGGGGTTGAGAATTTTACGCTTTTTGAAACTGCGAACAATACTCATGTAATCAATATCGTCGTCTTCAACGAGTAAAACGTTAAGATCATGATTCATGCGTGCACTCCAAAGGCAGTATGCTTAAGCACAGAGACTGAAGGCCATGAAATAATAAAAGATGTGCCTACGTCGTTATTGCGGATTGAAATATCCCCCCCGTAATTGCGTACTATCTTTTTACAGATAGAAAGTCCAATGCCAGAACCTTCTTGTTGATCTCTGGGCTTTAAGGTTTGAAACATTTCGAAAACTTTCGCATGATACTGTGAGTCTATTCCAGGTCCATCATCGCTGACTATAATGGTATAAAATCCTCTATTTTCAGAAATATCAACATCAATACTACCGCTGTCGAGATGATGGTGTTTGATGGCATTACTGAGTAAATTTCGCAAAACAATCGTTATGGCATCTTTTTGCATTGAAATAGTTAAATCTTTACAAGTCACGTTAAAAGCATGGTCTACGCTCATCATCTCAAACTGCTCAAACACGAGCTCTTTAAGAGAAAACTCTTCGGTAATTATTGGTGTTTGGTTGACTCGAGAGTAAGTTAACATGTCGTTAAGGAGGCAAGTCATTCTATCAATTCTATTTTTGATTAGACTAAAATGTTCAATAGCGCCGGATGGTAATTCATCTTTGTAATCTTCATCTATCCATGATGCGAGTTTTGCAATGGCATTTAATGGGGCTCTTAAATCATGAGAAGCAATGTAAGCAAATTGATCCAAATCTTGATTTGATTTCTTTAATTGCTTTATTAAATGTTCTCTTTCAGTAATGTCTGTGCAAATACCTAAAATATAGGGGCTGCCGTCTGTGCCTAAAAATCGTTTTTTCCGGGTGAGCAATGTTCTTACGCCATTGTCAGGGAAATTAATTGTTTCAATCGTTTCACTATAGCCATCGATAAGTGCTTTTTTATCCATAGCTAGAAATTGCTCTGCTTCATCAGGTTGGTAGTCTTCAACAGTGGTATAACCAATCACTTTATCCCTAGAGTTTTCCGGATACATAGAAAGAAAGGCGGCGTTGGCTTTCACGATTTTATAGTGTTCATCTTTGACAAATGCATAGCCCGGTATATTCTCAAATAAGAGGTCATTAAACTCGTTTTGGTCGTACGGCGTTGTATCAAGTAGTGTGGATGTTAATTCTGTTTTTTCTTCCATACCTCAATTCCTTAGAGTTAAAAGAGTGTAGAATATCGAGTTTACGCGCCATATCTTTATGTATAGCCTGTTTTTATTAAAACTCAAAAATGTACGATGATAATTATGTGAAAATGCGACAGATGGCATGTTGTCGGAATGAACAGTAGATCAATAGCTAAAAGAGACTGGGAATGATAGCTATTGCTATTGTTTAGGAGTCATAAGTAATGGGTGTGTTTTTTGTAGTAAAAGACTTAGCTCGAATTAAGTGAAGCAGGCTACTTAATTGAGTCAAGCAATGAAGCATATTGATAATAGGCCATTTGAGTGAACCGTCTAAATTGCGGAAATGGAAAATAGGGGACAGGTGTTTTATACATAGGTAAATTAGGGGGGTGGTATCCAGCAATTTGTTGTGCGAGGCGAAATGCAGCTTGTGCACTGAAGCTCACCCCTGCACCGCAATACCCTAGTATATAGCCTATGTTTTGATTAAAGTATACATGGGGCATGTCATCAAATGTGGCGGCTATAAATCCACTCCAATAGTAATCGTGGTTAATATTTTTAAGGCATGGGAAGCAAGCTGCTAGTCCTTTTTTAAGGCCATTCAAATATTTAGAGTCATGCTGTTGCGCCGCAAAAACAGCGCCGCGTCCACCAAATAGTATTCGGTTATCGGGTAAAAGGCGATAATAATACTTAAGTGTCCGGGTATCCATAGTGACTTGATGTGTTTTTAAACCTGTTTGAGCAAGCTCACTTTCTGTCAGCGCTCGGGTGACCATGATACTGCTGAGAATTGGCAGATAACGATTATTGATGTCAGAATGTGTGAGCTTATTATTGTATGCGTTACCGGTATATATAATATTCTTCGCGGTAATTGGGATGTCATTAATATAGAGCGTGTATGACTCATTTTGTTTTTTGGTATCTTGTACCAAACTATGCTCGTAAATTTTCACACCTGCGTTTAGCGCCATTTCTCTATACCCCAGCACCAATTTGAGTGGATTAACACCGAATCCATCGGTCAATCGCATTGCGCCGTAGGCTTGCACATTACGCATGTAGTGGTTTTGTAGTTGGGATGATGTTAAAAACTGGGCAGAATCCCCTAATTTTTGCATAAACAGGGCTTGCTCATTGAGGTTATGCATGGCTTTGATATTATGCGCAACCTTTAGGTAGCCATTTTGTTGCTTGTCACATTGTATAGCGTGTTGATTTATTAGACTGGCAACGCGCGAAACGGCATTAGAATATTCACTATAAATATCTTTACATGTTTGCATTCCCCACTTTTTAGCAATGTGTGGGTAGCTCAATCGACCTGCTCCTTTCAAAACAAACCCCGCATTTCGGCCACTTGCACCAAAACCAACTTGATTGGCTTCTAGAACACAGCAGCTAATATTGTAGTGCGACGCCAAATAGTATGCGGTGAGTAACCCACTAAAGCCGCCTCCAACAATGGCAACTTCAAATGTTTGTGGCGTTGTAGGAGGTGATAATGCATCAGGAAGAGATATCGTACTTGTCCAATAACTTTGCGCAAAAGGCTGACCTTGGCAATTGGCATGAGTGAGCGGATCATAATACTTTGGCATATTTCTAGATACCAATTAAAACAGTAAAGTCATTTCAGCTGCTTGACATTGACATTGGTTACCGCAAATAGTGCAATAATAGTTGTCGACGAGACAATTCTCTAGCCATCTTTCATCGTGAACTGCGACAAGTTGCCCTCCTGCTTTTGTGAAGTACTTAATTGCCCCATTACCTGGGCTTTGTTTCCACAAATGTGCAACACCCGCAAGGGCTCCTTGTTGGCGCAGTGCGTTTACTGATGCTTGGAGTAGTTTCGGTCCAATTCCTTGCCCTTGCGCAGTCGGTGAAACGGCAATACATTTAAAATAAGCCATTTGAGAGGGTAAAACCGGCCATTCTTTAGGGGTGCACCATTTATCAATTGTCCACTGTTGTGCTGAATAGCTGGTTCTAAAGCCAAGTAATTGCTCATTGTCATCGAGTGCGACGAAGCAGGCATTGATACCGTGCTTGGTTCCCATATCACACATCTTTTCTAGTCCCAGCCGATCTAAATAGTTTTCTCCATGGACTAAGTTTGCCAATGTGATCACGTCTTCATAGTGTTTATGTGTGATTGGAGTAATGATCATAATTAGGACCCTTCAAACTGCATTTATTAACCATACTGCTAAATGAATAATAAATCTTTAATAAATTTATGATAATTGTGAATTTTTTTAATTTTTAATTTTTATAACTGAATCAGCTGATTACACGACTTTTTAACAGTTCTGCTCCCTTTTGGTAGGTCTTTCTTACCATGCACAATGATATTGGCTTATTGACAGCGATGTCATTGTGTTAATAATGTAAATTGCTTGTATCTTTCTCAAGTTGGGTACATGCAAAACAACATGACAAAAGGGAAATAAAAAAATGCATAAATTAATTTTAACGGCTTTGGCTGTAAATATAGCGATGGCAACAAATACGAACGCTATGACAATCAAGCCTGATCCACAAAATCCGACGGGTTATATTGTCTCTGGTACAGAATTAACCTCAGCTGAAAACAGACTAACAATCGATCCTATGTACGATGTTTGGGCGAAAGCGCTTGAAACAAGAAGCAATGATATCGTAGAAGCAATTGTGCCAAATCGGGCTGGAAATCCAGTGAATGTTAAACGTGTAGAACGCGTATTCCCGCAATCACAGTGGAACTTTTTAACCGCAATGGCAGCGCCTGAATACACATATACTCGATTTTTAAGAGCGATAGGTAAGTTTCCTGCATTTTGTGGAGATTATTCAGATGGTAGGGATGCAGACAAAATATGTGAAAAGTCCATTGTAACTGCATTTGCCCACTTTGCTCAAGAAACTGGCGGCCATATAGCAAAAGATAATGTGTCAGATAATCCTCAAGGACTGGAAGAGTGGCAGCAAGCACTTGTGCATGTCAGAGAGATGGGGTGGTCAGAAGGACAGCCGGGTTATACTACAGGTTGTGGCCAAAATGATTGGCAAAATCAACGGTGGCCCTGCGCACAGGGTCAAGGTTACTTTGGACGAGGCGCAAAGCAGTTATCGTACCATTTTAACTACGGGGCCTTTTCTGAAGTGATGTATGACGGAGATGCAACCGTATTACTGAATAATCCAGGTTTGGTAGCTGATTCATGGCTAAACTTGGCTTCTGCGGTATGGTTTTTCTTGACCCCTCAAGCTCCAAAGCCTGCGATGTTGCATGTAATCGACCGAACTTGGGCTCCTTCGCAAAGAGAGCTTGCTGCTGGAATTGGCTATGGGTTTGGCACTACCATCAATGTTATAAATGGCGGTATTGAATGTGGTGAACAAAATAAAAATAAAGGGCAGCCGGTCAACCGTATTCGTTATTGGGAAGGGTTAGCAAACCATTATAATATTCCTATCGAAGCGGATGAAGAAAACACCTGTTGGCAGCAAATGCCGTATGGCAGCTTGAATTTAGATGGTGCGACGGATGTATTGTTTACTAACTGGGATGGAAACTGGACTTATCATGCCGATAGGCCTGGAGGCTTCTCGTTTGAGTGTAAGCTCGTTGGATATCAAACTGCTTATTCTGCGTTAAAAGCAGGTGATTATAATAAGTGTGTTACTAATTATTATGGGTCGCATATAGGCTGGCCAGAAGTGCGAGTGGTGCCGCATATCGAGCCTCCGGTAGATGTACCGCCTGTTGACGGTGTTGCAGCTTGGAACGTAAATAAGGTATACCTAAAAGGTGAGCAGGTCAGTCACGAAAAAGCAATTTATGAGGCTAAGTGGTGGACCAAAGGAAATATACCTGAGCGAAATAAAGGTCCTTGGAAGTTTATTAAAGCAATCCCTTAAGGTAGTAACATCAATAAGCCGATAACTTCGTATCGGCTTATTGAGATAGGCATTAGTTTAAGAGGGTTTGAACCGTGTTATTACCTTCTTTATCGGTAAATTTAAATACGAAGTCATCTTTGCCATCAGAATTAATGTCGACCAGTAGGATATCATTGCTATTTTTTGGGAGTTTATGTTTTATTCTGGTACGTTTTTTACTCAGTAAAGAGTCTTCTTTACCGTGAAAAATACTGAGTGTCCTGCTAGAGCTACGCAGAATTGCATCATGTTTTCCATCACCGTTTACATCACCAATAAATAAAGAGATTATTCTATCGTCGCCGTTCATATTAATTTCCATTTCAACTTCTTTTTCTAAAGTTGGCTCTGGTGGGAAATATTGATTATGTTGCTGGTAAAATCCAACGTCAATATCTATGTCTGTACTGCCTCCGCCCAAAGCCATTGCCGCGATAGTGCCAAAACCAATATCAGCTTGTAGTTTTTGCAATTCAATTTTTCCATCACCATTAAAGTCGTGTTCAAACCTTAATTGCCCTGTGCCATTAGTTGTTGGTAGTGCCACTAAGCTTGTTTCGAATTGGCCACCGGGCTTTCCCTGGTAAAGAGCATAACTGGTATCCACTTTAATAGCGTCCATACCTTTGGTACGCGGTGCCTGACGGGTTACTAAATCAACAAACCCATCATTATTGATGTCTTTTAATGCGTAAATTCTGCGTTTACCGCCGCCTTCTAATTGACCGAGTTGCACTGGGAGCGTTAAGTTTGATAATTGTTTGGCGTATCCAGTATCGGTTGCATACAGTACTTGTACTTGATATCGGGTATGAAACAATAAATCGAGTTTACCATCCTGATTAAGATCAATGACTTGAGGCGCAGGGTTTAATTCAATTTCGACTTCGAGTCGACTACCTTTAAAGTACCCAGATAAATCGGATTGTTTAGTAAACGGATGGGCATCGAAAGTCCCTGTTTTTGACTGAATATATAGCGTGGAGTGACTAATACCGGGTAGCATGATATCACTTAATCCATCGTCATTGGCGTCTAAAACAAAATCTACTTTATTGAAACTCCTTACTTTTAAGTGAGTAAAGAGGGATTGGGCTGAAATCAATGTTTTGTAGCTATCTTTGTGGCTACTAACGATACCATCAGGGGTTAACACCCAGGCTTGGGGGTGAGTATGATTTGCTGATGTTGCATAATCAAAACCAATGGCATGTTTGGGTATTGATAATTCATGACTGGTGTTATTTTTAACATCAATAACAGCAAGCTGTTTAGCTTCATTATTGAAGGCATAAAGTATTTCAGATTGAGTACTCACTAATGGCTTCGAGGTTTTTATTGCAATAGGTTGGGAGGCGAATAAGCTTGAGCTGACCAAGGCTGCAGTAGCGGTAAGTATTAAGCGTGTCATGATTCTCACTACGAAGATAATTATTGTTATTGTGTTTATAGTATTGGCTAAATTTTAACGGCAAACAATTCAATACTTGTAAGAAGCTGTTACAAAGCGAATTCGATTGTTTAGAAGTAAGCTCGCTGTGAAACTTAAAAAAAGTTACAATTACGTCTGGATTTTATTTTAGTTAGGGGTCTTCAGTGCACGCTGACCGTCAATCTGTTGAAGCTATTATTGCTAGCTTGATACACATGTTCTCACACCAGCAATATGCTGACAAAGTGATTGAGCAAACGCTTGCTCAGCATCCTTTTTGGGACTTAAAAAGTAAAGAACGTTATGTTACGGATGTTTATAATGTACTGCGGTTTCGTCGTAAATTAGATTGCGCGCTGGGAAGTACCCAAAGCCAGAATGTAGAGTTCTATGCTTGGCAGCTTTGGGTAGCTATGAAACTACTCGACGGTGTGGTATTGCCTGAGTGGCCGGAAGTGGTCCGAGTTTCTAGCGAGCAACTCAAGCAGAACTTGGCGCAAGCTACCGATGCACAGCAATACTCATACCCCGATTGGCTTTGGCAAAAAGGCTTAGATGAGTTAGGCGAACAATGGACAACCGTGGCGCAAGCTCTAAATCAGTCGGCTAAAACTTATTTGCGCACTAATACTTTAAAGGTCGATAGCAATACGCTGAGACAGACGTTGAGCAAATCAAATATAGAGACCCAAGTGCTGCCGGAGGCCGGACTTGAAGTAACACAGTATGGTCCATTATTTAAGACCAATGCATTTCAAAGTGGGTGGTTTGAAATGCAGGATGCGGGTTCACAAAAAGTAGCTTTGTTATTGGATGTTAAACCGGGACAACGGGTGGTCGATGCATGCGCAGGTGCTGGTGGGAAAAGCTTACATATTGCTGCATTAATGCAAAATAAAGGTTATATATTGTCGATGGATATTCAGCAACATAAGTTAGATACGCTGAAAAAGCGGGCAAAGCGAGCTGGCGTACACACGCTTGAAACCCGTTTAATTAAAAATAGTAAGACAATAAAGCGACTGAAAGAAAAGTTTGATCGTGTTTTGTTGGATGTACCCTGCTCGGGTATTGGTGTGCTGCGTCGTAATCCAGATGCAAAATGGCATCTTAATAGTAATAGTGTAGATAATTTGATCACATTACAAAGTGAAATATTACAGCGATACAGCCAAATGTGTAAAATTGGTGGGCGATTAGTATATGCCACTTGCTCTATATTACCGAGTGAAAACCAACTACAAGTAACCCAGTTTTTAGCTGAAAATAAAGCTTTTAAACTCATTGAAGAGCAGACTTTATTACCAGGGTATACTTCCGAATATGATGGGTTTTATATGGCCGCAATGGAACGAATTTCATAGCAGCCTTATTATGTCATTAGTATCGATGCGACGGTAGCGATTGAGCAGAGATTATTGAGCCACCGCACCTGTAGGTGGCTTTTGAGTAGCATCCCCAATTTTGCACCTGCCAGTAACCATGCCGCATCAATATGCGCCACAACCGCTAAACATAGTAGCACAAGCAGTATTATGCCAAAGGGCTGTTCTTTAGTTGATTTTATCGGGATCACCACGGGTGTAAGAATGGTGATCAAAGATGCGTAAGCCTTTGGGTTAAAAATATTGAGTAGCAAACCATACAAAAAACTTGGCACCTTGCTGTGTTTTAGTAGATCAGGGCTATTGCGCCAAAGTTTGACAGCGATGAACAATCAGTCGCTACCACATAATAAAAATAACGCAGGGGGCATAGAATGCGTTTGCTTGAGAAATGTATTAAGCCCAATCCTCACGGCGATCATTGCAAGTAAGAACCCAACAAGAATGCTCAATAAAAAGGGCTGGCTTTGTCTGTAACCAAAACGAGTAACAGATGCAAATAGGGATATGGGCTCGGACTTCCAAAAAGCGCAAGAGTCGTGAGCACAAATGAGGATATAGCTTGTTGCATACTTGCTCCTAGCAATGTCCCAGTAGCAGAATGTTATGCTAAAAGTTCGGAGTCATATGCAGCAGTGAGTGAATATTTGCGTTAATTGGCGAGATTAGGCAAGTGGCGATAAAAAGCATCTGTATATAAGGCTTTAAACGAAGTGCAATCATTCAATAATTGTATTGTTTATTTATTAACAATAATTTAAGTGTGTGAGGATATGTCAAATAAGCCAATGATATTGACTTGCTTATTGTGAATTAACAGTCTCAATTTTTGAAAAATATCGTTCATTCTTTTTATAAAAAAATAGCTTCACGTTGTTGCAGTACCAATAGTGGCGAGAACATTGGGAGAGTCGCTGCCATAGTGTACGAAAAGAATGTTTGGAAGTGGCATATGAAGAATGTAGGTGGTTTACTATTATTAGCGGCTATATGGGGCGGCTCTTTTTTGTTTATACGCATTGCGGTCCCAGCATTTGGGCCAGTGATGTTAATGGAATTTCGTGTATTATTGGGGGCTATTTTTTTATCTGCTGTGGGGATAACTTTAAAGCAGCAACCGCAGCTTTGGAAGAGGAAAAAGCACTACCTTATTTTAGGCTGGTTTAATTCTGCATTGCCTTTTTTGCTTTTTGCATATGCGGCGCAGACAATTGAAGTATCTACGCTGGCTATATTGAATGCTACGGCCCCTTTCTGGGGGGTATGTATTGGCTATATATTGTGTAAAGAGGGAGTCGCTAAAGCAAGCTTGTTTGGGTGTGTATTTGGCTTAATTGGGGTTTCGGTTTTAGTTGGGGTTGATCTTAATGACCAGCAAGATGTATCTTATTTACCGACCTTTGCCACACTTGGTGCAACTTTGAGTTACGCCATCGCGTCGCATTATACTAAAGCGTCGGCGAATGTGGGGGCATTAAACAATGCACATGGCAGTCTTTGGGGCGCTGCCATACTCATCATCCCATTTATATTCATGTTTCCCTATAATATCAAGACTGACACGCAAGTTGTCTGGTCAGTACTCCTTCTTGGTCTTATCTGTACTGGCGCAGCCTATATTCTTTATTTTAAACTAATAAACGCTATGGGGGCACAGTCGGCTTTGTCGGTGACATTCTTGATCCCATTGTTTGGTGTGTTATGGGGATATTTAGTACTTGATGAAGCATTAACTATGTATACGTTCATTGGTGGCGCATTCATATTAGTGGGGGTTGGGTTAGTGACTGGATTATCTCAGCAGGTGTGCAAAGGTGTGATGTTTAAGCTGTGTTTTCGGTAAAACGATAAAAGGGCCTTGCGGCCCTTTGGTGAAGTATCGTTCAAGTTAGTGTGATAGCCTTAACCCCTTAAGGCTATCAACCAATTGTTTTGCAACTGTGTCAGTTTATCTCGTTAAGTTTCTAAGCTAGCGAGAGGAAAAACCCTGCAATTGCGGCGCTCATTAGGTTAGCCATTGACCCTGCTAAAACCGCCCTGAGCCCTAAGCGTGCGATATCCTTTCTTCGACTTGGCGCCATACCGCCGAGTCCGCCTAGTAAGATAGCAATCGATGATAAGTTAGCAAATCCACATAACGCGAATGTGACAATCGCCTGTGTATGTTCACTTAACGTATCTCGATAATTCATAAAGTCTAGGTAAGCAACAAATTCGTTAACTACCAACTTCTGGCCGATAAAACTACCGGCTGTTACAGCTTCATGCCACGGTACGCCGATTAACCAAGCGACGGGAGCAAAGATGTAACCTAAAATTTCTTGTAATGTTAATGTTGGGTGGTCAAACAAACTCCCAATGTTGCCCAATAACCCATTTAACAAAGCAATTAAAGCCACAAATGCTAACAACATAGCGCCAACGTTTAATGCTAAATGCATACCGCTTGAGGCTCCGCCTGCCGCTGCATCAATGACATTAACTGGCTTGTCTTCATTTGCATTCACATCGGCTAAATTCTCTTTTGGCGTTTCAGTTTCTGGCACGATCATTTTAGCCATTAAGAAACCACCAGGCGCTGCCATGAAGCTGGCTGCAATTAAGTATTTTAACTCGACACCAATCGCCACATAACCTGCCATTACGGAGCCTGCAACTGTGGCCAATCCGCCAACCATTACCGCAAACAACTCCGATTTTGTCATGCTCGGTATAAATGGTTTTACAATTAATGGGGCTTCAGTTTGACCCACAAATATATTAGCTGTAGCTGACAGTGATTCAGGACGTGATGTTTTCAGCAGTTTTTGCATGCCGCCGCCCAAAATCTTAATCATCCACTCCATAATGCCAATGTGGTATAACACCGCAACCAACGCAGAGAAGAAGACAATTACTGGTAATACTTGAACTGCAAAAATAAAACCAAGCGCTTCTTTATCGGCAAGAGAGCCGAAGAGAAATCCGATCCCATCATTTGCGTAGCCTATAACTGCAGATACACCAGATGAAATACTTGCTAATACGTTCTTGCCTGCTTCTACAAACAAGATAAATCCACCGATAAGTATTTGCATAGCAAATGCAATACCGACAGTTCTTTTGTTGATTGCACTACGGTCGGTTGAAAAACCGTATGCAACGCTAAGCAGCATAAACATGCCGACCAAGCTCATTATTGTTGTCATGCCAGAAAGTCCCGTTTTATTCTTGCAGTAAATATTTTATTTTACTTTTAATTATATCAATCGCAACGCGATTCATACCGCCACGGGTAACTACCAAGTCAGCATTGTGCTTAGAAGGCTCAATAAACTGATAAAACATAGGTCTTACCGTCGCTTGGTACTGTTCAACCACTGACGGCAAGCTTCTACCGCGCTGCTCGATGTCTCGTTGCATTCGGCGCAGTAGACAAATATCTAATGGTGTATCAATAAACACCTTAATATCGAATTCTTCACTAAGTGCTGAATCACTAAGTAACAAAATACCTTCAATAATCAATATTTTTGCAGGTATTACAGTGCGAGTTTCGCTGCTGCGTGTATGTTGAGCATAGTCGTACGTCGGCACCTCTATAGACTCGCCTCGTCTTAGTTGCTCTAAATGTTGACGTAGTAAATCATGTTCAAACGCATCTGGATGGTCATAATTTGTTTGAGTTCTATGTTCAAACGGAAGATGCGATTGATCTTTGTAATAAGCGTCTTCTTCTATAATTGCAATGGCGCCTGATTCTAATTCATTAACCAATTCATTATAAATTGTTTGTGTAAAGAGAGATTTGCCAGACGCAGATGCGCCAGCAATAGCTATAATTGTTCGTGTCACTAAAGTTCACACCCAGCTGTCGTTAACGTTGGAAGATCACAATAGCAAAAAAGACACGATTAATCTCTTTTGCTTCGCTTAGGTTGCAAATTTAGCGACTTTATCAAAGACAAAACAGGACTTTTGTCCTGTGAGACAAAACAAGACGCGTCATGAAGTTTATGAATTTTGTTATGCTTTTATGACAGCGGACTTATGTCCTGTAAATTATTGCAGTGCAACAATAAAGTAGCAATCACTGAGAGCGTGACAAGCATAGTGACGCATTTTAAATTTACTCAGTCAGTTTATTAAAGAGGTGAGATATGGCAAGAGCAATCATACTAATGGCAGATAGCCTAGGCGTGGGTGCTGCACCAGATGCAGAAAAATTTGGCGATGTAGGTTCAAATACACTTGCTCACCTTTTAAAAGCGTATAAACAAGAAACAGGTAAAGCACTGCCGTTACCTAACTTGACAAGGTTAGGATTGGTTGATGCATGTGAAGCGGCTGGTAAGCAAACATGTGATGTTGCAGAGCGTCAGGCTCCTGAAGCCGCTTGGGGTTATGCAAAAGAGCTTTCAAGCGGTAAAGATACACCTTCTGGTCATTGGGAAATGGCGGGAGTACCTGTGTTATTTGAGTGGGGGTATTTTCCAAATACCACGCCTTGTTTTCCGCAGACGTTTATTGATGAATTGTGTAAGCGAGCAAATATTCCAGGCATTTTAGGAAATTGCTACGCATCAGGCACAACTATTTTAGAGCAATTGGGTGAAGAGCATGTGAAAACGGGCATGCCAATTTGTTACACCTCAGTTGACAGCGTTTTTCAAATAGCCGCTCATGAGCAATCGTTCGGTCTTGACAAGCTTTATCAGGTATGTGACATCGCACGGGCACTGCTTGATGAAATGAATATAGGACGAGTGATAGCGCGGCCGTTTATAGGCACTTCGAGTGCCGACTTTATTCGTACTGGTAATCGTAGAGATTACTCAGTATTGCCTCCAGCTCCCACCTTACTAGATAAGTTGGCTGCAGACGGTGGTGAAGTGATCAGCATAGGTAAAATTGCAGATATTTATGCACATCAAGGTATTACTCAGAAGCATAAAGCACCTGGATTGATGAATTTACTAGAAAAAACATCTGAATTAATGGATTCAGCGCCTGATCACAGTTTAATTTTTACAAATCTAGTGGACTTTGATGAAAAGTTTGGTCATCGACGTAAGCCGGTCGGATATGCCGAAGCGCTAAAGCAGTTCGATGATTATTTACCAACTATACTAGAAAAACTTGGTACCAATGACTTGTTGATAATTACAGCTGACCATGGTTGTGATCCAACGGCACCAGGAACTGATCATACTCGCGAATATGTGCCAGTATTGGCTTATGCTAAAGGTATGAATAATACTCCGTTAGGAGAAAGACAAAGTTTTGCAGACATAGGTCAAACACTTGCCCAGTGGTTTAATTTATCTGCGCTTGAGTATGGTGATGGCTTTATCGCCTCACTTAACAAAGCATAAAGAAGGAAATAGGTGATGAGCACTCCTCATATTAACGCAAATAGTGGTGATTTTGCTGAAACGGTATTAATGCCAGGTGATCCACTTCGCGCTAAGTACATTGCAGAGCACTTTTTAGAAGATGCGCGCCAGGTGACTGGTGTTCGTAACATGTTTGGTTTTACAGGGACATATAATGGTAAACCTGTGAGCATCATGGGCTCAGGCATGGGGATCCCGTCGATGTCAATTTATGCGCGTGAGCTTATTGTGAGTTACGGTGTAAAAAACCTTATTAGAATAGGTACTTGTGGCGGAATTAGTCAGGATATAAAAATCCGTGATGTGATATTTGCACAAGGTGCTAGCACGGATTCTAACGTAAACCGTACTCGTGTACGAGGTTATGATTTTGCTGCAATTGCTGACTTTGGATTACTCGAAAATGGCATTAATTCAGCTCGAAAATTGGGTATTGAAGCCAAAGTTGGTAACGTCTTTACGACTGACACGTTCTATCAGGCTGATGACTCATTTTATCAAGAGTTAGATAAGCTTGGTATTATGGCTGTCGATATGGAAACGGCTGGTATGTATGGTGTAGCCGCTGAATATGGTGCTAAAGCGATGGCTTTATTTACGGTAAGTGACCATGTCATTACTGGTGAAGCAACGCCAGCCGAAGAGCGTCAAAGTACCTTCAATGAAATGGTAAAAATCGCTTTAGAATCTGTATAAAAAAATTTAGCTTAGTAAGATAACTTATTAAGCAAAACCGTTCCTTGGTAACGTAATCGCAGAGTTTTGGAGACACGCCTAAAACAAAGCGAATCACACCCAAAAAGCCGCACCTAGTGCGGTTTTTTTTTCGACTAAATATCATTTGTCACACTTTATGAATAATAATGTAAGAGGGTATATTCATATTGTATTCATTCAAGTCTATTATTGTCTGACCACCATAATACTCAGGTGTAGGCATGACAATTACGTCAGTGGCTTTGTCAACATTGTTGATGCTGCCCATTTCAATTACTGAACTTAATGATTTCAAACGCCTGGCGGTTAATAACCCCAAACATGCATTGGTTGAATTTCCCCGTTTGCTGATGCGCTATCAAGGTGAAACGAGTAATCGGATAGCTTTGTTATACTATAGTGCGTTAACCGCAGCGTCTCGCGCTGACGACTGGCCTATGTTCTTAAACATTATTGAAAAAATGCGCGCGCCAGCTTTAAGCGCTTACTCAGATGGGAATAAGTTACAATTACTTTCTAGTATTGGCGTTGCATATCGCCTCAATGGACAGCTAGAACAAGCCAAAATACATTATCAATGTGCTTTTAAATTTGCATCTAATGATATTGAACTTGCGCAATTAAAAGTGAATCAGTCGATTGTATATCGTTTATCATATCAGCCTGCTTTGGCTTTTCAGCTTATCGAGAGCGTTAACAGTAACCAATTGTCAGACAAAGTAAAAGCGGGATACAGTGTTGTTCATGGCAACATTCAGCAATCGATAGGTAATTTTCAAACTGCTTTACATAGTTATGAGCAAGCCCATGAACTGTATACTAAAATGGGGGATAAAGTATCTAAAACGGGTGTCACAGGTAACATATTAGGTGCTGCGTTAGCGGTAAAAAACCTCACTGTTTTCAATCGTTATAGAGGTGATTTAGACAAGGCGGCTCGTCTATATTACCCACGAATTTTGGATTATTTACAGTGGCTTGACATTATCGCATATGCCTTGGAATCTCAGACATTAAGTACTGAGCACCAGCAATGGATAGAAAACCATGTAGTCAAGTTTGTTGAACTTGGGTATGAAGACGTGATAAAAGCCCATCTACTTTTGATTAAGGCAAGAGATCTTTATCCGAAAGGCGCAAGCATGAAGTTTAAATCGTATAGCTTACCAGAGAAGCTTGGTAAACCTTGGTGTGGATCGTTTTGACTTTGACTTTATTTATGCCATGGTTATGAATGTAAATATGATATGTGGGGATGACAATGGCACAATGGGTTACGGGCAAAATAGTT
Organism: Pseudoalteromonas sp. MMG005; assembly: GCF_018101015.1. Classification (NCBI taxonomy): domain Bacteria; kingdom Pseudomonadati; phylum Pseudomonadota; class Gammaproteobacteria; order Alteromonadales; family Pseudoalteromonadaceae; genus Pseudoalteromonas; species Pseudoalteromonas sp. MMG005. The sequence continues at coordinate 154,206 of NZ_JAGJEK010000008.1, read as the reverse complement.
GAGTTTAACTGGTGGACACCGAGTCTTTTTAGCATCAAGGTAGCAGCAGGCATAAAGCCATTTATTGCAGGCCAATTTACAAAGTTGGCATTAAATGTTGAAGGGAGACGTGTTGCTAGGGCCTATTCATTTGTAAACTCCCCCAATGACCCTTTATTAGAGTTTTACTTAATAGAAGTACCTGATGGTCGATTATCATCACATTTAGCGACGTTAGATATTGGTGACACAGTTGAGGTTGAAGCGGTTGCTCATGGGTTTTTTACGTTAGAAGAGACGCCAAAAGCAGAGGTTTTATGGATGCTTAGTACAGGTACAGCTATCGGACCATTCCTATCTATCATTGCAGATGGCAAATTGTGGGAGCGGTACGAACGTGTGATTTTGGTACATGGGGTCAGGCATAATACCGACTTAACTTACCAAGACTGTATTTTAGCCACTGCGTCATTGTTTAAACAGTTTACTTACGTACCGGCAATTACACGAGAAAAGCCAGAGCAAGGTTTACAAGGACGCGTAACTGATTTACTTAGTTCCGGTGCGTTAATAAAGCATTGCGGAATGAATCAACTCAATAAGAACAGCCATTTTATGATTTGTGGGAACCCTCAAATGGTCAAAGATACGACTCAATTGTTGCTTGATAAAGGCTTCAAACGACATCGTAGAGCAGAATCTGGACATATAACAGTCGAACAGTATTGGTAGGCTTTAAAATTTTTTATATGTCTGTTATGTTAACAAAAGTTTGTACCTTACTTGATTATCATGAAATACATTATTAGTCTCTTTTTTGTTCTATTTACGTTTTTATGTAGTGCTAATCCCGCATTAGAAAATGATACGAGGCCTCTTCAGTCAGTCATGACAGAGCAAGAGCGCGGAGCATCACAAGTTGTTGATAAATTGATCTTGGCCTACAATGATAGGAATATTGAAGCCTTCCTTGATTTGTACGCAGAGGATGTTGCGTTTTATATGTATCCACAAACGTTAATGTTTACTGGAAAAAAGAAATTGATTGAACGCTACGGTCTTATGTTTAAAAAAACGAAATGCCTCAAGTCTACATCACTTAAGCGTATCATCCACGGAAATATTGTTATTGACCATGAATCGTCACAGGTATGTTTTAATGATGCAGGAAAGGTTGATAAGTATTCAGAGTTTGTAACCAGTTATCAGATTGACGATGGAAAAATACGTAAAGTCGTATTTTTTAAATAGCAAGTAATATGATTATGCAAGGTATGTTGTTATGAGTCAGGATAAAAGATTAAGTTTATTGTATCGGGTGGAACCAGGGTGTTTGGGGCCAACTGGTATTGACTTTGTGGAAGGCTTTTGTGAGTTTGCACAAAAAAAAATAAAGGCACCAGTTTATGCACAGTTTGGCTTTGTTCCTCGGTATGACAAAGCACTACCGGAAAGAGAATATAAAATTGGTAATAAAAATTTATCGGATGCGCAAGTAATGGCTTTTCTTGATAAATTTGATAAAGATAAAAGTGATTTTGAAGAACAGATTGATGAGTTATTGTCACATGCTATTGATGCTTATCTAGACCGGTTATGATAACGACTCGGCTAGCAGCACCTTGCACTAGCCGATTTAGATATGCAGTGTAGCTCAGAGAGAATTAACCCTTTCCTTAGTATCGCTTAATCATTATTTATACACGTCTTTTATATACTCAAATTTTTGAAGTCATCATTATCATGTAGGCTGGTGAAAGCAGCTTCATTTGATAGCTCATTCTTTAGGTTTGGTGCATACTCTAGGGCCATACGTATATCAGCTAAGGCATCACTATGTTGATGTAGCATTGCATAAGCGCACGCACGTTGCCAAAATGCATATCCGTAGTCGTTATCTAACTCTAATGCTTGGTTACACAGTTGAATGGCAACACCCGTCTGGCCAAGTTCTAATAGCGCATCGGCTTTATAAGCGATAGCTTCTACTTCATCTGGTTTTCTTTTTAGTATTTCGTCATATATTTCTATTTTGGAACTCATATCACTTTCAAGATTGGCTCTCATCCATAAAGAGTGAACCTCATTGGTTATGGTAATCTTCTTGTGGTTACTCAGTATCTCTTCTGAACGAGCTTTTAACTTATCTTCAAGTACTTGTAAGCGTTGCTCATATTCATCGGTGATATCGCCAACACGTCGATTGACGATGTCTTCCACTTTACTTTTTATGTCTCTTAAAGAGTTCCAACCAACCAACATCAAAATAGATGCCGTGGCAGTTATAATAAATAAAATATTGTTTACTGTGTCAGTTGTGTATGTAAGCGCTCTGTCTGCGGCATCTAATTGTGAATGCGTCACTTGTTTTGTGACATCTTCTCGTAATTGCTGTTGATCTTGGCGTACTGATTTGAGTTCGTCTAAGATATAACGCTCAATTAGGGGTTGATACATGGGCTGTTGAACTTGTTTAAGGTTATTGTCATGCGATGCCTTATTTGTATCTTGTTGTGCTAAACATAGGTTACAAAATAAAAGTAAAGTGGCAAAGATATATTTCATCATAAAGTTAGCCAGAGTATGCAAGGTTTGTGTATGGTGCATGACTTATATGTAAATTGCAAAGAAGTGAATTAGCGAGATATGCTCTTTGCATTAATGGTTATTAAAGCCCATAATTAGTAAGAACTTTGTGTGAGTATCGGTGTAATGCTAAGAATAGTATTGATTGGGTTATGTTGTTTTTTTGCCAATGCAAATGAAGTTCAATTACAGGTCGTTACTGAAGAGTGGGTTCCGTATAATTTCACCAACGCAAAAGGCGAAATAGATGGACGTGCCACACACAAAGTACGTGAAATCTTAGCAGATGCAAATATAAGTTACGAAATAAGAAGTTACCCATGGGCCCGGTCCATGAAGCTGGCAAAAACGAAAAAAAACACCATGATTTACTCTATATACCGGACACCGGAAAGGGAACCGTCTTTTTTATGGGCATGCCCACTATTACAGCCAGTGAAAGAGTATCTCTTCAAACTCAAAACTCGTAAAGATATTCAGTTAAACTCATTGGATGATGCGAAAAAACACCTAATTTCTGTGGTAAGGGGCAGTGTATCTAATGAGTTTTTAATAAAAAATGGGTTTGAAAATGGCAAGAATATTGATATTACTGCGGACCCAAGTTCAAGCCCAAGAAAGTTATTAGCGGGTTACACAGACTTAATTATGACGACGGAGTATACGGCTTTTGAAAGCATGAAAAAATTGGGGGTGTCATTTGATCAAATAGAGATTGCTTTGGAAGTGACAAACACAAATAATAATCGAGCATGTCTCGCGTTCAGCCCAAGTTCTGATATGGAATTAGTTGAGCAAGTAAGGGCCGCACTGGCGCGACATAATTTACGCAGTATTGGGCCATAGGACTCCATTAACTATTTGATTGTGGGGAAGTTATTATTATAGTTTGGCTGCTTGCTCTATCACAATAGCGTGACGTTTAGCTAACCTAAGATGATCTCTGTCGTAGCCTCCACCGATAACTGTACTGACAGGGATCCCTGCTTGTTGGCATGTTTTCAAAACTAAGGCATCACGTTTTTCCAGTCCTTGCCAGCTAATATCTAATTTTCCTAGTCCATCATGCTCCCATACATCAACACCGGCATCATATAATACGATATCTGGGTTGATATCGGTAATTAGTCCATCCAAGGTCTCTTTAACAATGTTTAAGTAAGCGCTATCAGTTAAGTTATTGACGAGCCCGACATCTAGGTCGCTGGGATGTTTGCGAAATGGAAAGTTTTTTTCACAGTGGATAGAGCAGGTAAATACATATGGGTTATGTTTTAGCAATGCTGCTGTACCATCTCCTTGATGTACATCTAAATCGAAAATCAGTACATTATTGACCTGCTTATTATTGATAAGAGTAGTTGCTGTGAAAGCGAGGTCATTCACCATACAAAATCCAGAACCGAAATCATAATGTGCGTGATGTGTCCCCCCAGCTAAATGACACGCTATGCCACTTTCAAGCGCAAGTTCTGCTGCTTTTAATGTGCCTAAAGGTGCAGTGAATGTTCTGTTCATTAATGCCTCAGACCAAGGTAACCCAATTCGGCGCATCGACTTTTCGCATAGTTGATTGTGCCATAGATCCCAAAGATATAATTCGCAATGAACTAATTCTAATGCACTGGGGGTACCAATATCAGGCTTATATAAATTATTGTTAATTAAGCCTTGCTGATAAATATATTGATATAAGTTAGCAAATTTGCTCATAACAAAGCGGTGCTTTGGATCGAAACTGAATGAATAGTTTGGATGATAAACCAAAGGTAGGTTGGGATTTAAGGTCATGGTATTTTGAGCTAAGAAGCCGTTATTTCAATAAAAATAATAAACAAATATTAGGGGCTGTTGACCTTTGCGGTTCTATTTTTGTTCTCTTTGAGCATGCTTTTATCGCGGCGCTTAATATGTGGCCTAGTAATCTAAGCGAATATTAAGCAACAAAGAGAAAGGAGTACTCAACAGAACCGGTAGGCAGCGCTTGATTGGCTTTTCTACTGTGTTATCGGCTGACTCACATGGAATAACCATGCTACGCAGCCTCTGCCTTGTGCGAAATCCAATCAAACTGCTGCAAAAATGAACCTGAAAGATCAACAGCCCCTAACCAGTGCCGTTATCATAACGTTTTTTCAAAAGAAGCACGAGAATATCCTTATTCAAACCCTCATTACGTGAGGTCCCGCCATTTGTGTTAGTGATACGAGCATTTTGTATTTAGGGAAAATGCTATTTTTAACTCGGTAAATGGCCGGTTTTAACAAAAATCACTGTGTCTTCTTCAACAAAAGGTTGGTGTTGAGAACAGTGTGGGTTTCTTATCCAGGTACCTATAGGGTAACTGCCGTGTTCATCTTTTAATTGCCCGCTTAATACCAGTACCTCTTCGCCACCATAGTGTTTATGAAGTACAAACATTTCATTCGCTGGCCATTTAACTAACGCGGTATGTGAGGTCTCAAAAGAGTGTAAAGGCAGTACTTGTAAATTCCCTTGTCCAGGGTGCCATCGTTTAGCGTTGCTATTTATACGCAATGATTGGGTATCGTGTTTGCAAAATTGATTTAACTTAACAAAAAGAGTACAGCCGTTTTTACTAAATGGTGTATGTTTACTGCCTGGTGGGTTGCGAAGGTAGCTGCCAGCGGGGTAATCACCATGTTCATCAGAAAAGGTCCCTTCAAGTACCAATATTTCTTCACCAAAAGGGTGCACATGTTCTGTAAATGACGCACCTGCTTTGTAGCGTACAATACTGGTGATATGGCCTGACTCTGCATGTTCTCTTGCTAACGGTTTTCGTTCAACACCGTTTAAAGGACTTGGAAGCCAAGGTTGCTGTGCAGTATTAATGGTAACTCGTTTTGAAAAGTCGAGGTTTAAGTTGCTCGTATTTGGATACATGGTACTTCCTAATTTCTGCCGGCCATAACTCCGCCATCTATGTTGAGTATAGTGCCTGTTACCCAGTTACTTTGTTGGGAAAGAAGGTACATGACACTATTGGCGATATCTTCAGGTGTACCAATTCGACCTAATGGATGGAAGTTATCAAAGCTGGCAAGCGTGGTGCTTAATTGTTCAGGTTTAATAAAATGATTATAAATAGGGGTTTTCACAACAGCAGGTGCGACTGCATTGACGCGTATATTATGTTCAGCAAGTTCAATGGCTAGATGCTGTGTTAGGGAATGAAGCCCTGCTTTTGCCATGGAATAAGCGGAAGAAGGGGTTGCTTTTATGGCTTGATGTGCCCACATTGAACCAATATTAACGATGGCACCTCTGCGTGCCTGTTTCATTCGAGAGACCGCAGCTTGAGTGATAAAAAATATGCTTTTATTGAGTGTCATATAGTGCTCATAATCTTCTTCTGAATGCTCAACAAATGGTTTGGGGTTAAAGTAACCCGCCGAATTGACGAGGTATGATACGGCGTCTTCATGGTTGTTAATATATTTTTCAACTCTGTCCCTATCTGCTTTTTTGCAAAGGTCTGCGACGAGCCCCTCGGCTTTTGGTGAGTTGAGTAATGCAATAGCATCGTTCACTTTCTCTGTGTTTTTACCGATGATAACCACCCGAACATGGTTGTTAATAAGCTGCTGCGCTGTTGCCAGTCCAATTCCACTGCTTCCACCCACAATCATTGCGAAACCTGATTTTGAAAATAACATATCAACTCCGATTAAAATATCTGCGCGACAATCGCGCCGTTTCAACGATAGAATACGGGGGCATGATATTTGAAAACAGTAAGCACATTTAGGTGATCTAGGCACTTGTTGGTACATATTTATGATTAATAAAGAGAAAAAAATTGAACGAATTATTGGGCCGCAGCAATCTGCACGTATGGTTGAGACGATTGTTGGTTGTAAGTGGTCCTTGACGGTATATCAATTACTGGCTTTGGGTGTTAATCGCCCTGGAGAAATGGTGAGAGTGACTGATGGGCTTTCAACCAAAGTACTGAATCAATGTCTCAAGCGCAATATTGAGTTTGGGTTGTTGCAGAAAATAAGTTATCCCGAGATCCCGCCTAGGGTTGAGTATAAGGTGACTGAACTAGGGCATAAGTTTTTACCTATACTCGATTCGTTAACCCAGTTGCAAGGAGAGATCGATAAATTAGGATAGTGTATTTAATCTATTGCATACGTATTCAATAGGATATATGTAGTTCTTGCTCTACATTGTTATCGGTTTGTAAATAAATAAACGACAACAAAAGAGCCTATTATGACAACATTACTAAAAACGGTCTTACCTAATAGTATCCGATTAAAAGCCGCGCAGTGGTTACTTATCAGTGGTGCAACACTGATGAGTTTGACCGCTACTGTGAATGCCCAACCAACAACCTTTGTTCATTTATTTGAATGGTCATGGCCTGACATAGCTCAGGAGTGTGAAACATTTTTAGGCCCGAAAGGCTTTGCCGCCGTACAAGTTTCTCCACCGAATGAGCATATTATTGGTGAGCAATGGTGGACGCGTTATCAACCCGTGAGCTATCAGCTACAGAGCCGAGGAGGAAGCGAACAACAATTTAAAGACATGGTGCAACGTTGCAAACAAGCTGGCGTTGATATTTATGTGGACACTGTGATCAATCATATGGCCGCAGGAAGTGGGCAGGGCGTTGCGGGTTCAACATTCTCTTATAAGAACTTTCCAACTTACAGTCCGCAAGATTTCCATACTACCTGCGCAATTAATGGAGAGGATTATGCTAATAATGCATGGCGAGTGCAAAACTGTGAATTGGTCAGTTTGACTGACTTGGATACTGACTCGTCTTATGTACAGTCACAATTGTCTGGTTATCTGAATAGCCTCGTTGAGGCGGGTGTCGCTGGGTTTAGATTAGATGCAAGTAAACATATGCCGGCACAAGACATTGCAACTATATTAGCCCAAGTTACGGGCGCACCGCTTGTTTTCCAAGAAGTGATTGATCAAGGAGGGGAAGCGGTCAGTGCCAGTGAATACTTTAACAATGGACTTGTTACAGAGTTTAAGTATTCGACTAAATTGGGAGATACTTTCAAAAATGGCAAATTGGCATGGCTGAGTAACTTTGGCGAAGCGTGGGGGATGATGCCAAGTTATAAAGCCGTGGTATTCGTCGACAATCATGACAATCAACGTGGTCATGGTGGAGCCGGAAATGTTGTCACATTTGCTGATGGTAAGTTATATGAGTTGGCAAATGTGTTTATGCTCACATACCCCTACGGGTACCCAAAAGTTATGTCGAGTTTCGAATTTTATGGAGACACTGATGCAGGCGGTCCTAATGTACCAGTTCATCAAGGTACGCAGTTGAATTGTTTCGCGCAGCAATGGCAGTGTGAGCACAGGAAAACATTGATTTCTGGAGCCGTAAATTTTAGAAACAATACAACAGGTGCATGGCAAGTTAATAACTGGTGGGATAACGGTAACAATCAAATTGCTTTCTCACGTGGTGCTGAAGGGTTTGTTGCGATTAACAAAGAGACAAATTTATTACAGCAAACATTACAAACAGGTTTAAGTAAAGGTGTTTATTGTGATGTATTAACGGGTATGCTCAGCGCTGATAAAAGCAGCTGTACCGGTAAGTCTCTGGTGGTTAACGAGCAAGGTATGAGCGTTATTTCAGTCTCATCTATGGATGCAGTTGCTGTGCATCATCATAGTAAAATTGTTAATGGACCTACCTCTTCACCAATGCAACGCACTGTTGTTTTTATTAAGGCACAGACCACCACAGGTCAAGATGTATTTATTAGAGGCGGTATTGACCATACGTATGGCAAGAGTATTGGGCGAGATTGTGATGTTGAGCCATTTAAGTGTGCATTGCCAATGGCACATAATAATTTACGTAATACCACCACGCAAAGCTGGAAGGTTGGTGATAGTTACTTGGATTGGCATGGTGCGCAATCAGGGCAAAATACCAGTGCTGCGGGGACCGCTTTAGATTGGACAATCAATAAATGGCCAAATAATTGGGGTGTTAAGCGTACAGTTGAAGTAGATGGATACGGTGAAAGTGTGCTGAATGGCTATGGCCCGCATTATTGGATGTTGGATGTTCAAATGGACTGCTCGTCTTCGGTAAATGGTTGGTTTGAAGTGAAAGCATACATAAATAATGGGCAAGGTTGGGAGGGAGACATTAACCAAGCAGGCGCTCCTTATATGAGTAATAATCACTTTGCTCAGTGTGGTCAAATAAATGTGTTCGAGTTTGGCAATAGTTCAGCTATCCATGCCGATTTTTAAAAGAATAGACATGGTGTATTAGATTATGACCCACAGAATATATGTAAGTAGACTGGTGATTGCTTATTTGCATATATTTTTGCGTGACATGACTGCGCTAAAACACCTCTTTAACGCAATCCAAGTAAAGAAGGTTAATGCTTACATAGCTGGTCCAGTAAACTATCAGGGACCGGCTTTAATTTTACTGCATTGAGATCCATTTTCGCATAAGGTGCAACGTGTTCTGTAACCCAAGGCACATCGATAATTTCCAAATACTTTTGTAACGAGTCTTTTAAACCATATGGGTATAAGAAAATGGCTCTCTCTAGCGCATAAGCCACACGTGAAAATTGCACTTCACTGGGGAGCATTTTTGCGGTGACGACCGCCTCCATGATTAAGTAATGGTAGAAATAGTGAAAGTTCTCTTTTTTTAAGTCAAAAATAGCTTGTTTTACCGAGTTATGGTAGCGCCAAAATTGCTGATACTTCCTTTGTAAAACAAGGCTATCAAGCAGGTTCAGGCCAGCTCTAACAGCATTTTCTGGAGTGCCTCTTAAGCTGTCGTCTCTAAATAGTTGAATAAAATAGCGTTGCGCTAATTCATACTGACCTGCATCTAAATGTAAACTGGCTTTTTTTTGCTTGATACGTTGTTTATCGCGGTGTGCACTGGCCATTGACTCAGCCTGTTTAAGTGATGATAGAGCTTCGTCATGCATGCCGAGTTTTAACTGAGATGAATACATGTTGAGCAGTATTTTAACTTGTTCATTTGGGTTATTTACAGCGAAATCTAAACCGCATTGATAAGCGAGTAGTGCTTTGCTGTAGAAGCGATTTTTTCTGTATAAAATCCCTAAATTGTTGAGTAAGTGGTACGGCTTATTTTCGGGGAATTCTTGCCATTCAGGTTGACTTAAACGTTTGCTAACCTTCACTGCGATGTCTGGAACGTTGTGTTTCACAGCAGCAATTAATATATTTTTATAGAATGTAAATGCACCTAGACTGGGGGGCAAGGCGTTGTATTTTTCAAATTGAGTTGAGATATAAAGTGGGTCTTTATCGGTACGTTCTTTAAACCCGTTGATGTTGGGTAAATCGGAAGCGGTATTCAAAGCAGCAACAAAAAACAAAGATGAAATGAGTACCACGACAAGCTCCTAAAGCGCTGCATTTCGCTATATTGTGCAATAGTATTCTATAACTGGCAAGTAAAGGAATATATTAAATACCTTTAATAAACAATATATAATATTGATAATATATATTTACTGAAAGTATATCCTAAAGAGGGTGAGTATAGAATATGTGGATAAAAAACCAACCACTAGAAGGCACGTATGTACAATTAGTTCCAATTGACTTGCAACATTGCGAGGCGTTAAAGCAAGCGGTAAGGGACGGTGAGCATTGGCGGCTTTGGTATGCGAACGTACCGCATCCAGATGATATGGGAAAGTATGTAACAGATGCGCTGGAGCAGGCTAAGCAGGGAAATATAGCTTATGTGGTGGTAGATAAACGAACAAATATAATTGTAGGAACTACCCGTTATTATGAGGTGGATAAAAATAATAAGCGGGCTGCTATCGGATATACTTGGTATGCAGATTCAGCCAGGCGCAGTCCCGTAAATACTGAAACTAAGTTGTTATTATTGAAAAATTTATTTGAACAACATAATGCCATTGCAATTGAATTTAAAACCCACTTTTTGAATCACCGTTCACGTACTGCGATTGAACGTTTAGGCGCGAAATTGGATGGTGTGTTACGTGCTCATAAAATAATGAAAGATGGCTCACTTAGAGACACCGCAGTGTACTCCGTTATTGCCAGTGAATGGCCTGCTGTGCGAAATAACCTTGAATATAAGCTGGCTAGCTAGCCAATCAATTTATTTAGCAAATTATAACGATTGCTCCACAGACAGGTAGGCTCAATGCAGCCCCTGAAATGATGGAAATCAGTGGGCAGAGTGATGATAAAAAGTAAACGTATATCTGGGCCTGATTGAGCGCGTTATTTGATATGATTTTAGGGAACTATAAGAGGGCTGTACATGCTGAAACAGGCAATAGATGATTGTTGGCCTCGGGTGTATTTTGTGTGTTTATTGTTGTAATGACGCTTGAGTAGACGAAGTATTATAAAGTTGACCCTTTTGACGTTTTTTAGAAAATAACAACTTAACTTTATGGGAACTAAACCGAATATTGGTCAGTCTATGTTTGCTCTGTATGAAGGATAATGAGCATAGAGGTTATATGAAGTATTTTGTAGTTCCCGTGATGTTGTTGATACAAATAATATCTACATCTGCTATTGCCAGTGCAGTGGATAAGCATCAATTGGTTAATGAACTGAAAAAGCACATAGAAGAGTTTTACGTTTTGCAGCAGAATATTCCCGCAATAATGAGTCATTTAACACACTTTACACAGTCGGAGGACTTTACAAAGGCAAAGAGTGCATCAGAATTGCTGCCGATACTTAATACTCGATTGCAAGCGTTTGATAAACATCTTGGTGTGTCTCATAAACCGAATACACAGGATGCCATTGAAGCAAAAAAAGCGCCATATGAGTCTTGGTTTACGCAATTAGAACGCAAAAATTTTGGATTCAATCGAATTGAAATTCTACCAGGGAATGTCGGTGTTATGGCATTTTGGGGCTTTGCAAATGTAACGCAGGAAAGTAAACAAAAAGTACATGCCATTATGACACTGTTGAGTGATGTAGATAGTTTGATAATTGATTTACGTGAAAATGGCGGTGGAGATGCTGCAATGGTTCAACAAATAAGTAGTTATTTTCTTGATAAAAAAACGCATTTAAACAGCTTTTACTCTCGTGACACAGACCAAACTAGTGAGTATTGGACGGTTGCTATTGAAGGAAAAAAACGCCCTTCTTTGCCTATTTATATCTTAACGAGCAATGCGACATTTTCTGCTGCTGAGGAGTTTGCATACAATTTCAAACATTTAGGGCGTGCCATAATCATTGGCGAGAGTACGAAGGGCGGTGCAAATCCATGGCGATTTGTTGATATTGGCGATGATATACATGTAGCTATGCCCGTTGCTATGGCAATTAACCCAATAACAAATACAAACTGGGAAGGTAAAGGGGTGCAGCCAGATCACAGTATAACTGCTGATAAAGCGTTAGAGTATGCATACAAAAAAGCGCTAGAACAACTCGCGTTGACACAAAAAAATCCACATGAAATGAGTGATATTAAGTCTGCACTTAAGCAAACAAGTTTTAAAATAATAGGAGAGAATGATGTTTCCAGTTGAGATTGTGTTAGCTTATTCCATCGCTTGTTTGTTGCTTGTTTGCTCACCTGGGCCTGATAATTTATTAGCAATAGGACGGGGGCTCAGTCAAGGAAAGCGGGCTGCTGTTGTCTCTGGTATTGCGTCGGGTACTGGCATACTTTTTCATGTCTGTACGGCTACATTAGGATTAACGCTGCTACTGCAAACGTCTATTGTGGCTTTTTATATCGTGAAATTGGTAGGTGCGAGCTATCTTATTTGGTTGGGTGTAAAAGTGTTACGTCACCGACATTTATTTAACTTTGACCCTGTAGCCAAACAATCCTTGCGCTCGATATTCTGGACTGGGTTCTTATCGGCTGCACTGAACCCAAAACCAGGATTATTTGTGCTGGCTTTTATACCTCAATTTGTCAACCCAGATTTGGGGTCTGTGACAGGCCAAATGATGGGATATGGGCTTTGGTTTGCGCTATTGACTACGGTTGGATTTAGTCTTATGGGTATGAGCGCATCGCGATTGCGTTATTGGTTACAGAAAAGTCCCACTATTATGTCAGGACTAAATATGGGTGCTGGGGTGGTATTTTTGGTGTCAGGGCTAGCTGTTGCATTGATGCGTCAAAAGTAGAGAGCAGATGTTTACTTGAATTTGTAAAATTTGCCACTATTAATAGGGTCTATGCTTTGATGCACTTGGCTTACAAAAAAAATAGATAGTGAGCTTTGGCCCGATAACTCTATTTAATTAAGGTAGTTTAATGAACCCAATTATTGCGATTTTGAAAGAACATAATATTAGTGATGAAAAAATAAGCGAACTATTTCAAACGCTGACAGAAAATCCGTTGATGGCGATGGGGGTTGTATCACAGCTTGGGATCCCACCGGAAAAGCTGCAGCAGCTCATGGGGTTGGTTATGCAAAATCCAGCGCTTATCAAAGAAGCGGTTGATGAACTCGGTTTAGATTTTTCGAAAGTTGAAGAAGCAAAAGCAAAGCTTAATCAATAATTTAACTAAATTTAAGAGCGATGGAAAAATCCCTCGCTCGTTTACCTATTCGCGTTTCTGTTGCCCTTACACATAAAACTGCTCACGTCACTTTTCTCAGCCTCCGTATTGTATTTAATCGCATGTTATTCGCGATTCAACGTTAACCATAAACGTACATCACATTACTCAATACAATTGTGTTGGCGGGATTGTGTAACTTTTTTACTGACACAGCTCGTAAATTAACGTAACAGACTCCGTGCGTTTCTGGTTGTTCATGAATTGAGAACATTTAGAGGTTAACGAATCGCTGTGCTGATAAGTGATAAAAAAGCCAGCAATTGAGCTGGCTTTTAACGCATCTATAAGATGTGTATGTATTAAAAGAGGTGTTTATTGCGCCTCATAATTAGGCTCAGTAATATGAGTAATAATAGGTTAAATGAGCCTGATGACTTTTTTACCTTCTCAGGCAGTGTATCGGGTGTTGGTTTTGTCGGTGTTTCAGTGGGGCTGAGTGTGACGGTCACAATAACCTCCCCGTTGGCTGTGGCACCGGCGTTATCAGAAATTGTATATAAGATAGTGGCATTTCCCGCAAAACCTTTGGTAGGCACAAAACTCAGTGTATTACCTGACGTAATACGCACAGAGCCTTCATCAACACTTGCCGCTGTGACTGTTAGAGTATCTCCGTCAACATCATGGTCATTGGCGAGTACATCAATTTCCAGTGTTTGATTGTCTTTGGTGCTCGCTGTGTCTCGCGTTGCTATCGGTGCACTGTTCATCACGATGGTGATACTGGCATGACCGGTTGCAGACCCTCCTTGCGTGTCTCCAATCATGTACGTTAGTTGTGCAAGCCCTGCAAAGTTATTGGGTGGCGTAAAGTATATGTCGTTGCCATTGAGCTCAACCGTACCAATATCGCTAGTGACATTAACAATAGACAATACATCACCATCAGCATCGCTATCATTGCTGAGTACATCTAGCTGAGTGCGCTTACCTGCAGTGACTGTGAAGGTGTCTTCGGTGGTAACGGGCAATGAATTGCCATTGAGTACGATAGCCATACCGCTTGGATCAACCACTGATTTATTCGCGAGGCCATCATCATCGTTAGGACCACCATCGACAATTTGTAGTTTAATACACCAGTGACCAGGGTTAAGTCCTTCATGCCATTGGCTACTGCTTGCTGCAGGACAATAGCCTGATTCGCCTTGAGCTGACATCACCGTGTTTCCGTCACCGAGCGTGAAGTTGACCCATTCGCCATTTTTGTATTTGCGATAGATAGCATTTAAAGGCACCTGCTCATATTGAGGCAGCACAATGGTAAATACATCACCAGCATTCATTAGGCCAGAGGCAATAAAGTCATATAAACCACCTACATTTTGTGCCGTATCGTCACTGGGTAATTCTGAGCTTAATAGTTGCGCGCCACCGGAACTATTTTGCGCAACAGATGTGCCTTTACGCAAAGATGTACCAGGTTGAGCTTCAATCAAATGGGCAGTTGAATTACCAGCACTGCCTTGTAACACATTCAGTTGTGAAATCGCATCTAGATAATCAGGGATCCCGTCGCCATCAGAATCGGCATAGCCTTCTTCGTTATCTGGGATCATATCACCATCGCTGTCTTGCGATGTGAGCGTAGCCAGTTGTGCAATGATTTCAAAATATACATCTTGAGAAGTTGTCAGTGCTGGCGTTGCGTTATCTGTCACGCTTGCAGTAATAGTATAATTACCCGCAGGTAGCTTTTCTGGCGAGAAGGTAAACTCTTTATCTGTCCCACTGGTATTGTGAAGGCGAGGGTCTGTACTTGCCCATGATACTTGTAATACATCATCGGCATTAGCATCAGACACAGTTGCTAAGAGTGAGACTTCACCCTGATCAGCTGCGACGAGGGTACGGTTTTCGCCTTGTTGCGAGATTGTTGTGGTGATTTGCGGGGCGATATTTCCTTCTTCGATAGATATAGTGGCTGTATTACTTGATGAATTTGCATTCACTTCATTACCTAACGTAATAAGAATTGCTTCGCCTTTTTCTTGCAGATCGTCCTGAATAACATCGAATGTGATTAAGCCGGAACGGCCAGAAGCAATAACGATTTCACCATTTTCTAAGGTGTGATCTGCGGCAGACGCAGAGCCTGAGACTGTATACGGTATGGTGACTGGGTAGCTAGGGGCATCACCATTTAGCTGAACACTTATGGTATTACTGCTGCCTTCACTGACGGTAAAACCCTGATCAATAGATACAATTGGGTTTACCGTGACGGTATGAGATGCCATAGCCATGCGTGCTTTGCTATCTTGGGTTTGCCAATAAACAAGGTGTTTACCTGGGGTAAATATGCGCTTATTAGTGACCAATGACACTGCAAGTGTATTGCCTTGACTATCGGTCGCGGTGGCGATACCCAGTTCTACCTTAGTGAATAAGCCCGTTGCATCCACTGAAATATCAGCTGGGGCGGCAATTACAGGTAAGCCCGTTTGCTGTGAGGTAATGTTTAACGTTGCACTTGATGCACTACGTGCTTGCTCAGGGTCCACAATCACATAGTGAATAGTCACAGTGGTTGAAGCTTGGGTTGGTGCTTGATATACCAATTGATTGTTTTCAACCACAACACTGCCGATCGATGTCTGTGCACCAACGATAGTGAGTGGCTGCTCATCGAGGTCAGTATCGTTACTTAACACATCAAGTACGTAGCGATTGGCATCGTTGCCGTCAAATGTGAATGTGTCAGGGTTTGCTTGTGGCATATCGTTCACAGAAACAACATTAATAGCAATACGCGCTTCTGATGATTTGTCGGTGCCATCATCAACAATATAGGTGAGTGTATCTTCTCCATTGTAGTTGGCATTCGGTGTATATGTGAGGGTATTCCCTTGTACAGACGCAGTGCCAGCATTTGGTTGAGTAACAATTTCTACATTTAACGCATCACCGTCGATATCGTTGATAGCAGGTATAAAGCTCGTTGTACCATCTTCCTGTACCGATATGGTTTGTGCTTGTGCGCGTGGTGGTGTATTGGTAAAACTCACCTCAATGGCAAAGGCTGGCAAAGAAGCGGTGAGTTCTTGGTCACTGACTGTGATAGAAATGTTGTTACTAGTACCGACATCACCGCGAGCAGGGGTGCCTGATAAAGTACCCGTTGTACTATCAAAATTAGCCCATATCGGCTTATTGACTATGATGTAGCTCAGCTGTGTACTATCAATATCAGTTGCACTTGGTGTAAAGGTATAGGTATTACCTTGACGAACTGTGGTCGCAGGTGTGCCTGTAATGTTTGGCGCATCATTCACGTTATTTATCTGAATATTGGCAACAGCACTGTTAGATGTGAGCGAACCATCATTTGCTTGGTAATTAAAACTATCAGTACCAGTAAAATCATCATTTGGAATGTAGTTTACTTGCCCACCAGACAGTGTCGCAGAGCCATTGCTTGGTTGATTGATAATAATAAAGCTAAGGTTGTCACCATCAATATCACTGCCATTGAGTGTTATCGAAATTGGGGTTTCTTCATCCGTAGTTGCTGATACATTTTGCGCGTTGGGTGCATCGTTTATCGCTGTGATCGTGATTGCTATTTGTGCCGGCGCAGAGTCTAGCTCCCCGTCATTGGCGATAAATGCAATGCTGTCAGTGCCATTAAAGTTTGCTGTTGGCGTATATGACCACACTGCACCGCTTACTGGTGTGAGTACCCCGTTACTAGGTGTAGTGCTAATTTTGTAAGTTAGCGCAGACTTTTCAATGTCTGTTCCTGTTAGTGTAATGTCGATACTACCGTCTTCGACAACAGTCATCGCACTTGGTGTTGCTACTGGTGCATCATTTACCGCTTCAACTGTTACCAAGACTTCTGCTTTATTTGAAATAGCACCAGCAATGTCTTTGATTGTATAGGTAAAGCTATCAGAACCTGAGAAGTTTTCATTAGGTGTGTAGGTCGCGGTGCCAGTAGCTGATATAACCACTGTACCAGAACTGGCTGCATCAGTTAAAGTTACACTTGCTACATCTAACTTATCATTCGCATCTACGTCAGTATCATTACCTAAAATGTTAATTTCAAATGACCCATCTTCTTGAACGGTTGCAGTGTTGTTTTCAGCCACTGGTGCGTCATTAACTGGTTTAATGGTCACTTTCACAGTAGCTGGTACTGATGCCAATGCTTCACTATCTGTTAGCACATAGGTAAAGGTCAGTTCTCCAACGGCATCTTTAGCGGGTGCTATATGTAGCTGCCCATCGGCATTCACGGTAACACTAGCAAGGTCAAACACGCCTTCCCCTTTGCCTTGGTCCTCCAGGGTAATGTTTGCCCCGTTAAAACCTTGGTCTTCAACATCAGAGTCATTATGTAATATGTCTAATGTTAATGGGGTATCCTCATCGGTTTGTGCACTGTCATTTTCAACAACGGGTCTGTCATTAATTGCGCCAATATTGATGCTAATTGTCGCTTCGTTAGACACTTCTTCGTTGCTGTCGGCAATGGTGTACTTAAAGGTGTCGGTCGCTACCACATTGAGATTAGGTATGTAAGTTAATGTGCCATCAGCTTGGTTCAGAGTCACTGCACCATGTGTCGGCTCAGAGGTAAGCTTAACGTCACCTGTTGGATTAGTGTCTTCGATGTCGCTTGCTTGGGTGCGAATATCGTCTATCGAGATGACTAAGTCTGTATCTTCATCCGTCATTTTAGAGATGTTGACTGCTTTTGGCGCATCGTTTACGGCGGCAACTGCAATATTGACCGTTGCAGGTTCAGAGGTTAGTGGGGTGGAATCAGACACGGTGTAAGTAAATGAATCAGGCCCATTAGCGTGTTTATTTGGTGTGTAGGTGGCACTACCATTGATGATAGACACTGAGCCAAATTTAGGCTCTGTCACAAGCCTGGCAGAAGCCGCGACAAGCTTTTGTTCTGCATCAGTATCATTGTCAATGAGAGAGAAGGTAACGGGCGTATCTTCTTGTGTGCTCGCTTCATCATTTTTAGCTATTGGCGCATCATCAATAGGGTTAATCGTGAGTGTCACGGTTTGAGTTGTTGATACAAGATTTGTACTGTCTTTCACTCGATATGTAAATGTATCTTCGAGTGTTTCAGACCCATCATGTTCATAGATAAATGCACCGCTTTCATTGAGAGTAAGCGTACCGTATTTTACAGACTCTCTTAATATTGCAATAAGTGTATCGCCAGAGTCTAAATCCACATCAGTGGCAGTACTAAGCAAACCGTTTACTTTCCCAATGGTCAGTGCTTCGCCTTCATTCAACGTAAATTGAAAAGGTTCAGCTGAGGGAATGTCAGGGCTGTTAATGACTGTAATACTAAACGGTGCCAAGCTCACTGATAGGCTACCTGCTACATTATCTTTGACACTGATGATGATGTTTTCGAAAGTTCCTACATCGTTATCGACAGGTATTCCCGTCAGCGCGCCAGAGATTTCATCAAAGGTGATCCAAGTTGGTTTATTTTCTATTGAAAAAGTGTGTATGTCTTCAAGGTCTGGGTCTGTTAATGTCGGTTCGAAGTTATATATATTGTTTTGCTCGACTTCGAGTAAAGGAGCACCAGTAAGGGCTGGCGCATCGTTGATATTAGTTACTTCAATAGCAAAAGCAGGCAGTGTTGCTGTTGCCCCTCCTTTGTCAGCCACACTGATAATAATATTATCAGATCTACCAACATGTTCATTAAGCGGCGTGCCATTTAATGTGCCTGACTCAGTATTAAAGGTCGCCCATTCAGGTCTGTTTTGAATAGCAAAAGTATGTGAGTCATCAACATCAATATCGCTAAGTGCGGGTGTAAAAGTATACGCACTGTCTTGCGCTACACTTGATGGCGGCGTACCTGTTAACTGTGGTGCATCATTGGTGTTTGATACTGTAATACTAAAGGTGGGTAAAGTCGCTTTTTCACCGGCTTTATCTGTCACGCTAATGATAATATTGTCAGTGCTACCAACGTGTTTATTGAGTGGGGTACCCGTTAATGTACCTGACTCAGAATTAAAGCTCGCCCATTCGGGTTTATTTAAAATAGCAAACGTATGTGAGTCACTTTTATCAACATCAACGAGCGTTGGTGTGAAAGTATATACGCTGTCTTGTGCCACATTCGATGACGGCACACCGGTTAATTGTGGCGCATCATTGATGTTTTCCACTGTAATATCAAAGGCGGGTAATGTTGCTTTTTCACCTGCTTTATCTGTCACACTAATGGTAATATTTTCAGTGCCACCAACGTGTTTATTGAGAGGGGTGCCAGTTAATGTGCCTGACTCAGTATTAAAGGTCGCCCATTCAGGTCTGTTTTGAATAGCAAACGTGTGTGAGTCACTTTTATCAACATCGGTGAGTGTTGGTGTAAAAGTATACGTACTGTCTTGCGCTACACTTGATGACGGCGTACCGGTTAATTGTGGCGCATCGTTGACGTTTTTCACTGTAATATTAAAGGCGGGTAATGTTGCTTTTTCACCGGCTTTATCTGTCACGCTAATGATAACATTGTCAGTGCTACCAACATGCTTGTTTGTTGGTGTGCCGCTAAGCACGCCTGATGTGGTATTAAAGGTTGCCCACATTGGTGCATTTTCAATAGAAAAAGTGTGTGAGTCATCCAAATCTACATCAGTAAGTGACGGTGTGAAGCTATATAGCGCATCTTCATTGATTGAAGCGGCTGGCGTACCTGTTAATGTAGGAGCATCATTAACGTTAATAACTTCTATTGAAAATGGAGTTAGCGCAGTATATCCAGTGCCGTCAAACACCTTAATTGCAATATTTGTGTATGTATTGACATCATCATTGCTCGGTGTTCCTACTAGCTGACCTGTTGAGGCATTAAAGCTTAGCCAAGAAGGCATGTTATTAATCGTGAAGCTTAAGGCATCGTTATCAACATCGCTGGCTGTAGGCGTAAAGTCATACAGTTGACCTTGTTTAACATTGGTTGCTGGTGAGCCAGAGATTAATGGTAAATCTTGAACATTGGCAACGTTGATATTAACGGTGGCTGGTGTTGACCATGAAGTTTGGTCAAATGCCGCGTAGGTAAAGCTATCAGCACCAGAAAAGTTTAGGTTGCCCGTATAAGTTACCACATCATTAATAATTGTCAGGTTACCACTTTTTGGCACAGAAATAATTTTGTACGTTAAAGGAGATTGCTCGATGTCGCTTGCTGTTAACGTTATGGCTATTGGCTGCTCTTCAATAGCCTCGACTTTTTTAGAGTCTGCGCTTGGTACGTCATTTACTGCCTCAATGAGTACATTGACGGTGGCGGGTTGTGAGGTATTACCACCACTATCAGTGACCATATAGGTAAATGAAAACGTGCCACTTGCATTAGGTGTTGGGTTAACCAAGAGGTTGCCCGCAGGAGTGACGGTTACATTCGCAAGCGGATAGATGCCAGCACCTTGGCCTTGATCTTCAAGGGTGATGTTTTCGGCGGTAAACGTTTCATCTTCAATATCAGAGTCGTTTTCTAAAATATTGAGTTCTTTAACCGTATCTTCAAGTGTGTTTAACGTATCGCTTTGGGCGATGGGTGTATCATTAACGGCCTCGATATCAAATGTGATAATACCAGGCTCAGATACGGCACCAAAGTTATCTGTTACTGTGAATGAAAGTGTATCAATACCGGTTTCATTTGCTCTTGGCGTATAAACAATAGACTCATCTTGTAAGTTAAAGCTCATAGCGCCTTTTGTTGGCGAACTGATAATACTAATAGCACCTGCGGGTACGCCGTCTTCTATGTCAGAAGCTAAAGCGCGTAATGAAATTGACTGTGATACGTCATCTTCAATTAATTGAGCTGTATGGGGCGTCACTGTCGGTACGTCGTTATTGAAATTAATATCAATAGTTACTGGACCAGTGACACCATGAAATGGGCTATCAAAACTATAGCTTAAGGTGTCTTGGCCAAACATATTTGGGTGTGGAGTATATTTAATCTGGCCATCAATCACCTCTGCATCACCTAGCTGAGGTGCCGAAGTTATTTTTAATGTACTTTTCGCCGAAGATTTATCACCTATAACGTCATTGGCAAGGACATCTATGGTCGTTGTTTGGTCTTCCTCTATAAATACGCTATCCCAGTTGATGAGCGGTGGCACTGAACCAGGAGTAAAAGTAAGATTCGCGGTATGTACTTTTGATGCCTGATTAAAGTCCTGAATGATAAACTGAAATTGACACGTGAATGTGTTGTTAGAGTAGTTATTCAAAATAATTACGCCATTACTTCCTACGAGAAGACCATGGTTCTGACAGAGGAGGTCAGCATTGATAACTGTGACTGAAAGTCGATCTTTTAGCTCATTACTGATGTTAAAATGACTTAATAACCCCTGGCTTTCATCGATATCAAAGTTGTACGTGCTTGATGAATAAGAGAGGTTGCCTGTTAACGGCAGTATGAGTTCTGCATCGTCTAGTTTGGTAATATAGAGTGTGTGAGATGTTTGGTAGGTATTTTCACCGTCAGACACCGCAATAGTCACGTCAATCGTTTCTGTTTCAAGTAGGTCTATATCGCTATTCGCTTCAGGAATACCAAACAGTTCGCCAGAGGCAGGGTTAACTTCCATCCATTGTGGCGCTTTTAATAACTGATATGTTAAAGGGTCGTTGTCTGTATTTTCGATATGATGTGGAAATAGCGAAAACTCCCTGCCAGTATAAAGGCTATTATAGTGTAAGTAATTGACTTTTTGCGAGTAATTAAATGGGAGCACAGTGATTGTAAAAGGCTCGACCAAATAACGCGCTTTACCATCGGTAACATAAATATGGATCTCTTCAGTAGCACCGAGATCATCTTCTGTCGGAGTACCTTGTAACATCCCCAGTCTGGTATCGAATGTGGCCCAGGTGGGTTTGTTTTCAATATGAAAACTGTACTCGTTTGGGTCAAGGTGATCTGAGTGACTAATTGTCGGGCTAAAACTATATGTTTGGTTTTGATAAACGCTGCTCTTGGGTCGACCAGAGAGTGTCACATGATCAACTACTTCAATGGTAAATTGTTTTGTTACATTAAGAGAAGGCTCATTGAGATTCTCAAATGTCACACTAATTTTATACTCTCCAAGTGTGATATTTGGTTGATCATTGAATCGGATACGTGAGCCATACTCTAATTTAAATAGGTGATTATCGTATGCGTTGTCTTCGAGCCTTATACTATGATATGGAGCCTCACTGATAACGTCGAGGCCTTGATAATCATTTATATGTAATTGTTTACTACTTAAATGGAACTCGGCGTCGGTATTTGGATTATGACTTAAAATAGGTACGTCAAAGCCATTTGTGCTCCCTTCCCTCCACGTAATTGTAATGGTTTGTTTTGGAGATTGGGTGGATAAGTTATTAGTAAGGGTATACGTCTCACCTTTGGTAACGTACTGAGGGACTTCCTCAACGATGTAACCTGGGTTACTAACATAGACTAATTGAGCTGTGTTAGAAGAGGAGTCTGCTTGATGGTATGTCACACTAAAAAGGTTATTGTTAACCATTGAGTAGTTTGCGCATCGGAGTTGAAACCCCTCTACATATACATTGTGGCATTCTATCGCTTTTGCTGATTGAGTAAAAAAAAGCACGCACAGAGCAGCCAGTAAAGTCGGTATAGTGGTATTAACTTTATTTTTTGTCTTCGCATAAGTAAATGCGTAAGGTCGAGCAAATAGAGCAGCTAACCACTCCCATCGTTTTATAGTCATAATAGTCCTTTCTATTACTTCAATGCGTACTGGGTGATTAAATCAGTACTCCATGGTGTTAAATCAAAGCTTGTTAGTGCAGGGTACGTAACCTAGTACACTGTTTTTATAATTATTTGTATGAAAGAAGACACAATGGCTTATGTCGAATAAGTCAGTGTGCCTAAAATACTTTTTCAAAGTCGGGGGTGTTTAACCACGCAAATGAGTCATTGGCTTGCTGTAATGTTTAAAAAGGCTGACTGTGCGAGCAAGTCTCTTATTTCATTGCTTGATAGCGGTTCGGTTCTTAGCCTTTGTAGTGTGGCAAAATCACCGTTAAATTGGTGAGCGGCGAGTGTCACGCTCAGTGACGGGTTACTGAGTTGTGCGGTACTTTCATTGAGGTAGTTACCAAATGATAAATCGGCAGCAATGTTTGCTTGCGTCTTGCCCCTGACTGCCCAGCTGACATTACCATTAAATTGGTCTTGCCACCTCAGGGTAACCGTGACTTCATTTATTCTTTGATCAGCATTACCAAAGTCATATGTTACAGATTGTGAGGCGTCATTAAATGAGTTACCAAATTCAGCAAATGCTGCGGCCAGCTCATAAGAGCCTTGAATGTGGGAAAGTGTGTTATAGGTGCCAGTATCATCAATTGTATTGGTGACAAATGATGCAATCGTCACGGATATGCCCGCTTGAGATGAGGTTTGCTCTAAATATGAGGTGATGTAATTTTGTTTAACAATATCCGGGAAAATATACAGTGGTGTATCGGAGAATCGTGCGTATCTAGATTGCTCTCGCGTAACAAGATCGGCAGGGTTGGTTGATATTAAAACGTATTCGTTGGCTTGTGTGTGTTGTGTCGTATTGACTACGACGCCTGTTGAGGTGAAGTCAGCATCGCTTTGTACAATGTGATTACCGTCAGTGAGTGAAAACATCCCGCCACGTACATCACCTGTATTAGCATTTTTAATAAATAGGAGTTTCTCTTGTAGTGAGTTTGCACAAAGTGTTAATTCCGCTGGACTATTTGCTAAAATGATATTGTCAGAAAACCCAGTTAATGTGTAGTCTGAATTGGTTACGGCTAATTCACTAACATCAAAATTCACAGCGTCACAGTCACAGCTTTGATACCCTTTAAAGGTCACTGTGCCCAATGCTAAGTCACTCGCGATATCGTCCACATTATTGATGGTGATGATTTCAGTTTGCTTTTCATTATTGCTATCAGTTTGCGTTGCAATGATAGAAATATAATGGGTATCAGCAGGTCTACTATATTGAAACAGACCGTCTGGTTTTATCACTGGTGTTTCAATGGCTTGACCTTGCTCGTTATGAAAAACTAAGCTACTTGCAATAGGCGCAACGCCACAGTCATTTTCAATTACTGTATTAAAACTGATGCCGTATTTAGAAACCGGGGTTGGTGATGGGGCCGCGTTTACAGGTATTGTTGTATTAGTAGACGAGTTAGTATCATTGATATTACTCTTTGACGAGTCGCCACAGGCAGTTAATAAACAGGCAGTACTTACCGCACACACGAGTGTGAGTCGTTTCATCTCATATCCTTTGAAAAATTAAATTCCATAATAACGGTACAGATTGTACCGCAAATGTTTTGCTTAATTCAATAGTATAAATTTTTGTTTTATATGAATTAATAGAAACTGATTAAGGCAGTATATGAGGAATAAAAATGAAAAAGTTCATAAATGTGTTTATTTATTTCACTAAACACTCGTGACTTATCAAAAGGTCACGCGCAAACTTCATTCGCCTGTTTTAGTCCATAGTTATTCCACATTTACATTTTATGATAGAGAAAAATCATCAGAGTAACAGGCTATGACACAGCATACATTCGACATATTAACAGGCGATGAGATTACGAATGCAATTGATGAAATTGCGCGGCTCAGGATCGACATTTTTGCTGAATATCCATACTTATATGGCGGATGTGTAAGTTATGAAGTTGAGTACCTTCGTAAATTTGCGAATACCAAGCAAAGTTTTATGGTGGTAATGAAAGACCAAGGAAAAATTGTTGGAGGATTAACAGGATTACCTTTGGCCCATGAACAACCGGCTGTGCGACGTCCGTTTGTTAATAGCATGTACCCATTGGCCTCGACATTCTATTTTAGCGAGGTTTTAATGTATCCACGTTATCGTGGCAATGGTTATGCAACGACAATGTTTAAATTGGCAGAGCAGTTTGTTAGCCAATTGTGTTCTTACAATTATATTGCGCTAGCGACTGTTGTACGTGAAGCAAATCATTTGAAAAGACCTCATTCATATCAACCACTAGATGGCATGTGGCAGCACTTTGGTTATAAACCACTGGCAAATCATATTTGTATTATGGATTGGCGAGAGCATGGTGATGAACAAGAAACTGCCAAGCCATTGATGTTTTGGATTAAATCTATGACTAATATGGGGAGTAGTAAAGGTTTATTTCCTGCTGCTACACTGCTAATGAGTGTGGTAGGTTAATCGTCAAATGACATTTTAAGTATTAATTTGAGACTAAATTAATAACTATTGAATAGTAATTATCACAATCTCGGTCTTTTGGTTATTAATTAGATGCCGAGGTCGATGATGACGAACAATCAAACCAGTAATATAGTGCGTATTACATTATTAATTAGCTTTACCCTATTGGGGTTTTCATTCTTTTTGGGTAGCAATGCGAATGCCATTACACATACATTTAACTTTTATTTGTTGACTGAGTGGGTTGATACGCCATTGTTAAGCATTTTGACCGGAATTGTGTTTCTAGTCGGTGCACTATTAGTTATTTTTGCTGCGAGAGAGCCCGTTTTACGCAGTGTATTGCTCACCATTGTTGCTATTCTTGCGTTAGTCCCTTTGTTCACACTATTTAGCGAAACACGCTGGATAGCGAGCCTTGGTGGCTTTCCTATTATTGGTTCTGGCCAGGGAATAATAAAATATGCGGCGTTGCTCCCGCTTGCTGTGTACCTATGCAAATATGATGCAATGAGTCTTCGTCAACATGCATTGTTGAATTTTTTACCTGTCGCGTTAGTTTTGTACTGGATAGGAGCGATGAAGTTTTTTGAATTTGAAGCAAATGGCATTGTTTCATTGGTTGAAACATCACCCTTTATGTCTTGGTTATATGCCATATTTACTGTGCAAGGTGCGTCAAATGCAATAGGGGCTTATGATGTGTTGTTTGCCACTGTTTTGGGTTTTGCGATCTGGATGAAAGCCCCTCGAGTTGTATTTATAGCGGTGGTTGGGGCCGGTGCGGTGTTTGTTATGACGCAAACCTTCTTATTAACGGCAGAAGGTGCGTTCAGTTCTGCAACACTTTTAAGCGGTTTAGGGCAATTTGTGATTAAGGATTTATGGTTTATTGGCAACCTTGCTGTTATCACACAATACAGTATCAGCTTGGATAAATCGATATTTGTGCCACAGCAAGTTGAGGCGTAACAATGAAGACAAACTTAATATTGATAGTATTGATCGGTTTAAATTTTTTTACCGGAGCAGTATTTGCAAAGAGTGATCCGATAGCGATTGGCGGCGTTAATCATGTAGGGTTAACGGTATCTGACCTTGAGCTGTCTAAAGCGTTTTTTGTCGACCAGTTAGGTTTTAAGGTCAATGGACATGACACAACTTACCCCGCTTATTTTTTATCTAATGAGCATGTTATGGTTACACTTTGGCAGGTAGTAGCACCTTTATCAATGCAACCGTTTAACCGCAAAAATAATGTAGGGCTACATCATCTAGCATTTAATGTAGGCTCAGTTGCCCAATTAAATGCGTTACATGAACGTTTTAAAACATTAAAAAATATGAAAATAGAATTTGCGCCAGAGCTTTTAGGTAAAGGGCCAACCCAACATATGATGATCCGTGAACCCAGTGGAAATAGGCTTGAGTTTATTGTTCGTAGTGGCAAATAACGCTTTATTAGCGCTGCGACATATGCACGGTTATCTTTATTATTGAATATGCATAATGGTTACTACATACTTGTAAGCATTATGCTTGTTTCACTATTTAATACTCCTTCCAACTCCCGTACTTGCCGCAGTATTCTATCGAATTCTGTTAGGTTAGGTGTATTCATTTCAGCAATCAGATCCCAAGCCCCGTTCGTTGTATGTATTTTAACAAGTGCGGGGATCCCTTTAAGTTGCTGAACAACCTGGCTCGTAGACTTGCCTACGACTTCTATCATCATAATGGCTTTAATTGAATCTGTTTCAAGTTGTTCATGCATGCGAATCGTAAAGCCTAAAATCGCACCACTGCCAATTAGTCTATCTAAGCGATTTTGTATAGTGCCCCTCGACACTTTTAGCTGGCTTGCCAGCTCAGATATGCTTGCTCTGCCATTATTTCTTAAGGCAATGATCAATTGTTTATCAAGAGAGTCGTAAATATATGGCGTCATGATTCGTCGCTATATTTTATGTGAGTAGGTGATCAAATTAGCACTTTTTGTATTTATATCTAGCAATTTGTATAAAAATATTATTATTTGTGCATTTTATTGCCATTTCTTATAGCAATTGATCACGCTAAGATAATCACTCTAGCGTGACGAAGAGTCACTGCATTGTCTGAAAGTGTGATAAGGCAGCTTAAGTTTCAAAGAGTTAATAATGGTGTTCTGCATCAGTATACGAAAGTTAACGATTTGGTCGGAACAGGAGTTTTAATATGAATAAAGTACATGCACCGAATGCAGTAGTGATGATGAGACCTCATCATTTTACGTCAAACCCTCAAACCATGATGGATAATACTTTCCAAATATGTACAAAGGGTCGTGATGTGGCTAAACAAGCCTATCTTGAGGTTACACGTGTTGCTGAACAGTTAATGGCTGCGGGCGTGATGGTACATTTGTTTGAAGACGAATCGGATAAAACACCAGACTCAGTGTTCCCTAATAATTGGTTTTCGACCCATAGTAATGGTTCAGTGGTTGTGTATCCTATGTATGCAGAAAACCGCCGCTTAGAGATCCGTCAAGATGTTTTAGATTACCTCTCAGAACACTATGAAGTAAAGCAAACGATTGACTATAGTAATAGAGTCAACCGAGAGGTGTTTTTAGAAGGCACGGGTTCGATGGTACTAGATCATAATAATAGTGCTGCTTATGTGGTTGAATCAAAAAGAAGTAACCGAGAACTCGTTGAACAGGTATGTACGGAGTTAGCGGTTGAGCCTGTCATTTTTAATGCATATGACGTAAATAAAGTACCCGTTTATCATACTAATGTGGTGATGTGTGTTGCGGATCAATTCGTGATGGTTGGACTAGATATGGTACCAAAGCACCAGCAACCAAGGCTACTCGCGCATTTTCGTAATAATAACTTAAAAGTGATTAAATTAAGTAATACGCAAGTCAATCAGTTCTGTGGAAACGCCATAGAGCTACAAGGGCGAAACAATAAGATATTAGCATTATCACAAACGGCATTTTCAGCATTGAGCTTAGAACAAATCGAAGTACTTGAAGAGTTTGTGGAATTATTACCATTTGATATCTCAACGGTAGAATCTGCAGGTGGCTCTGTTAGGTGTATGGTTGCTGGTGTGCATTTACCAAGTAAGAAATTTAATTAAGGTGGATGTAAAATTTTGTTAGCCGCTCTCTCATTGTTAAGTGTTGCATGTATATTGCAATTTGACCTGAGTATGAGCGCATGTGATATAACAATAATAAGGTGAAGATAGAACTTTAATTCAGAAATGCAGAACCTTGGGATAACTATTATAACACGTATGAAATAGCGTTAACAAAGAGGGCATTATGTTTGAACAATTTGTAGGTACAGTGAATGGTGTTTTGTGGGGACACGGTCAAGTATTGATTTATGTCTTACTCTTTGCCGGTGTATGGTTTTCATACAAACTAAACGTGATACAAATTCGCCAGTTTCGTCATATGTTTTCTTTGCTACGAGGCAGTAATAAGGCTGAAAAAGAAGGTATAAGTTCATTTCAAGCGCTTTGTACAGGGCTTTCAGCTCGGGTTGGCACTGGTAATTTAGCTGGGGTTGCCGTTGCAATATCATTGGGTGGCAGTGGTGCCATTTTTTGGATGTGGGTGATTGCGATACTGGGTATGGCCACTGGGTTTGCGGAAAGCGTACTCGGGCAAGTGTATAAGGTCAGAGATAGTCAAGGTGAGTTTAGAGGGGGACCTGCTTATTATATTCAACTGGGGTTGAACAAGCGCTGGTTAGCCGTGAGCTTTGCTGTGTGTTTATTTTTAGGTTATGGCTTTAGTTTTAGTGCGATGCAGACGAATACAATTACGGATGCGCTGCGTTTCGCATTTGATATACCCGAACTATATTCAGGTATAGTGATCACCATACTGGCTGGATCTATTATTCTTGGCGGGCTGAAAGCAATCGCAAGGTTTGCCGAGCGAGTAGTACCAATTATGGGCATTCTATTCGTTTCTATGGCTGTGATTATTACCGCGGTGAATATCAGCGACGTGCCTGCGATGCTCAAAGAGATAATACTCTCGGCGTTCGGCTTACAAGAGGCTGGTGCAGGCGCAATGGGCGCTGCGATAAAAAATGGCATACAGAGAGGGTTATATTCAAACGAAGCCGGAGCAGGCAGTGTTCCCCATGCATCTGGTAGCGCTAGTCCAGTGCCGAATCACCCTGTAACCCAAGGCTATATTCAAATGTTAGGGGTTTTTTTAGATACTATTGTGTTGTGTAGTTGTACAGCGGTGATCATTTTATTGGCCGATATTAACATCAGTGGAGAAATGGAAGGGATCCGTTTGACACAAAGCGCCATGACCGCACACCTTGCTACAGGTGGCGTGTATTTTGTTGCCGCAGCCATTACATTATTTGCATTTACGTCTGTTGTGGCTAATTTTGCTTACGCAGAAAGTAACTTACACCTGTTTAAGTTAGATAATAGAGTGGGTCGTGGGCTGTATACATCGTTGTATTTATTAATGATGCTCTGGGGCGCAACCGCAACGTTAAAAGAAGTGTGGAGCTTAGCTGATATGGCTTTGGGCTTAATGACGTTAGTGAATATTTTTGCCATTGTTCAATTGACCCCAACCGTGATTGCGGTCAATAAGGATTATCATAAACAGCGAGCGCAAGGAAAAGAGCCCAAATTCAGTGACGCTGAGGTTAACGTGCAAGGAAAGTGTGAACTAGGAGTTTGGTCAAAAGAGTAAGAGGGAGTGTGGATATCGAATCTGAAACAAGACAGATTATAGATTTTAGCTTGGAAGTTTAATGAGCATATATACAGCATGCTTTTACTTTTAACGAGCACGCTTGTGAAATAGTCGCATATTTTATGTCATTGCTCTTCAAGTTATGTTATCAAATGGTTACTCTTCGAGCGTTTCAGTTGATTATTGATGAAAAAAACAAAAAGAACTAAACAGACTATTAAGCACTTACTCACCGTCAGTGTGTTAATTGTGTCAAGTTGTGTTAATGCGAACGTTGACACCATTATTTATGCTGGGCAAGCGCTTATTGACCCATTAGAGCCTTCACGTTCGAAGCAAACTCTGGTGATCGACAGTGGTAAAGTTGCTGCTGTATACGATGGTTACCGTACGCCCCAGTCACTCAATGCGCCAAATGCAAAAGTATATGACTTAAAAGACAAATATGTCATGCCTGGACTAATAGATATGCATGTACATCTGGCTTTTGAACGCAACCCAGCAGCAAACCCACACCAGTGGGTCACTGAATATGCGACCGATCAAGCACTTCGTGCTATTCCTAACTTGTCGAATACACTGGAAGCGGGTTTTACATCGGTACGGGATTTAGGTGGGCCGCATAAAGTGATATTCGCATTAAAACGTGCGGTAGATAATCACCGAATAATTGGTCCAAGAATTTTTGCTGCTGGGGATTTTATATCAGCTACGGGTGGTCATGGTGATTTACATGGCTACCGCCATGACATCAACCAACTGGTGACTGGCGGATTAGGTATATGTAATGGTGCGGACGATTGTCGTCGGGCGGTGCGTTCGGTTGTAAAAAGTGGTGCTGATGTTATTAAAGTTACAGCGACGGGGGGAGTCTTAAGTAATACAGCAGCAGGTGTTAAACAGCAATTAACAGATGATGAACTTGCTGCGATTGTGACAACGGCACATAGTTTAGGCCGCAAAGTAACAGCACATGCGCATGGTACCGAGGGGATCAATGCCGCAATTAAGGCGGGCGTTAACTCCATTGAACATGGCTCTTATCTCAACAAAGCGTCAATTGAGTTGTTTAAACAACATGGTACCTATTTAGTGCCTACTTTATTGGCTGGAGCGACCGTGACCGAAGAAGCCAAAAGTAACCCGAAAATGCCTGCAGCCATTGTTGATAAAGTAAAGCAAGTAGCACCTGTGATGAAAGAAGCTTTTCAGAAAGCTTTAAAACACAAAATTAATATTGCCTTTGGTACAGACTCGGGTGTATCACGTCACGGAACTAATGCTAAAGAAGCTGAGCTCATGGTTGCATATGGTATGTCTGAAAAGCAAGTGCTGGTGAGTGCAACCGTGTCGGCTGCAAAGTTATTGGGTCAAGAGCATAATTTAGGTCGCTTAAATACGGGAATGAATGCAGATATTATTGCTCTGAATAAAAACCCCGAGCACGATATTCGGGCATTACAGCAAGTGCCATTTGTTATGAAGGCGGGTATTGTATATAAAGAATAGTGCCTGATTAAAGCGATTGTTGCTGTATAGCAAAAGTGCTTTGCGCTTAACCTATATTATCGATACTGTTTTTTCGTCTACACTTGCTAGCAAGCCGCTATTTAAATGATTAACGAGAACAAACAATGAAAAAAGTAATGATATTTGTCACGAACCACGCAACACTTGCTAGCAAGCCGCTATTTAAATGATTAACGAGAACAAACAATGAAAAAAGTAATGATATTTGTCACGAACCACGCAACACTTGGTAGTACAGCACAAGCTAATGGGACATACGCACCAGAGTTAACTCATGTTGTGAGCGCGTTATTGGCTGCAGGTATTGAATATGACATAGCCTCAATTAAGGGCGGGAGTGCGCCTCTGTATGGTGTCGAACCAGATGGTGACGAAGTAAACCAGCAGATTTTAAATAATAACCAGTTTAATAGCAAAGTTGACAATACATTGACGGCAAGTGAAATTGATATCAACGCATACGATGCTATTTTCTACCCAGGTGGGTTTGGGTTATTAAGTGATTTATTTGAAGATAAAACGGTTGCTGCAATAAGTGCCCAACATTATGAAAGTGGCGGAATAATAGCCTCGGTTTGTCATGGGCCAGCTGGCTTATTACCTATTACTTTGAGCAATGGAGAGTCATTGCTTTCGTCAGTGTCTGTGACAGGGTTTACGCGCGAAGAAGAAGTGGATTTTGGCACAATTGATGATATTCCATTTTTACTCGAGGATGCGCTAGCACGTAATGCGGTGCAGTATAGTAAAAAGCAGCCGTGGCAGTCATTTGTTGTTGAAGATAAGCGGGTTATAACGGGGCAAAACCCAGCGAGTGCGCATGCAGTGGGTGAAGTGCTCGTGAAGTATTTATCGTAAGCTGCTTGTTATTATGAGCCAGAATAGCCGTACTCTGGCTCTTGTTTCTGCTTTTGCATTCGACTGAACAGTTAATCGCTATTTCGTTCATTGGGTAAATCACTGCTATATTCGACGAACTCTATTTCAAAACCATCAGGGTCGATAAAGTAGGCATTTTTTCTGTAAGGGTGAGTATTGCTGCCTGAGTCGACATTAAACCCAGCAGCATTCATCCGTGTTACCAAGTGATCTAAGTTATTTACGACATAGGCAAAATGAGCTAACCCCACTTGATATCCGCTTAAGTCTCGTCCTTTAGTGGCGCCATGGTCGCTGAGTGCAATGTAATTATTATCGTCACCCAAATGTAGCCAATTTCTGGGTTGACCGTTCCAGTCGCCAGACCCAGAACATCTGACTCTCCAATGTGGAAAGGCGGCTTGGTAAAACGCCAAAGCACGAGGTAAATCACTGACAACTAAATTAATATGTTCTAAATGCATGGGTTGTCCTTATTTATTTTTCATTGTTGAAACAATGAGGTGTTGTAGCTTTTGCATAAAGCTCGATGTATTGTCGTTTAGCCGCTTGATGTTATTCATTGATTTTTCCTTGGGTTGATTTAATGCTTAGGGTTACTTTAATACCTCAAGTTAACTTAAGGTAAAGTACTAATTTTGTGTGTAGACGGTGAAAAGTGAAATAAGGTAGGGATATGCTGATTTTTGTGGGTTTAGTACTAATAGTTGCTTGGTGTATTGCAATGATAGATACAGTCGGTGCTTTATTTGGTCAGTGGAGTGTGGTTGGTGATGGTCGACACTTAGTATTTGGCTTTGAAATAACGACGTTAATGTTATTGCTGTTTGTAAGTGTGATGATAAGGCGTTGGGTTTATTTGCAGTCGGATAGTAAAAAACTGCGTAAAATTGCAAACTTTAGCTTAGCCTCGTTGAGTTTATGTATGGTAGGAGATGTGATTAACTTTAACCTTCGAGAGCAATTTTATCGTCATGGTGAAATCATTAAGCACGATTACCTTGCTGATTCTGTGTGGTTTTTTGCACCTGGGTACATATTGTTAATAATGGCAGTTTTTTCCGCGATAAATCATTTCGAAGCATTAAGTAGAAAAAAAACTCAAGAAAGTGTAATCCATAGCCATTCTGGTTTATATCATATAGGCCATCATTTTAAATTGTACATATTGGCTATTGTTGCAATCGTGGTAGGTGGAAGCGCTTTTATGTCTATGTATTTACCCGAAACAGGTTTATATATTTCGGTGCTAACGGCTTTACATTCGATTGTTATTACAGCTGTGGCGGTCAGTGCAATGATGATGATTTATTCAGTCGGTGTAAAAAACATGTCGACTGGTTTATGGTGTGTGGTGTGTGGCTTATTGCTCGCGGCATTAGCAGATGCAATTATCGGTCAATATTGGATTTATGGTGCACAGGGAGAGGGCTTTTTTCCACAAGTTAGATATATCAATTGGGCAGTTTACATTACCTCGCAGTGTTTCGTCATATTACTTCCCTATTATGTAGTTCAGCATACAAAAAAAGCGATAAATACGGTGTAAAATTTCAGCTGAAAGCGGGAAAAGAATGGCTGGTATGAAGCTAGCAACTTGTAATTCGTTGATGTTAAACATACATTGAAGAATGAAATCACGGACTCGGGTGCGGGCAGTACATCATTGAGGAAGTCCGCAATCGTTGAGGGTATTGTGGCTTTTAGAAAGGCTGAGTGTGTAACTGCGGAGTGAATTTTTGATATTTAAGTGCGGCTTAATAAACCGGTTACGCAGAGTGAACAAGCGCTAGCAAAGCCAAAACAGTTGGCCGAAGCATAGGTTCGCGCAGTGGATATTGTGTTGGGTTACTGGTTAGAAACAGCTATTGTCAGAGCTGAATTCGGTGACTGATATTCACGTATAAAACGCGATATGGATGATATATCAAAGGGTTTGATATCAGCGGGCATTCGAAAAAGGCTCTTTTGCACCAATAGTCTGTTAAAACCCATAAGAAAAGTATAACGAATTATTAGATATTAATAGATTGAGTTTTTTGAGAACTCGTTTGGAAAAATACGGGGAATGATTGTGAATATAGATTTTCGCTCAGATACAGTGACAAGACCATGTAAAGCAATGAAAAAAGCCATGTTTGACGCAGAGCTGGGGGATGATGTTTATGGAGATGACCCTACTGTTAATGCGTTAGAGGCATACGCCGCTAAACGTCACGGCTTTGAGGCTGCATTGTTTTCTAGCTCTGGTACACAAGCTAATCTTTTGGCACTGATGGCTCATTGTGAGCGAGGTGATGAGTATTTATGTGGGCAAAATGCGCACAATTACAAATATGAGGCCGGTGGTGCCGCCGTATTAGGCTCTATTCAGCCGCAACCGATTGAAAATGAAGCGGATGGCAGCCTATGTTTTAATAAGCTATCCAGCGCGATTAAGGCTGACGATTTTCATTTTGCACGAACAAAGGTGTTGAGTTTGGAAAATACCATTGGCGGTAAAGTTTTAAGCCTTGATTATTTGAAACAAGCACAAGAGTTTTGTCAACAAAACCAGCTCATCCTACATTTAGATGGGGCGCGAGTGTACAATGCAGCGACTGCTTTAAAAGTTGATATTAAAGAAATTAGTCAGCATTTTGATTCAATGACCGTGTGTTTATCAAAAGGACTAGGTGCACCAATAGGGTCCGTGTTATTGGGTAATAAAACATTTATTGCTAAAGCTCGACGAATTAGAAAGATGCTTGGGGGCGGTATGCGCCAGGCTGGTATCTTGGCGGCTGCGGGTCAGTTTGCATTGATGAATAACGTTGAGCGGTTGATTGAAGATCACGATAATGCAGGGTATTTGGCACGTGAAATTAATGGTATTTCGGGTTTAAGCACTGAAGCTTATAAAGTAGAAACAAATATTGTTTATGTTGATGTTGCAGCGCACGTTGACATGAATTTTGTAACGCAGTCGCTCGCTGACCAAGGGATTTTGATAACTTCAGCATACATAGGCATGCGACTTGTTACGCATAAGGACATTACACGAGAAGATATTGATACATTGATAACACATCTTAAAAAATATCTAACTTGATTTAGACATAATACGCAGGGTTGTGTTAATTCGATATGAGTTGTGATAGTCGCACGAGTTGGGAGCAAATCCCCAAAGCGTGCGACTCAGTTGTATTTTCCGTCGTTAGACGGCACACCGACTGCCGCATACATAGAGGTCGAAGACTTACATCATTGAAATATTATTGGTGTTTGTTCACCTGCCAATCATTGTGTGTTAAATATGTTTTCCCTGCTGAAATAGCGCCTGTCTCTAAGGTAGTCGCCATGGTATCATTCCAGCGGTTTAAATAACCAAAGAGTGAAATAACACCCAAAATTTCAACAATTTCGCCTTCATCCCAGTACTTTTTCAATTCAGCTTCAATAATATTATCAACAGCATTAGGCACACTGGATGCGGCGAGTGCGAATTCAAAAGCGGCTTTCTCTGCACTTGTATACAGCTCACTTTCTCGGAATTGCCAAATATTATTTAGTCGCTCTTCTGAACCACCGTAGCGCTTTGCGGCTAGTATTGTGTGTGCCTCACAGTATCTACAACCTGTATTGGCACTGGTGATATAGCCAATAAGTCGTTTTTGTTCAGCAGTGACTCTGCCGCCGTTTTCCATTACGGCCATATTCAAGGTGATAAATGCTTTTGCAATAGCGGGGCGAATTTGCATGGTTAAAACACTGTTTGGGCAAAACCCTAGCGTTTCATTAAAAAACTTAGCTAACTCACGCACTTCTTGGTTTTCATCTTGTGAAAGGGGGGTAACTAACGCCATAATAAGATCCTGTTTTGTTTTTATGTTGCATATGCAACATAAATAGTAAGGTGTCTTGGTGATTTTGTCTAGCAAAGTTACAGTGTGAGTAATTTTGGTGTAAAAGGGTTTTAAATGAGCAATAAAATGCGAAAAGCGGCATTTACATTAAATGCAGGTATTACAAAGCCATATGATTTATATAATCACTTACCGTATCGAGTTGCAGTGGCAAGTAATTTGTTGGCCATTGATAGAGATGCTGCTATTAAACAGTTTACTGAAT
The DNA here is from genome assembly GCF_018101015.1 of Pseudoalteromonas sp. MMG005. Taxonomy (NCBI): domain Bacteria; kingdom Pseudomonadati; phylum Pseudomonadota; class Gammaproteobacteria; order Alteromonadales; family Pseudoalteromonadaceae; genus Pseudoalteromonas; species Pseudoalteromonas sp. MMG005. The sequence goes on along the minus strand of NZ_JAGJEK010000008.1, from coordinate 117,473 downwards.
TAGAAACGCGAGAGATAAGAGTACTTTTGAATATTGGCTCTTATGGACCGATTAATGCTGCAGATATTGCCTATCAATCTAGGTTAGATCCTTACTCGGTTAATCGAGCAATTAATTGCTTATTAAAATTACACTATTTAGATGAAGAGAAAAAAACGGAAAATCAACGGTCTAAATTGGTCAAATTAAGCGACTTAGGCACTGATGTTTATAAAAAAATCACTTGTCATCTTGAACAAAGAACAACCCGTTTAACAGCCAATTTAACCAGCGAAGAGCAAATGACGCTATTACTGCTATTAGAAAAACTGGAGCTGCAAGCAGAACAAGTTTTGGCTGACACTGCAAAAGACATCGAAGCACAAGGAAAAACCATTACCAGAGATCAAAAAGAGGTGATCCGTTGGCACAAAAGAACCACCTCATGAACCACCTCATAATGTGTAGTGATTAAAGGGTATCAACCCGATCTATTAACACATTTCTTCGTTGTATATAGCATTGACCTGACTTTATAACTAATTGGTCTTCATAACGGCCGTTAAAGACCTTCATAGGCTGAGTGCGGTCTTCAAGGCTAGTAAGGTATAAAATAAAATGAGACTGAGCAGTGAGACTATTTTTTGAACTAGGTGTAATATTCATACTGGTGATCATATGAATACTTTTCTTTGTGATAAGGGCGCTTCTGACACGGCTAGCAATGGCGTCACTTCCTTGTAATGAGATATTTAATTTTGGTACCGCAAAGGTCGCATCCTCTGTGAACAGTGCTTGATAATCACGCACTGGGCCTTTATCTCTGTACTGGGGGTACTTCATGAGTACGTCTTCACAGAGTGTGACATTTATGTCTTTTTGACTAATTTGGCATCCACCCAGCACTATGGCTAAGGAACATATGAATAAAGTTCTAAGCATGACTTTCCTTACAGTTAAATATGGAATATCAACGAATTATATCGCCAATACAGATCAGAATATCGTAAAAGAATAGATGAAATGTGAAATATCATCATATTTTAAAATGGAATAAGGCTATCGTTTCTAAGTCGATGAGATAGGGAACATCATATTTTAGATTGCTGGCAGGACATATGGTTAAGTCTACGGTATATTACTAATCTATCTAATTTATAATAAAAAGAGTAAAGGAATATGAAAAAGCTTATTCTTACCAGCTTTATATCGTCAAGTATCGTATTAGCGCTTACGGGCTGTGAGAGTTCTACCGTTTCTCACACTGTATCAAAAGCAAATGATAGCGTGACTGCGGTTGCACCTCCTATTGCGAAAAAAATAGCACATGAGACTAAAATTCATGGCTATGTGATGCAAGATAATTACCATTGGTTACGAGATGATTCTCGCAGTGATCCAAAAGTACTTGCTCATTTAGAGCGTGAGAATACTTATAGTGATTCAATCTTAAATTCGACACAAGCGCTACAAAATACACTATTCAATGAAATAAAAAGCCGCATGGTTAAGGATAAGCGTTCAGTACCGGTGAAAGACGGTAAATTCTTCTATTTTACAGAAACACTCGGTGAGCAAGAGTACCCGTCACTCTATAGAAGTGACAACGTGTCGGGAAAGGATGCGAAGTTACTGTTTGATATGAACATACATGCGCAAGGTCACAATTATTATAATATAGCGGACTTTTCAATCAGCACAAATGGTGACCTATTGGCCTATTCAGAAGATACGTTAAGCCGGCGTATCTATACGATTCGGGTAAAAAACTTGGTGACTGGTAATACACTTAGCGACGAACTTACCGGTGTCCAGGGTGGGGTTGTGTGGGGCAATGATGATAAAACGCTCTACTATGTGAAAAAAGATCCCGTTTCGTTACTTGGTACTCAGGTATTCAGGCATACACTCGGTACACCGCAAAGCGCAGATGAGTTGGTATATAATGAAAAAGACAATACTTATTATACGTACATAAGTAAAAGTAAAGGTGGGGAGTATGTATACATTCACCATTCAAGCACTGAATCTAAAGGTGTATCAATTATTGATGCGAATAATGCCAAAGCACAGCCTCAGCGCTTCATTGAGAGAGAGAAAGGGCTTGAGTATAGTATTGCAAAATTAAAAGACTGGTTTTATATTTCGACGAACTTAAATGCAGTCAATTTTAAGTTGATGAAGGTACATGAGAGTCAGTATTCAAATAAAGCGAATTGGCAAACTGTTATTCAACATGATAGCAAAGAAAAATTTGAAGACTTTGCGCTTTTCGATTCCCACTTAGTATATAAAACCCGAAAAATGGGCCAAGCCTATATTACTATTCGGGATTTGGCGTCAGGCAAAGAACATCCGTTAGAATTTAATGATCCTGCCTATTTAGTTAATTTAACGGGTAACAAAGAACTGGGTAACGGTGCTGTGCGGATCAGTTACTCTAGTATGACTACCCCCAAAACGACATTTGAAATAGACCTGAATACTTATACTAAAGCGATACTCAAAGAAGCAAAAATTTTAGGTGACTTTAATGCCGATAATTATGCATCGGAGCGAATATTTGTTACCGCTCGCGATGGTAAAAAAGTACCTGTTTCTCTGGTGTATAGGAAAGAGTTGTTTAAAAAAGATGGTACCAATCCGATATTACAGTACGCTTATGGATCATATGGCTATACGCGTGACGCAAGTTTTTCTAACTCTAAACTGAGTTTGCTCGACCGTGGTTTTGTCTATGCCATTGCCCATATCAGAGGGTCGCAAATGCTCGGTAGACAGTGGTATGAGGATGGCAAAAAGTTAAATAAAAAGAATACCTTTAACGATTTTATTGATGTAACTCGTGCGTTAGTTAAGCAAGGTTATGCAGATAAAGATAGAGTATATGCCCAAGGTGGAAGCGCTGGAGGGTTACTCATGGGGGCGGTGGTGAACCAAGCACCAGAGCTTTATCATGGGGTACATGCTGCGGTACCATTTGTAGATGTCATTAATACAATGTTAGACGAAACCTTACCGCTAACGACGAATGAGTATGATGAATGGGGAAATCCAAATGAGAAAGTATACTTTGATTATATGCGGAGTTATTCTCCATATGATCAAGTGAAAACTCAAGACTATCCAAATATGCTCGTTACTACGGGTCTACACGACTCACAGGTACAATACTTCGAGCCGGCTAAATGGGTTGCGAAATTACGAGAGAAGAAAACAGATAGCAATAAATTACTGTTTAAAGTTGATATGCAAGCAGGCCATGGTGGGGCGTCAGGTCGTTATAAAAGCATTAAGGACCGAGCATTGCATTATGCCTTCTTTGTAGAGTTGGCAAACGGTCGGTTATAACTTGGGTATGAAGAGCTTAGCGTTGTGTGCCTAAGCTCTTCATTAAACAATTCATATCAGCCGATAGATTAAAAATATGTGCGATATCTATTACATGTACCTTAGTGATATGAACAAATTCATGTTTTGAGACACTATAACCAATAATAAATGATGAATATTTAAGTTCTATATTTAATACATTTGTACTTTATCTAGTAAAGAAAACACTCAGGTTGAGCGATTAACAGGTCTACACTTTTTTCGGTCAAGTCTTACAGACCTATCGAGTCAACTACAGTATGTTATTATGAGTGGGTTACCTTAAATTTTTTAATAGATATGGATATCTGGATTTAATATGAAATGGATAGTGTTTTTTATACTGAGTGTGATAACTGCGCATCAGGCCCTTGCTTCGAATGCGCGTTTCACACCATCAACGTGTGAAAAGCTCGCCTATAAAAGAGCGATTTTAATCACACAAATCGACAAAAGTAGCCCGCAAAGTAAGCAATTCTCAGTGCAAGAGCAACGTATTTTTGTGCTTCTACAGCGTCATTGTAGTCATAGTAATGCCAATAGTGAATTGCGTCTGGCTTTGCCAGATGATGAATTACTCGCTTCACCAATTGATGGAATGACCTATGCGGGGAAAATGTTTTCAAACGATAAAAAACAACGCCAGTGGCAAAAGTTTTATTCAATACCCAGTCGGTGCAAAGTGAAGAACTCGAGTTTGGATGACTTTGTTTGGTGTAGTAACAATAAAGGCAAACAAAAAAGGTTATTTGAATTGTATTTGCTTAACGATGAAGATCTGGCAGTTAGTACAAATGGCTATTCTTTAGTTGCAGCAAAGATAAGTAACCAATGATATCATTGAGTTCCATCCATATGTGCTTTGTCGCAATTTATTTGTATTGTCATAGATTTAGCGTAAAACCTCATATCATAATTAATGTTTAAAGTGTGAGAGCCTTACATGTGGTACTTGACTAGATTCATACTATGTATGAGTTTGTTTTTGTCATTTATATTATCAGCACAGCAGCAATCTGTTGTTCTTATATCTTTAGACGGGTTTCGTTGGGATTATATTGAACAGCACGATGCCAAAGGGCTGAAAAAGATAGCGCAACAAGGTGTCCAGGTAAACAAAATGTGGCCTGTGTATCCAAGTAAAACATTTCCTAATCATATTTCGATTATTACAGGGTTGCGGCCGGTCAATCATGGCATTATCGACAACAAGTTTTGCGATAAAAATCGTAACGAGTGTTATAAAATGGGATCTGGAAAGGACGACAGTACCTGGTTTAATGGCATCCCACTTTGGAATTTAGCGCGCATGCAGGGGCTAAAATCAGCCACTTACTTTTGGCCTGAATCGGACGCTAGATTTAATGGCATGGTGCCAAACTACTACTATCACTATTCACAACAAAGCGACTATCAGGCACGCATTGATCAAATCATTCAATGGCTTTCTCTAGAAGAAGGTATACGACCACACTTTGTGGCAGGTTATTTTTCGTTGGTAGATTCTATCGGTCATGACTTTGGCCCAAATAGTACGCAAGTCTATGATGCCGTTCAACAAGTTGATAAGTTAATCACAGATTTACAGTTACGTCTTTCTCAGCTCGCTCACCCCGTAAATCTAGTCATAGTATCTGATCATGGTATGACGGAGGTTGATGTTAGCCAACAAATAGATTTAGCACATCTTAGTATCCCTAAAGAATGGGTGGTTAAAAATACGGGACCTAGAGCGTTAATCTATGCAAAACAAGCGTCCGCAAAAGATGTGCAAAATATTAAAAAGTTGCTCACGACAGAATCTAAAGGGCGCTTTTCTATATTGGATAAACACACACTCATGAAACGCCATTATGTGGGCTCACCAAGGATACCTGATATTATTTTAGAAACATCGCCACCAAAGGTGTTTAGTGAACATAACAATGTAACTTATAAAGGTACGCATGGATATGTTAATACTGATGACATGGCAGCTATTTTTATTGCACAAGGGCCTGCTTTTAAATCCGGAATGAAAATTAGTGAAATGGAAAATTTGGAAGTCTACCCAATCATAGCTGAAATATTGGGTTTAAAGTTAATGAATAAAATAGACAGTAATGGAGATGTACTTCGTAAAGCAGTGAAGTGAGTTATTTTTTCTTAGGCTTTCGGGGCATTACTCGCGAGCCGAGTGCATAAACGACGTAAACAAGGATCAGTGAGTTTCCTAAAACTAGTAAGTCTTTTTCGTCTACAAAAATCCACAATGCGGCGAGTAAAATAAAGGCGATGGTAAAGTGTGAAACTAGGGGGTTAACCTTTTTATCTTTCATTTAAATAAGCACTCCTTTACATAAACTCTTTTACCGAGATTATACATTGGACGACTATATTAAGCGACTATTCCCATGTGTTTCCATGAGCATCGTGAGATTAATCCTTGCCTTTAGTAAGAAATTAATCCTTTAGTATGGGGGTATTGCACCGTTGTTTTGATACGGAATAAAATGATAGACGAAAAAGTTAGATAAAGTGCCGGTGACAAGTGGTATTAATTGCTGTTATTAACAAGGAAAGGATATGTTGGGCAGTTTCAATTTAACAAAACAAATTGATTTAAAAAGGTTAATTTTTTTATTGGCTTTCTTTAGTATGGTGGTTTCGTTAGGTAACTCTCTATACGCCACATTCAAAGTACAAAAGTCATTACTTATTAATGATACTTTGGAATCAAACCGTGTCTATGCGGCGAAGTTAGCCGAAATCACAGAGCTATTTTTACAATCGGTCATTACGCAACTACAGTTCAGTGCTCAACAAATAGGGACTAATTTTTCTAGCGCATCGCTGCGGCAAAATGAGTTGTATCGATTGCACCGGCAAACATCAAGTTTTAATTCTGTTGTGGTGGTCGATAGCACAGGAAAAGTATTATCTTCAGAGCCTAGCACTCTTAATGTAAGAGGCTTTGTGGTAAAGGAGGGGCAAGGTGCTATGCCATTAACGACACAAGAAGTTTATATTTCTAAGCCGTTTATTTCTCCTGCGGGTAATTTAATCATTAGTGTGTCTTATCCTATAACAGCGAGCGACGGGGGTTATTTAGGATTCATTGCAGCAAGCATTTATTTGCAGGGTGACAATATTCTTAATCGATTGCTCGGCGAACACCACTATAACGATGGGTCATATTTATATGTTGTCGCTCAAAATAGGCAGTTAATTTATCATGTAGATTCAAGTCAAGTGGGTAATACGATAGCGAGTAATGCGGTCATAGAACATGTGATGTCTGGATATTCAGGCGTTATGGCATTGCGTAATAGTGAGAATAGAGAGGTGTTGAGTGGTTATGCATCTGTGCCTGTATCGGGGTGGGGTATTGTGGCGCAAAGATCAACGGACGCGACGCTTTCTCAACTAAATAGTACATTGCTGAATGTGGTAAAAAGCACCTTGCCAATCACGGTTATTATGTTAATGCTAATCTTGTTACTGGGTTCAAAAATAGCAAAGCCGTTGTGGCAATTGGCGGTGGGTGTGAAGGCTATGGATAGATATGCGAAATCTGATGTTCAAGCAATTAATGCGTGGTACTTTGAGGCAGAGCACTTAAAGCAAGCGATTGTTTCAGGTACGGAGTTAGTTGGAAAAACAATTCAAGAATTTGATTTGGATAGACAAAAAGATCCGTTAACGCAACTTTTAAATCGCCGTGGTATGCTAGCAAAAATTGAGCATTGTAAAGACTCAGGAGTGCCTTTTTCAATGATTGCGTTAGATATCGATCATTTTAAGCGCATTAATGACCATTTTGGTCATGATGTAGGCGATCATGTAATACGTAGTATTGCAGAACTTATGCTGATAGGTGCGAGAGAAGAAGACATTATTTGTAGAACAGGAGGTGAAGAATTTTCGATTTTTTTACCTGATGTCAATCTTAATCAAGCTTACTCTATTGCTGAAAGGTTAAGGTTACAGGTTCATCACCATACATTTATGCCTGTAGAGCAGGTTAACATTTCACTTGGCGTAGCGCATTGGCCAAGTTCAGCAAGTGAGCTGTCTCAAGTCATAAAGCAAGCGGATAAAGCGTTGTATAAAGCAAAACACACTGGCAGAAATAAAACTGAAGTTGATGATATTGACGGTTTTAGCAGAACGCCCAAAGCGAGTTAATATTGGGCGTCTAGAGAAAGGAGTTAGCTCCCACAACGAAAACTGAGGTTGATGAGGTAAGGCTTCCCTAATGAATGCTCTGCACTGGCACCGGCAATAGACGCAATGGCACCAGCATCATCAACATAACCATCCCCTAATACCCATAACCAAGTTCCAGCATTGGTGATTATTTCAGCCGTAGATTTATCACTCAAAAACTCATGCTCTGTTTTCTCACCTTGATATGTTACTGATTCATTGAGGACAAACATCGATTGTTTATCTTGTTTACAAAAATGCGTTGCTTGGTCAAGCGCTTCTTTTACACCTTGACCTCGCTCAGATGATTTAATAATGACGTAGTGCTGATTATCAGAACTAGGACGAACGTCATCATGATGTGCACACGCTGATAATAAAGATGTTAGGCCAACAGCTACTAATAGGTTTTTCATTGTTTATTCCCCTTGAATTTATGATGTCATTATTGTGCTTATCCTGCATCTACACCAGTAAGAAACTGTTAAAAACTGCGAAGAACATTGAGTAGAGTCTAACAATATAGACTCTGTGTGGCGCAAATATACGTATGTTTAACGAGAGTAAGTGAAAACAGTTTTTAAAGTGGGTATTATGTTGCTATTAAGGGGTCGCATAGTGCGGTGTCAAACATTTAGGAGTACATATGGGTCGAACGCTTAAAGTCCCTCATACCTTGATCCTGTTGTTAGGTATGATGGTGATTGCTTTAATGGCTACGTGGATAGTGCCGCAAGGTTTCTTTGAAACGAGTTTGTCAGAATCTGGACGACAAATGGTTGTCGCTGGGACTTACCAGGTAATTGAGAATAAAACCTACTTAACGCCATGGGATTTGTTGACTGCAATTCCTCGAGCATTTGCTGCTGCGCAAGATGTTATTTTTTTCGTTTTGATAGTGGGAGGCGTTTTAGCGATTGCTAGAGCGACTGGTACGGTAGATGCACTGATCGGTCGACTCTTAGAAAAGTATGGTTCACGCCCCCAAAAGCTGATTTTTATGGTGGTGTTTTGTTTTGCGATGGCCTCCAGTAGTATCGGAACCGCGGGAGAATATATTCCTTTTGTGCTGATACTGGTTGCCCTGTGTAAAGCAATGAGATTAGATGCCATGACGGCTGTAGGTATGATTGTTGCTGGGTATGGTATTGGCTATGGCGTTTCCGCATTTAATCCGTTTACTGTACTTATTGCGCAACAGATTGCAGAGATCCCAGTCTACTCGGGGATTTGGCTTAGGCTCGCTATTTTTATTCCTTTTGTATTAATTGGTTTTCATCATGTGTGGCAATATGCGCAAAAAGTGAAGCAGGACCCAAGTACTTCAATGATGATAGGGGTTGCATGCCCATTAGATGGGCAAGTACAACCAAGTTACCCTAAATTAGAGACTAGGCACCAAGTCATTTTAGGAAGTTTTTTAATTACTCTGACAGTTGCAGTCTGGGGTATTGCTACCAAAGGTTGGTATTTGTATGAGCTCGGGGGTGTTTTTATTGCTTGGGGGGCGGTGATAGCAATATTAGGCAAGCTATCAGCAGATGAAACTGCAGAACGCTTTATTGAAGGGGTATCAGATTTAGTTACTACCGCCATTTTAATCGGCGTGGCTCGAGGTATTGCACTTATTTTAGAAGATGGGCAAATCCTTCATACATTAGTGCATAGTATGTCACTACCGCTGTCCTATGTAAGCGCAGAAATTTCCGCAGTGGGTATGCTGGTTATTCAAACAATATTGAATACTTTCATACCATCAGGTTCAGGTCAGGCGTATGTGACTATGCCACTGATGGTTCCATTGGGTGATTTAGTGGGAGTTCCACGCCAAGTTGCTGTTTTGGCCTATCAGTTTGGTGATGGTTTCTCAAATATGATTATTCCGACTAATGCAGTATTAATGGGGATCATCGGTATGGCCGGTGTACCATATGCACATTGGTTCAGATTCTGTTTGCCATTATTGCTTAAGCTGATGGTTGCCGCTTCTGTGGTATTGGTACTTGCGGTTTATTTTGGCTATGGGTTAGATGTACAGCCAATGATGGAACCTTAAAAGTAAATAGCAAAAAGCCACATATGGGCCATGTGTCCCTATGTGGCTTTTTTGTGTCTGTTAGGTCAATCCATTGCATATTTTATTGATCTACATTGATGTTAGAGGTAGTTTATTGAATTACTATGCCAATAATTTTTTGTATTTGCTTAAAAACAATAAAGTTGTGATGAAATGGTGAATGTGTCTTTTAGTCAGTTTTATAATTTAGCGAGCAGCGGAGCAAGATATGAACTTGCTTTGAGTATGCTTTATCAACGGTTTGGGGCCGCACATTGTTTCATTGGCAAGTTTGTGAGCAGTGATACACAGGTTAAAACGGTGTTTTATACCATTGATGGATGCCAAGCAGAAAATATTGTTTACGACTTAGAAGGCACGCCGTGTAAAGACGCTAAAGGTAGTGATTCTATTTGTGCGATTAACTGTAATTTACAAAGCCTTTATCGTCATGATGACATACTAAAAGTACTGAATATTGATAGTTATTTGGGCATTACGTTGCGTGCTTTAGACCATACTCCTATAGGCATAATGGTGTGTATGTTTAATTCGCCGACGCAAGTTAGTCATGCTGAGCAAGCATGGTTTAAAGAGCTTAGCCATATCGTCGGGGCCGAACTTAATCACAACTTAGCATTATCTTCACGAGACTTACTTTTGAAGCAATTAGCGAAAGGCGAGCGAATTGCTAAGTTGAGTTCTTGGACATGGCGTATTCATCAAAACAAACATTGGTTTAGCGCAGAGATGGCGCGTTTGCTCAAGCACCATAATCCGAATATCACCTTGAATGTCTTTTTATCTCACTTGGAAATACTCGATGAGCAAAAGTTACGTCATTTGTTGGTTAAAATTGGTGATAATAAATTAGATACGTTTGATATCAATGTCTCCCACAAAAAGCGTTCAGAATTGAAAGGGTTATTGAGAATTATTGGCCGTGTTGAATGGGATGAAGACAGCCAAGAGCGCGTATTTAGCGCAACGGTACAAGATGTGTCGTATATTTCAGCATTAAACCGTCAGCTTGAGTTAACAAATGTGGTATTTGAGCATGCGACGGAAGCCATTATGATCACTGATAAAAACAACAAAATCATTATGGTGAATCGAGCATTTGAACGCTTAACGGGTTATACCGGACATGAGTTGTTAGGGAGAGATCCGGTTGTTTTATCATCAGGACAACAAGATAAGCGGTTTTATCAATTGATGTGGAACCAACTGAGTAAGGAAGGTATGTGGAAAGGGGAGATCTATAACCGTAGGAAAAACGGTCAAATTTTCCCCGAAGAGCTCACGTTAAGTGCTGTGAAAGATGAAGAAGGGTTTGTATGCAACTATGTTGCAATTTTTAGAGATATCACACAATGGAAACGTAACGAAGCTCAGCTTACTTTTTATGCCAATCATGAGCCCTTAACGGGTTTGCAAAATAGACGCAGTTTTATGGGGACGCTCGAAGCTAAGATTTCGGACTCTCGGGCACAACAAACAAGCTGTGCTTTATTGTTTATAGGATTAGATCGTTTCAAAGAGGTTAATGACGTGTTTGGTCCTGAAACAGGCGATAAAGTGCTGCTTTCTGTCGCTAAAAGGTTGAAGAATGCGCTGCGTAGTCAAGACACAATCAGTCGATATGGTGGAGATGAATTTGCGATTTTATTAGACAGCGGTGACGATGACAGCACCATGCTGATAGCCGAAAAGCTGAGTAAAAAATTGAGTTTGCCCTATGTATTTAATGATTTAACTATAGAAATTACAGCAAGTACCGGTGTAGCAATATTACCTAACGATAAGCAAATTACGGCGGCAAATTTACTTCGAAACGCAGCACATGCATTAGGTAGTGCCAAAAAACACCGAGTAGGAAGTATTGCGCTGCATAATGTGGCTATTCAAAATGCCTACCTAAATAAAATTAAGTTAAGAGATAAACTTAAAGATGCGTTGAAGCATAAATTGTTGACCGTGCATTATCAGCCTATTGTTGATGCGAGAACGGGAAACATCCGAAAATTTGAAGCACTTATTCGTTGGTTTGATGATGAGTATGGCATTGTCTCTCCAGGGCGTTTTATTCCGATTGCGGAAGAGTTTGGTATGATCCATAACATTGGCCAATTTGTTTTGGAACAAAGTTGCCATGATTTATCTTTAATGCATCAAGCGGGTTTTACAGATGTATCAATTTCAATTAACCGTTCAGTGAATGAATTTAAAAGCACGAATAATCAAGTGGCGTTAATTAGTGAGGCGATAGAAAAAGCCAAGTTACCCTATCATGCCATTACAATTGAAGTAACAGAATCTATGGCAACGAATAAATATACTTGGCATGTACTGAGTGAACTCAGAGCAAAGGGGGTAAAAGTTGCGTTAGATGATTTTTGTACAGGCTATTCTTCGTTAAGTAACTTAATCGAAAACCAAGTTGATTATGTCAAAATTGATAAGTCTTTCGTTGATAGCTTAGTTGCAGATACTTCAAAACAAGCAATGATTAAGTGCCTTATCGAATTGAGCACGCAGTTAGATATCCGAGTGATTGCAGAAGGTGTGGAGCAAGCGGTACAGCTTAAAATGTTACAGCAGTTTGGGTGTCATAATATTCAAGGCTTTTACTATAGTCCTGCAAAACCAATGAATGAGTGTTTAGAGATGTTAGAAACACCCGCAGACACGGCTATTTACGCAGAAAAAGTCAGTATATTTTAATCGGTCTTAGGGCGTTTTTGCGCGTCAATGATTGACGCGCAAAAACATTTAAAGCATCGGCTTTATCACATCAAAGAGTGCATCGATATGATCATCTCGGTCGTTTAAAGCAGGAATGTATCGATAGCTTTTCCCACCAGCATGCTCAAAAATCTCTCGGTTTTCTTCTTCTAACTCTTCCAATGTTTCCAAACAATCAGCACTAAATGCAGGGCTGACAATGGCAATATCGTGTATGCCTTGCGCAGGGAAGTTGGTGAGCGTCTCATCAGTATAGGGCTTTAGCCACTCAGCTTTACCAAAACGACTTTGAAAGGTGGTCATAACGAGATCTTTATCTAGCCCTAACGCTTTTACAACCAGACTGGTCGTTTGGTGACATAGGCAATGATATGGGTCGCCATTGTTAAGAAATTGCTTAGGCATTCCATGATAAGAAAATACGAGCTTTTGCGGCGTACCGTGTTTTTCGAGATCTTCCGCTATCGATGCGGCCAATGCGGAAATATATTTTGGTGTTTTATGATACCCATTAATAAAATGTAATTCTGGTACCCAGCGCCACTTTTTTAATACCGCGGCCACGGCGTCAAACGTTGATCCAGTCGTGGGGCTAGAGTATTGCGGGTATAGCGGTAAAACAATGATCCGTGTTAACCCCTTATCTCGCAATAGTTCAAGGCCTGACTCAATGGAAGGGTTGCCATAACGCATCGCCATCACTACTTCAGTGTTTTCGTAGCCCTGTTGTTTTATCAAAAGTGACAATTTTTCAGTTTGTTGGGCTGAAATATGAATAAGGGGAGAGCCATTTTCCGTCCAAATAGACTCATAAGCTTTTGCTGATTTTTTCGGGCGAACACGCAAAATAATACCATGCAGAATCATCAGCCAGATTAAGCGAGGTATTTCTACAATACGGGGGTCTGATAAAAACTCAGCTAAATAGACCCGTAGAGCTTTCGCTGTAGGGGCATCAGGGCTACCCAAGTTCGTAACTAAGATCCCTGTTTTTTGATTAAATCTTTGATCGTGTGGATTGTCAGTAACGGCTGAGAAACGGGACACATAGAGCTCCTTGAGCATATTATTAATGCAGATTTGAGAGTGTAATAGATAGGTACTTAAGTTAAAAACTTATCTGGTTATAATTTTACAAGATATTTGATACGTACGTAACTGAAAACTCGATCTATTCTAATACAAAATAAAAAGCGATAATATATTATTCATTCTTTTGTCTTATTTTCAAAACAATTCAGCTTTTCTCGCTTGCAAGCCTGCCTTGATACACGTAATTTCTCGACACTTTTTTGTATTTGATAATGATTACTTTCCCTATGTGAGGAGGGATCAGCTAAGCATCAAATGCACTGTTGAAATTTTAGCCTAAAGGGGATTTATGCGTCTGAATCAACCTGTCACAAATAATGAGAAAACATTTGCAAACAATACCAAGCTTATTTCCGTTACAGACTTACAAGGGAATATCGTTGACTGTAATGATGAGTTTGTTTCTGTCAGTGGTTTTACTCGGCAGGAATTAATTGGGCAGCCCCATAATTTAGTGAGGCACCCAGATATGCCTGAACTTGCATTTCAAACGATGTGGCAGCAGTTGAAATCAGGCAAGCCCTGGATGGGAGTGGTTAAAAACAGGTGCAAAAATGGGGATTTTTATTGGGTTGATGCTTATGTAACTCCGGTAACCGAAAATGGTCAAGTTGTTGGCTATGAGTCGGTCAGGACCTTGCCTGACAGAGCGATGATCCAGCGTGCTGAGCAGTTATATCGGACAATTAATAATGGGAATAATAGGTCATTAAAGTTGCCTAAACTAAGGGCTATTTGGCCCCTATTTATGGTCATATCAGCAGTATTGATCTGGTTCTTTTTATCTGAAACAGTGGCGTTTACATGGCTTATTGTTAATGCGCTAGGGTTGAGTTTTTACAACTTATGGCGTGATAATGAGCAGCTATCTAGATTGGAGCAAACGCTTGCACATAGTTTCTGTGATGACGTCGCTACACGAATATATTCTACCTGGGAAGGTCAAATGGCAAAGATCCAGGTCCGTTTGTTGAGCGAGAAAGCACACTTGAATACAGTCATTACGCGGATAGAGTATTCGGCAAAGGATGTATCAAATGGAGCAAATAGTGCATTGTACGGTGCCACTGAGTCATATGAGAAATTGCAGCAGCAGCAGTTGGAAACTGAACAAGTTGCTACAGCAATGAATGAGATGAGTACGACAATTAATGACGTTTCTAGCCATGTTCAATCTACGGCCCATGAAGCGCAACACTCTTTATTATTGGCCAATGATAGTGCAAAGCTGAGTGTGGCTACCAAACAAGCAATTATTGAGCTGGGAAATACCGTATGTTTGATTCGTGATTCCGTGCTGGGTGTGTCAAAACAAACTGCACGTATTGCAGATGTTGCGCAAATCATTGACCAGATCGCAGAGCAGACTAACCTTCTGGCATTAAATGCTGCGATAGAAGCAGCGCGTGCTGGTGAGCAAGGTCGCGGATTTGCAGTAGTGGCAGATGAAGTGAGACATTTAGCTCAACGCACACAGCAGTCAACTCAGGAAATTCATACAATAATTCAACAGTTAACTGATAGTACGCAAAATTCCGTAGATATTGCGGAGCGAGGTCAGAAGGAGTCCCAATTTGGTATCGAGCAATTAGAAGAAAGTACGTTAATGCTGGAAAGGATCAATGGTGCCATTGAGAAAATAAATGATATGTCTATGCAAATAGCAACGTCAGTTGAAGAGCAAGCCGCGGTATCAGATGACATAAACCAACAGGTTGTCAACATTGCGTCACTCGCGAATGTAAGCTTAGACAGCGCAGAACATGTGAAAGCCGTGAGTAAAAATCTAACGGTAGTCGCAAACGATATGTATGAGCTTGTTGTACGCTTTAAACGTTAATCATCTTTTATCATGATTCTAAAAGGTGTGGGCTTTTGCGTTTCCAGTTGCTGTAGCTTATTTATTGATTTTTCAGTAAATTGATGGCCTTTAGGTAACAACATGATGCCCTTGTGGCTATGAATGGCAAGTCCGAGGATCATACCTGGTTTTAATTGTTTTGAGGTAAGAATATCCATAGATTTGACGGTGTCAGATTGGGTATTCTTTTTATCTTTTAGTGTGGCTTCTAGTGCCGAAACCACTTTTGGATGATAAAAATTACCACTATACATTTTGATTAACTCTAGTGCGTCGGTATATCGTTGTTCCTGTGGCTTTTGACTGAGACTGATATTTTGCCAATAATCACGAGCAACGGATAAAATATGAGCACATATAGGAATGTCGCTGCCTTTAAGACCTTTGGGGATACCGTTACCATTGTATTTTTCAAACTGGTGGTATATTGCTTCCGCAACCTCACTTAAATGTTGGGCTGGCATTAGCATGAGCTGTGCTGTGGCCGGGTGAGTATAAAACAACTTTCTCTGTTTTTCATTGAGCTCGGTCGGGGGCACCTTATATAAAGCAGGATCCATTGCGAGTAGCCCAACCTGTGCTAGGTAACCCGCCATATTGGCCATTTCTATTAATTTATCACTTAATTTGAGAAATTGAGCGATATGTAAGCATGTTGTGGCAATGTTTTTGGCAAGTTGTGCATCTAAATTTGGGTTTGCGTTGATGAAATTGTACAAGAGCTCAACGGTGGCTTTATGGTCGGTTCGTTCATGTTCATTGGCTACTTCGAGTTGTTTTAACACCTGCCGAATTTGTTTTGTTCTTTTATCTACCAACAGCTCAAGAGAGTCATTTAACTCTTTAAGCTTACTGTTTTGTTCAACAATCTGTTTTTGTAACGTTAGGTTGTGTTTTTTGAGTCTGTATTTCTCAATCGCTTGTTCGATAAGATAGATCAACCTTTGGTTTTGCCAGGGCTTTTTCACGTAAGCATGTATTTCTCCCTGATTAACGGCGTTGACTGTTGATATGAGATCTGAGTACCCAGTTAATAGAATACGCTGGGTATCGGGGGCGATGACTTTTGCTTTTTCTAAAAATTCAGCCCCATTCATATTTGGCATACGCATATCGCTAATGATCAGTGCGAAATCTTGTTTTTCGAGGGCAGCCAGTGCCTCAGCACCTTCGGTAAAAGGCACGGCTTGTAATTTGTGATGGCGAAGTAGGCGAACGAGTGCACGCAAAACACTAGGCTCATCGTCAAGGCACATTATTTGTACAGGGAACTTAGTTATTTTTTCAAAATCTTCCATTTAAAAACAGCGCATTAGATGAGTATGTATGTTGATAAATTTAGACTAAGCTGTAGGTATAAACAAATACTTTATCGCTGTGGATGAAATGAATGGCTGATAATTCGCTGAATATACTGCTAATTGATGATGATGAACTTCTGTTAAGGGCGTTGTCTCGGACGCTACGACGCCTGTATAAGGAGGCAACGGTCAGTTGCTTGCAGTTTCCAGAAGAGTTTATTAATTGTATCGAAAGTAATGGCACACCAGATGTCATATTCTGTGATTCAATGATGCCTATTCTGTGTGGAGCGCAGGTATTAGAGCGTGCAAAAGAAGTTTGTCCAGCCGCCATTAGGTGTTTACTGAGTGGTGATTTGAATGACAATTACAAATGGCAAATAAACAATACGATACATTTTCATTTGGTTAAACCGTTCACACAAACTCACTTAACGGAGGTGTTAGACAGCGCCGTAATATTACAGGGGCTCCCTATGACATCCTCGACACGGGCAATACTAGGGCAATTGTCTGATTTACCATATTTGAGTACGGTGGCTCATAGTATGTTGAAAGAGCTGCAAAATAACGAGCCTAATTTTGAGGTGTTAGCTAAACACATCAGTCATGACCCTATTATGTCTGGTAAAGTGCTACAAGTCGCTAACTCGGCTTTTATAGGCTTTAATAATCATACCACTGACTTTAGGCAAGCCATTATTCGCATTGGTTTAAATGGGTTGAAAGCAATAGTTGTATGTTGTGAGTTATCACAGCAATTATTGAATAGTACAGGGCAAGAAGCATTAAATCAGTTGGTTAACAAGGCTTTTCAAAAAGCGAATATGGCACAATTACTTGCAAAAATGTTGCACCAAGATACACAAACACAGCTATTGTCATTTGCTGTGGCGCTTTTAAGTGGTGTCGGTGAATTGACCTATTTTTGCGTAGTTCAATATTCAAAAGATAAAAGCAGAGTGTCTAAATACACATTAGCCGCTTATTTGTTAGCATTATGGGGATTTGAAGAAGCCATAGTGAGGGCGCAACTAATTGATGAACTCCCTGCAGAGCAAGAGGTATCATTAACTTTAATACATAGAGTGGTTGAGCAAGTATATAGTAAGCAGGCATTTGATTTAAATAAAACTGAATATGATTTACTGGATGGACTTGGGTTATTACAAACGACTCAGAACTGGTTTTTTGAGTGGCAAAAAACTCATAAGGAGGCTTTGTGAAAGGCGTTATTTTTAGAGGGTTAGAGTCGTTAGTGATAGAAAAGTGTGGCATGGCTGCGTGGGAAAGTTTACTCGAAAAAAAACGCGCCTGATGACAGGGTGTATATTTCTGCAAAAAGTTACCCGGATGAAGAGCTTGTCGGGCTAGCGCAAGATGTGGCTGTGGTTTTGTCATTGCCATTACAGGATGTATTAAAAGCGTTTGGCGAGTATTTATTTGGTTATTTGTTACAAAAGCATCCTACAATTGTAGATACATTTGATGGCTTCAGTTCTTTGATCATGGGGATTGACTCAGTGATTCATGTTGAAGTGGCAAAACTATATCAAGAGCCAAATTTACCAAAAATAGAATGCGAATTGGTGCATGAAGGTTTTATCTTGATGCAATATTATTCGAAACGAAAATTATGCTTATGTGCCGAGGGCCTTATTTATGGTGCGGCTGCGCACTACAGTATTGATGTTACATTAGATCACGTTGAGTGTATGCATCAAGGGGCTGATGCATGCGTGATTGAAGTTAGGTATGAGAGTACAAATATATGAGTGATGATACGCATAATTATAAAAAAGCATATTTAAGGGAAAAGGCGGCCCGTGATGAATTAGAAAGCTTATTGGAAGATAAAACACGTGCGTTGTTTAACACTAATCAAGCGCTTGAAGAAAAAATAGATCAATTACAGAATCAACAAGCCATCCTTATGCAAACTGAGAAAATGGCAACACTAGGGACTTTGTCTGCCGGTGTAGCTCATGAGATAAATAACCCTTTGGCGTATGCAACCAGTAACTTAGAGAGTATTCGATACTTAACACCCACTTTGGTGTCGTTAATTAAACTGGCGCAACAAATTATGGCTCAAACAGTTTCTGAGCAGCAGGTAAAGGAAGTATTGATTCAATTGGATCAAGAGCAAAGCTTTAACTTTGTATTAGAAGACTTAGATGAACTGTTAGATGACACACATGAAGGATTGCAGCGGATAAGCGCCATAGTGAACAATTTATTAAGTTTCGCTAGGCCAAAGAATAACCTCATGGCGATGGCTGATCTCACCGAATCTTTAGATGGTGCACTGAAGTTATTAACGAATCAACTGAAGAACTGTAAAGTGACATGTAATACAGATCCTTTACCCCTTAGCTATTTTAACTTGGCGGCAACGAATCAAATATTTGTCAATTTGCTGTTGAACGCTAAGTACGCATGTGATCTTGTTGAGGGGCAATATGCACAAATTAACGTGGAGGTTTCATCTGACACCGAAAATATTACTGTGGAGGTTTCTGACAACGGCTGTGGTATGGATGAAAATACGGTAAACCGTATTTTTGAACCCTTTTTTACCACCAAACCAGTTGGTGAAGGTACAGGGATGGGGATGGCGATAGTGT
The DNA here is from genome assembly GCF_018101015.1 of Pseudoalteromonas sp. MMG005. Classification (NCBI taxonomy): domain Bacteria; kingdom Pseudomonadati; phylum Pseudomonadota; class Gammaproteobacteria; order Alteromonadales; family Pseudoalteromonadaceae; genus Pseudoalteromonas; species Pseudoalteromonas sp. MMG005. The sequence goes on along the minus strand of NZ_JAGJEK010000008.1, from coordinate 98,252 downwards.
ATGGCATCGTAAAAGAACACCGAGGTGAGATCCAAGTACAGAGTAAACTTAATGAAGGCACTCGTGTTTTGTGCCGCTTTCCTATCGCAGAAGATCCACAAGACGTATTGGCGTAATGCCATTCACATTGTGGTGTTCACAGGTTTCATTTTTAAATCACGCTTTTCAGCATAACTATTTCTCAGAAGTTGTGTATCAAACTCCTTAATGTATCGCTTTATTTCTATCCAGCTCAGTTTGTTGAAATATAAATGGCCTATTTCCTACCTCGGAAGTCTACTTTTTTGTACCTGAATGTATATAGAAGACTCGATTGGAACTTGTTTTTGTTAAAAATGAGAATAAATTATTTACAAAACATTGAGTTACAACTCTAAAGTTTACAGTGGTATTACTCTTTAGCGGGTCATTTGATGAAAGTTAGGTTAATTCACTTTGTTTTTTTATAATCAAAAAATATATGTTATGACTTTAGGTTATTATCGTGGGTATTTTATATTCATTAGTTTTATTTATCCGAAAGCCAATTGATTAGTAATGAATTCAATATACGTCCCTCCAATGTACTGTTTTTAATAACTTAATGGCTTCATATTAGGAAACGTTAAGATGAGTCAAATTCATATCAAAATTGAATTGTTGAGGCTGAATATTACTCATTTAGTTTTAGTGAAAATACGACATTATTACTATTTTAATGGCCGGTACTGGTTGAAAAGTGTTCAGGGGGCGATTGACGAGCCGAAACTATGTGTTACTTTTAATGTTAATTTGTTAAACAAAAGTTACATGTAAAGGTTGGAGAAATCATGAGAACACAAAAAATGTTCAAGTCGGCATTAAAATATAGTGCTATATCCCTCGGTTTATTTTCAAGCATAGGCTATGCATCAGATTTACCATATGACTGTACAGGCGTACCTGTTTGGCAAGAAAATACAGCGTATGTAAAAGGCGATGTTGTTCAAAAAGCGGATGCGGCTTATGAGTCACAGTGGTGGAATAAAGTTGATCCTGTTACGCATTCTAACCCGTGGCAAGAGTGGATTAAGTTGGGTGTTTGTGACAGCGTTGTCAATAACACACCTCCAACAGTATCGGGGTTAACGCCCGCGTCAGGTACTGAATTTAACGTAAATGACAGCGTTGCCATTAGCGTAAACGCAACAGATTCTGATGGCACTGTAGCCAAAGTTGAGTTTTATGTTGATGATGTACTTGTGGCAACTGATACACAGGGTGCAGGTCAGGTATTTGACAGCGCGTGGGCGGCAACAGAAGGTACGCATACAATTTCGGTGAAAGCGACCGATGATAAAGGTGCTGTGTCAACGAAATTGAGTAACCAAGTAATTGTTAAAGCTGTAGTAGATCCGGTGAATAAAGCGCCAGTCGCGGCATTAGAACTGGTGAGCCTACCGACGGAATTGGTGATAGGTTCAAGCGTTGAATTTAATCTTTCTGGCAGTGATAGTGATGGTCAAGTAACGGCGCTAAGCTTTGCAGTCGACGGTGTTGAAGTTGCAGCTTCTAATGGTTCAGCAACGATGCACACTTGGCAGGCTTCTCAGTTAGGTTCGGTTACATTTACGTTAACGGTAACTGATAATGAAGGTGCCACAGGTCAAGTAAGTAAGACCCTAACGGTTGTAGAACCAGGGCAAGTCGATAACCGAGATGCTTGTCAGCCAGCAGGTTTATATCAAACTCCAGGTGTCAACACCCCATATTGTACTATTTACGACCAAAATGGTCGTGAAGTAATGGGGGCAGATCACCCTCGACGTGTAATTGGCTATTTTACAAGCTGGCGTAACGGCGCAAACGGTCAACCTAGTTATTTAGTCAATGACATTCCTTGGGACAAAATCACGCATATTAACTATGCCTTTGCACATGTTGATGCAGCGAATAAAGTGTCAATCGGTGATCCGAATGCAGTTGGCAATCCAGCCACCAATATGGAATGGCCTGGTGTCGCCGGTGCAGAGTTAGATCCAAGCTTGCCTTACAAAGGACATTTTAACTTGTTGAACAAGTATAAAAAGCAACACCCTGATGTTAAAACACTTATCTCAGTTGGTGGTTGGGCTGAAACTGGTGGGTTCTTTGGTGGGGATGGAAAGCGTGTTAAAAGCGGTGGTTTCTACACAATGACAACCAATGCAGATGGTTCAGTCAATCACGCTGGCATCGAGGCTTTCGCACAAAGCTCTGTTGATTTTATTAAAAAGTATGGTTTTGATGGGGTTGATATAGACTACGAATATCCGTCATCAATGAAGGATTCAGGTCACCCTGATGACTTCCCTATCTCTAATGCGCGTCGTGCAGGATTAAATGCGTCATACCAAGTTCTGATGAAACGATTACGCGAGGTACTTGATAAAGCGGGTGAAGTGGATGGTAAGCACTACATGCTGACAATAGCGTCACCTTCATCTGGTTATTTGCTACGTGGTATGGAAACTTTCCAAGTGACTAAGTATTTAGACTACGTCAACATCATGTCGTATGACCTACATGGCGCATGGAATTCGCATGTTGGACACAATGCGGCACTGTTCGATACCGGGTTAGATTCTGAATTAAAGCAGTGGGATGTGTATGGAACAAAAGAATTTGAAGGGATTGGATATTTAAATACAGATTGGGCCGTGCGTTATTTTAGAGGCGCAATTTCTGCTGGACGTATTAACATCGGTATTCCTTATTACACGCGTGGATTTCAAAATGTGCAGGGTGGAACAAATGGCCTTTGGGGACAAGCAGCACTTGCAAACCAAAGTGCATGTGCGCCGGGTACTGGGGTTGGTGAGAAGAATAAATGTGGTGATGGTGCTGTAGGTATTGATAACCTTTGGCATGATAAGAATGATAACGGATATGAAGTACCAGCGGGGTCAAATCCACTTTGGCATGCTAAAAACCTTGAAAAAGGTGTTACACCAAGTTACCTAGGGGTATATGGTCTCACGCCGGACACAGATCCAACTGATGTATTAACAGGGACTTATACTCGCCACTATGATTCTGTTGCTGTAGCACCTTGGCTATGGAATGCAGACAAAAAAGTATTCATTTCAATTGAAGATGAACAGTCCATGGGCACCAAAGTTGATTATGTAATTAATAATGGCTTGGGCGGGATCATGTTCTGGGAACTGGCCGGTGATTATGATTACGATGCTGCTAAAGGTGAGTACTTTATGGGTTCAAGCATGACATCGCTTGCTTATAACAAGTTCAACCAAAGTGGTGTTGCATATGATGTTCATAATGGTGACCCGACATTCGTTGTGCCAACTGAGTCCGTTGATGTTTCTTTTATAGCGAAGGATTTCCCAACGGGGGATGACAACTACCCTATTGCACCGACATTTGCTTTTACCAATAACTCTGCCATTGACTTAAGCGGGGCAAAAATTTCATTTGATGTGCCGGTATCGACATCAGCGATATTTAAATCAAATTGGGCTGCGCAAGAGAAGTTGACTATGGCAGTTGACGTAAATGGTTCAAATGCCGCGGGTAATAACATTGGTGGTTTCGAGAATGAATATCATCGCTTCTCAATCACCCTTGTCAATGAGTGGGGAAGTGTACCTAAATCACTTGCGCCAGGTGAAACGGTTAATGCACAAGTGATGTATTACAACCCCATTACAGGCCCTGCTAACTTTGTCGCAGAGAAAGACGGTAAACGTTACGCATTTAAATTTGAGTATCCGAAACTACCAGCTGCGAAACCAGGTAATGGGGATGGCGGTCCAATCACCAGTTGTGAAGGAGTGCCGATTGCAGATATTTCGGTTTATCCAGCATTCCCACGTTCAACGCATGCAGCGGCAGGTGATTTGATTATTCAAGGGAACAAGGTATACAAAGCGAAATGGTGGTCGAATAAAGCACCACAGACAAGCAGTGATTATGACAAAGTCTGTAATTTATAAGCGTCAACTTTAGGGCAGCTATGCTGCCCTAATAAAGGGAATGATTATGAAAACATTAGATAAGAATATATCACGTCTGGGCTCTAGTATTGGCGCCATTGCCTTAACAATAGTAAGTCAAACGGTAATGGCACATGGCTTTATGGAGATCCCTAAAGCACGTCAAGCGATCTGTCAGGCGCAAGGTGGTTATTGGTGGCCAGATGATGGTTCCAGTATTCCTAACTTAGCGTGTCGCGCTGCTTTTTTAGAGTCTGGGTATGTTCAGTTCATTCAGGAACATGAGTTCGCAGTCAATACACCCGATTATAATAATCAAGCTGCAGTAGAGCAAAATATTCCTAATGGCACATTGTGTGCAGCTGGGTCGAATGAAAAACGCGGGATGAATTTACCTTCGTCACATTGGCAAAAGACCGAGGTTACCCCGAATGCGCAAAATGAGTTGGCAGTTCGGTTTCGTGCGACAACGCCACATAACCCAAGCTTTTGGAAGTTTTACATCAGCAAGCCAACTTTTGATCCGTCAGTTGATACCTTAGGTTGGCAGGATCTCGAGTTGGTGACTGAAGTTGGAAATGTGGATTTTGTTAAAGACCCAGATGGCAAGCGCTTTTATGAAATGAAAGTTGCCATTCCTCAAGATCGAGTTGGAGATGCAATTTTATATACCCGTTGGCAACGTATTGATGTTGTTGGTGAGGGTTTTTATAACTGTAGTGATATAACGATTGTTCGAGACACCGGCCCAGTTAACTGGACTAGCGCTGGTTATTATTTAAAACAAGGTCAGTCTGCAAAAGTAACAGATACGGTATGGACACGTATTTTTGACGGCACAGGTAAAGAAATTGTTAGTAAGTCTCTAAAAGTGACCGCGGATAATGAATTGAATTGGCAGCAAAAATTGGCAGATATGCTTAATTTGGACCACGCCAATATAGTGCAAGTTGGTGTGCGCCAAGCGAGTGGTGACATTACCTTTGATGCTCAGAATTTATTGTCGAATGAAATATTTGTAAGTCATAGTGAACATACCTATAACTTAACAGTACAAGTACAAGCCCCGAATACAGCACCTAAAATTCATAAGCCGGAACCTTTTATCTTAGATGAAAGTGCCACAGCGCAACTTCATGTTCATGCGTTTGATGATGAGCAGCAGGCACTGACGTATCAATGGCAGGTGCCGAGTCCTTTAACGTTCACAGGTAGTGGCGCAACGATTGATGTTACAGCTTCACAGGTAGATGTAGACACCGATTTTTCAATACTCGTTACGGTATCAGATGGTGAACTGAGCACTTCAGCAACCGTTCCTGTCACTGTCAAAAACACAACTGCACCACAATTTCCTAAATGGCGGGTTGATGGCACGTATGTTGGCGGAGATAAGGTCAGTCATAACGGAAATAATTATGAAGCTAAGTGGTGGACGTTAGGCGAAGAACCCGGTTCAGCACAAGTATGGAAGAAGCTATAGCGCCAATTTCTATAATGGACGCATAGTTCACAGTACAAATTTAGCAGTACAACAATAAGCAGTACAACAATAATCATCCACCATATTGGTTGGATACAACATGTAAAGAAGGTTGAGAAAGTAATGAAACTAAAGCAACTAACGGCTCTTGTAGGCTTAGCGTTGGCTTCAGGTGCAGTAATGGCAGCGCCATCTACACCAAGCCTAGATTGGAAACCACAGCAGTATTCATTCGTTGAAGTTAATCTTGATGGGAATGGATCATATAAGGATATCGTTACCGCCAAAGACGTTGTGACGATTAGTCTCAAATGGAATGCGTGGAGTGGTAGCGGTGGTGATGGCTACAAAGTTTATTTTGATGATATGTTAGTCAATGAAGGTGCACTCACTGCGGGAACAAAAGCGGGTACGGTCTCTTTTCCATACACAAAATCTGGGCGTCACACAGTTTATCTTGAACTATGTGAGGGTACTACGTGTGCACGAAGCGCAGGTAAACCCATTGTAATCGCGGATACTGATGGCGGTCACTTAGCGCCACTGCCAATGAATGTTGATCCTAACAATAAAGACTATGGTACTAAGCCAGGTATGGTAACGGGTACTTACTTTGTTGAGTGGGGCATTTATGGTCGTAATTTTGACGTTACGCAAATTCCAGCACAGAATTTATCGCATTTATTGTATGGCTTTATTCCAATTTGTGGTGCAAATGAGTCGCTTAAAGAAATTGAAAATGGTAATAGCTGGCGTGCACTTGAAAAAGCATGTGGTGGTACAGCCGACTATGAAGTTGTTATACACGATCCTTGGGCAGCAGTACAAAAAGCACTACCAGGAGTAGACTCAAAAGATCCAATTCGTGGTACTTATTCGCAATTAATGGCACTAAAACAACGTTATCCTGATTTGAAAATTTTACCATCGGTAGGTGGTTGGACGTTATCAGACCCATTCCACGGTTTTACTGAAAAAGCCAACCGAGATACCTTTGTTGCATCAATGAAGAAATTCCTGAAAACATGGAAGTTCTATGATGGTGTTGATATCGATTGGGAATTTCCAGGTGGTGGTGGTCCAAATGCTAACTTAGGCGACCCAGTCAAAGATGGACCTGCATATGTTGCGTTAATGCAAGAGCTACGAGTAATGCTTGACGGTTTAGAAGCTGAAACGGGACGTACATACGAATTAACATCAGCAATTGGTTCTGGTTACGATAAGATTGAAGACGTAGATTATCAAGCTGCATCACAGTACATGGATTATATTTTTGCCATGACGTATGACTTTTTTGGTGGTTGGAACAATGTAACAGGTCATCAAACGGCACTGTATTGTGGTTCACATTTAAGTACTGACGAGTGTAATGGTACAGGTCTAGACGATAACGGCGAGCCCCGTAAAGGCCCAGCATATACAACGGATCACGCGGTACAATTATTGTTACAACAAGGTGTGAACTCGAAAAAAATCGTTGTTGGTGCGGCAATGTATGGTCGCGGTTGGGAAGGTGTGCAAGAACAAAATGCAACAATCCCTGGTAACCCAATGACTGCACCAGGTAATGGTAAGTACAAAGGTTCAACCTCTGAAGGTGTGTGGGAGGCGGGTATTATGGATTATAAGAGTGTTGCCGCTAACTTAATTGGACCAAACGGCACTGGTATTAATGGTTTTGAGATAGGTTATGACGATCAAGCCGAAGGTGCATATGCATGGAATCGCAGTAATGGTAAATTATTGACTTTTGATACACCTCGCTCAGTGAAAGCGAAAGGGGCTTATGTGAATACACATAACCTTGGAGGCTTATTCTCTTGGGAAATCGACGCCGATAATGGTGATATCCTTAATGCAATGCACGATGGCTTAGCAGGTGGAGTACCAGCAAATAGATTGCCTGTCGTGACGGTTGATTCTCAAGTGACAATCGCATCAGGTACGAGTGCTGTTGTGACCGCCAGTGCAACGGATGCAGACCGTGATGCTCTGACATATAGTTGGTCAGGTGATGCAGCACTGATGTTAACTAATGGTAATTCAGCATCTGTAACGGTTGCAGTACCAGCGGTAACAGTGGATACACAATACGCATTGTCAGTGACTGTATCTGATGGCAAAGGTCAAGTGACTCGTAGTGTCGTGGTAACAGCGAAAGCGGCTGGCTCAAATACTGCGCCGGTACTTTCTCCTATAGCAGATGTGACCGTAGAAGAGTTGGCGAGTGTCTCTGTTACTGCGTCGGCCTCTGATGCAGATAATGATGCATTAACGTACAACTGGACAGTACCTGCAGGTTTAACTTTATCAGGAACCGGTGCGAACGTGTCTTTGACAGCTGGTGAAGTTGCTGTTGATACAAGTTATCAAGTAACGCTGACTGTGTCTGATGGTCAAGCTGACGCATCGCAAACGTTTAGTGTGACCGTCACAAATAAAGTCGGCGGTGGTGACACTTGGCAAGCGGATAAAGTGTATGTTGGTGGAGACAAGGTTGTTTATGGTGGTGTAAATTACCAAGCTAAGTGGTGGACACTTGGTGAAGAACCGGGTAAAGCACAAGTATGGAAAGCGTTATAAGTAAGTTGTTATGGGCTTGATATCGATGGTGTTTAGTTGGTTGACTCAAGGATGGGCCAAGCCCTAAAAAAAATGTTATATATTGAATGATTAAAGGCGCCTTTGGCGCCTTTGTTTTTATGGTATCATGTTCCATAATGTAGTGACCTACTTTATTATCTTTGGCGTATTATTCTGAAATTCTCTTCTTTTTTTCTTTTTATTTTTAGTTGGTTGAGCTTTGTTACAAGCGCTTGCACTGATACTTTTAAAGTGGGAGTTGGTACCTCGTGGCCCCCTTATGTAATGTATGATGATGTTAGGTACACAGGTTTAGATGTTGAAATTACAGAACAAGTGTTTCTTCGCGCAGGGTTTTGTGTAGAGTTTGTTAAACTACCTTCCTCAGCACGAGGAATTGTCGAGTTACAAAAAGGTGAAATCGACGTGTTACCCTCTGCCAGTTATAACAAAAGTAGAGCCAAAATAGCCCATTTTAGTAAAGGGTATCGTAGAGAAAGGATGCGCCTATTTACCCGCCACATAAACCAACCCATTAATAGTCTGACCGAGCTTTTTTCTGCGGAATACACCTTTACCGCAAACCCTGGTGCGTATTATGGTGAGGAGTTAGCACAAATATTGACCATAAAATGGTATAAACAAAGATTGTTTGAGGTTGCAAGCGTGACACAACGGATGGAGTTAGTTAAGCGCGGGAGGGTGGACTTCTTAATTGAAGATGAAATCAGTGGTTTGTATTTTAAACGGTTATTAGGCTATAAAGATATTCAATTACATAGCTATGTTGTTAATGATAACGCCATTCACTTTATGCTCAACCGAAAAAATTTTGATAATGAAAAGGTCAAGAAGGTAAATAACGCGATTAGCGAGTTAAAAGTAAGCTTGAAGGCAATTGAAGATAAGTATACCAAATGGATCAAGTCGCCTTAGCGCCCACTATATTAAGGGCGCTGACAGTTTTTCTATGGGGGTATTTACCCTAGCCGTGTAATGCAAATACTGATATAACCAAAATTTTGACCGTAGTCTTGTGCAATATCATTGGCAAATGGCGTAAATTCACCTGAACGGTTTATCCTCATTTCACACGCATCGGTAATTACAAACGCATAATCATCAAGACAGCTAATACAGCCAATAAGCGCAAACCAAGGCGTGTTCATTGCACGCTTAAACGGCGTAAACAATTCGACCGGTTGCTGTTTTACGCCAATTGTTTGGCCTGTGCGTTGCCAACCTTTAATGCCAACTTCTTGCCCTTTATCATACCAAATACTGTTTTTCTCTATATTGAATTTATATGTGGCGCCTTTTTCAAGCATGATACCGGTTAGGTTATAGTATTCAGAGGCGTACGCCCTTATAGTGATACTTTCTCCTGCTTTTAATATGGTGATATGTTGATTTTCAAGTGTGATATGGGGGCTTAACCCTGAACACATAAGATGCTCTGCGTGGCTGTTTTCAATATTGTGAGGAAGCGATTTAAGTGATTCAGGTCGATAGCTACTGATTTTATTGATCCGCGTTGCAACGCTGTGATGAATGATTGGTAATCGTTCACTTACTTGGTTTTGTTCGAGCACAGTGCATAAACGGGTAACAGATTTAAAACTACTGTGCATCCAAAAATAGTCATGTTGATGACTTATAGCCAGAGGATCAGGGCTTAATGTAAGGTCATCTTTATCAATGAGTAGCGTACCATCGTGTGGTAAGAGTGCTTGAAAATTAATGTGTTCTTGATTCAAAAGCGTCAGAGGTATGTTAAGTGTAATAAGCCAGTTTAGTGCATAACGTAGGGTAATGTCAGATAAGCCACTGCGGTAATATCCACCACCAACATCTGAATGGCAGCCAGCAAACCAAATTTCTGTGACGTGAGGCGCGTAATTAAATAATGTGGGCTCAAATGAGCGCCGCTTATCATCTAAGCTCACACAATGCAGTGCTTGTTCCACATTACTAGCGACACTGTGATCTTCAAAAATAACATGCTCAGCACCGCAGGTCGCTTTTGTTATTTTGGAAAAACCGATTGACGCGATAGTATCAAATACACATAAATAAACGCCACTACTTATATAGCGCTCTAAGCACTTTGCAAATCGTCTAGCCAGTGCCGCACCACGACTAAAGCCAATCAATAGCACTTTGTCGCCATCTTGGTAGTGATGGTTAAAGTCATTCATTGCGGTTGAAAGAATAGATCCGACTTCGGTGTCGTTAGGTGCCAGTATTTGATTGAGCAGTTTTTTTACCTCACTGCCTTGATTCCCAATGCCTGAATAATAAAAGCACTGCTGTTGTGGCAAGGCTGCTTGAGCATGAGAGTGGAGTTTGCCTCCCAGCATGAGATGCAATTTAAGGACATTACTGATCCCGGTATCTTCTTTAAAATGCTCACTACTGTATTGATGCGTGTCTCTTGGTTCACTGGATGTTCCATCAAAGTTGAAAATGAGAGTTTTGTAAGCGGTAGGGTTAGGCATCAAGAACCTCTATGTTGGTTTTCAAGTGAAGTGAAACCCAGCTGACTATGAGCCGAGAACGTAATAAAAACTTCTACAACATGATCAGATACTGCACATTAGAGTATAAAAATATGATATTTTTAGGTCACTTTATTGAATATACTGAGACCATCTTTATGGTGCATGAGCAGCAACTGCTTCAAAGCTTATCGCAACATTTTGGATTTGCCACCTTTCGCACGGGGCAAGCACAAACAATCACACAATTATTAGCTGGGCAGTCGTCTTTAGCGATATTTCCCACAGGATCAGGTAAATCCTTGTGTTATCAATTGACAGCTTTGCATTTGCCTAACTTGACTTTGGTTGTTTCTCCTTTGTTAGCGTTAATGCAGGATCAAATAGATTTCTTGCAAAAAAAAGGCATTGCAGCTGCGAGTTTAGATTCAACGCAATCAAAAGCACAGAGTCAGGCCATTATGCAGGGAATTCGCAGTGGCGACATCAAGATATTAATGGTGTCTGTTGAACGCTTTAAAAACGAGCGGTTCCGTGAGTTTATTAAGCAAATTCCTGTTTCGATGATGGTTGTTGATGAAGCGCATTGTATTTCTGAGTGGGGCCACAACTTTCGGCCTGACTATTTAAAATTACCTGAATATCGAAAAGCATTAAACATTCCATTGGTGCTGTTACTCACTGCAACGGCGACAAAGAAAGTAAAAAAGGATATGGCTGAAAAGTTTCATATTGAAGCACAGCATATTGTTCAAACCGGCTTTTACCGCGCGAACTTAGATATTAATGTACTTGCGTTATCAAATGATGAAAAGCTCACTCATCTGGTACATTCGGTAAATGCTCAAATTGGAGCGGGGATCGTATATGTTACGTTGCAACAGCAAGCTGAGCAGGTCGCTAAACAATTGCAGGCCTCAGGTATAAAAGCTGCAGCGTACCACGCAGGTTTAGGTGACGATGTACGGCAGCAGGTACAGCAAGCGTTTATGCAAAATAAACTTCAAGTCGTTGTTGCAACTATTGCATTTGGTATGGGGGTGGATAAATCTGATATTCGATTCGTGATCCATTTTGATTTACCGAAATCCATTGAAAATTACAGTCAAGAAATAGGCCGAGCGGGCCGAGATGGGCAACCATCGCAGTGCACTGTTTTGGCAAACTTGGATGGCATTGCAACGGTCGAAAACTTTGTGTATGGCGACACTCCCGAACTTTCAGGTGTTGAAACGGTTATAAAAACCATTCAATCTGAGCATCAAAGTGGTCGCTGGGATATGCAAGAGCTGGCATTATCAAAGGCAAGTAATATACGGGTGTTGGCTTTGAAGACGCTATTAGTGCAATTAGAGATCCGTGGTGTCCTCACCTCACAGTACGCGTATTACGCTGATTTTAGAGTTAAATTGTTATATACAGAACAAAAAATTCTGGCTAAGTTTGATCAACAGCGACAGCAGTTTTTACAACAGGTGTTTTCGGCAACGCAATTTAAGAAAGTGTGGGGAACGGTTGATATAGCCTCGTTAGTATCTCAGGGAGTTGATAGAGAGCGGGTTGTTTCAGCACTTGATTACCTCAGTGAACAAGGCTTAGTCGAACTAGAAAGTAAACGTGTCATGCAGGTGTATGATGTCAATATTGAACGGTTAGAGCAAGCCAATTTGGCTGAGCAACTCTATACGTATTTTAAATCAAAAGAGCAAAGTGAGTTGAAGCGTATTGCTGCGATGATCCGCTTTTTTGAACTAGACCGTTGTTTAAGTGCTAATTTGGCACATTACTTTGATGATACAAACGCTCCAGAAATGTGCGGACACTGTAGCGTATGTAAGGGGAGAGTGGCGCAGCTAATAGCAAGCCAACAACGTGTTTTGCCAAGTGATGAACAGTTGCGAACAAATGTATTTGGTTTACAAAAGCACCTACATAATGCATCTGAAAGTGCCAGTGCAGATACGGTCCTACGGTTTTTAACTGGCGTAACCACGCCATTATTTAGCAAATATAAACTCAAGCAGTTACCGGGGTTTGCCTGTTGTGAAGGCCATAGATACGCAGTGGTAACGGATAAAATTAAACAACTTGGGCTAGTTAGAGACTAGCTTATCAGGTGTTATTCAGATTGTGTTGAGTAATATTATGCTGATGATGATAAATAAAGGGCTAATGGTTGTGATGAAATTACAGATGTATACTTTTTTCGGTATTTTACTACTTAGCAGCACGCAAGTGTTTGCACAAAGCGGCATATATAACTTTGATACTATTCAAACATTAATGCCTGCAAGCGCTTTTGAAAACAATGAACGCGTGTACCCAAAGCAAAGTGATTTTAGTATTGTGCGTGCGATCCCAATGAGTACAGAGTCAGGAGAACGCGCAGCGTTAGTTGTGATAAAAAACCAAGCATCAGGTCAGCGTATTTTTGATATCAAACAGGTTGTGGCCATTATCGCTGACGGCACGCGTGTCTATGCTCAATCGGAGGATTTAAAAGTGAAGCTCTCCGGCAATGAGCAAACAACAGTGAAGTTGGAATTTGGTAAATTTGATTACCCAATAGTGAGTTTATATACCTCAGAGAGTGAGTCGTAAAATACCAATGCATGTACATATAACAAAACTGGCAGACAGTGCAGCCCGTCAAAGCAAGTATATAATTGGCCTAATGAGTGGCACCTCACTGGATGGACTCGATATTGCTTTATGCAAAATATCAGGCCATGGTCGTGCAACAAAAATAAAGGTCTTACAATTTACGACCTGTGATTATCCAAAAGAAGTGAAAGATAAAATAAGAACGGTTTTTGCTAAACCTCATGTAGATCTGGCGTATTTAACGTTATTGAATGGTTGGTTAGGGCGTTATCATGGTCAGTTAGTCATTCAAGCGCTTACGCAGTGGCAAGTTGATTCGAAAGACATAGACGTTATCGCAAGCCATGGTCAAACGATTTATCATTGTCCAGCCCACCAACATCAATATAGTGAGTTTGGCGATGGTACCTTACAAATTGCAGATGCTGATCATATCGCAGTAACCACCGGGATCACAACATTGTCTGATTTCAGGCAAAAGCATATCGCGGCGGGTGGAGAAGGGGCGCCTTTGGCACATTATGGAGACTATTACTATTTCAGTAGTGATAGCGAGCACCGCATATTGTTAAATATGGGTGGTATAGCAAACCTAACCTGGTTACCGAAAGGCGCGAAATTTAATGAGGTTGTTTGTTCTGATATTGGTGCGGGCAATACGATTATGGATGCATATATGCATCGCTATTGTGCTCAGGAATATGATAAAAATGCACAATTTGCACTTCAAGGCCGTATTCATCCCGGATTGTTAGCGCAGTTAATGAGTGAACCTTTTATTAACCGTCTGGGGCCAAAAACCACAGGGCCTGAAGTGTTTAATTTGGCAATGCTGGCAAAAGCTCAAACACGTAGTGGTACTTGCTCTTTATCACACATGGATGTAATGGCGACTTTAAATGCCTTTAGTGCCTGTGTAATAGCAAAATACATCAATAATTTGGTTGAAGATGAACCGGTAACGATTTATGCAAGTGGTGGTGGGTATCATAACCCTTTGCTCGTGAAACAAATAAAAGAAGCACTCAACGAGAATTTTGTATTTGTGAGTAGCACTGAATTGGGAATAGACCCAGATGCAAAAGAGGCGGTTTTATTTGCCATCTTAGCCAATGAAGCACTCTCAGGAGAAAGTGACCAAGTACAAGCTGCTGCGCAAGGAAAACCAATGGTTACGATGGGAAAAGTCAGTTTTCCAGATTAAAATATCGAGAGGAATGATGTGAGCACACTGGCGGCATATCTTTTTGCTGTTTTGCTCCATGGCATGCTTAAAAATGGTTTTGAAGCACGTTGTTTTACTTTGAATTGATTTTGTATTTGTGCACTAAACTCGGCTGAGTTTTTTACGGTGTTATAGATCCCAAGCAAGTTTAATTGGATCACATACTCACCATCATTACCACGCCCTTTAAGGCATAACTCAACGTGACCATTATCTAGGTGTTGTTTGGTCAGGTGACTATCAGCTGCAAAACTAGCGCCTCTGCCTGTTACAGATGTGGCAGACAGTGAAATACTATCTCCAATTTTTGCATCATAAGGTAAAATGCAATTAATCATTACCCCAGCTGGTTGATAATCAAGCAAAAGAGTGTCGTACTGCATCGCTTCTGCGCATACATTAGTGGTATGTTCGTCTAAGGTGCGTGCTGCAAAACTAAGCCGTACAGGCTGGTGGTTCATGATAGTTAACGTGTTCTGGTTATTTGATGGCGGTATTATTGATCAATACCATGACAGTTTTATGACTTTAAATGCAATAAAGCGGTTTGTGACTATTAACTCAGTATATGCAGGTGTGTTTAGGTATTAACCAGATTAATTCTGCATTGCTAATGTTATAAATTTACTTTTTAAGCATAGTTTTTTCTTAGCATGCCAATCTATTGCGTTACGCGAAGTATTTGCTCACCCACTGTAATCTCTTTAAAAGTGGGGGGCTGGGAGGTAAACTTTTGCTTGAGAAGCGCGTCAATTAGCTGTGCTTCCGTAAATGGATTTTGGCCCATAGCAAAATGCATATTGGCGGTTTCCCAGTTAAGTTGTGGTTTATAAAATAGTATGAGCTCAAAGTGATGATCAAAATGTGCGATTAATAGGTATTCTTTTTGAGAGTCTCCATATAAATCAACAGCAATAAAATTAAGCTTGGTACTATCAAATAAACTTCGATGTGCATTTTGGACGTGGCTTTGTAAGGCCACCAAAAGCTGTTTTGGGAGTTCTACCATGGGTAAGCCAATACTGCTGTCTAGCTTATCAATAATATTTACATTTTTGTGGCTTTGTTGCTGTGCGTATTCAGTTTCACCCGAAAGTACTCGATCAATTCTTTTTTGCAGTACTGTATCGTTTTGAGCGTAGGTATTTTTTAGCGATATTAGTGCCTCTTTACCAGGCATGCCTAACGAAAATGCAAAGTAATTAAGATCAATATCTTCAACGGCTATACGTCCAGAGTTAATATAAGCCATTTGGCTCGATGCTGAGATTTTTTTAAAGTCGAGTAGTGGAGATTGACTTGCAAGCAGTGCTATCACCAATAACACCCCAATCCGTGTATTTATATTACCAAGATGTTGGTACCAAAGTGCTTTATATTTGACTATCACGATACTGTAACAGGCATAATAGGCCATCAAGAATAGGCATATAAATATTCCCCATAGCCTATCAACAGATAACCCATATTGGGTGACTCGGTTGTACAGCCCATATCCACTTATCCCAACATAGGTAGGTAAAATCAAAACACCGAGCGTGAGTGCAATATATAGTGAGTTGGGAGCACTGAGTTTGTCTTTATCGTTTTGTAACGCTGTATTGAGGGTTAGAAGAATGAGCGTGAGTAAAATAAAAATTAACGCACTGCCACCATTATCCCAAAGCGGTTGTAAGCCTTGAACCATCAGTGTCATTAAAAATAAGCTACTTAGCGCAATTAAAAGAGGCAACAACGATAATGACAGTGCTTGAATGAGCCTATTGGCTGTTTTCACCACAGTGACATTGTTTTTTACTTTAATGACAGCCAATGCGTGACTGATTGATATCATAGGATAGATAAACCATGGCTCGTAGAATATGGTTTCAAAAACAGTAATATTAATAACGGCAAATAATTCGGCCCAAAGAACAAAAATCAACCAGACCATAAGTGTAAAAAAACCTGCAAAAATCAGGGTAATGGCCAGTTTTGATGCGTGGTCTATCACGGCTGCATAGTTAATACGCCAGCCTTGTGAATGCGTCACAATGGACTTTGTAAACAACAGTACTTTGAAACTGATGAGGGTCATGATCACAGCATAATTAAAACTATGAGATCCGAGGGATAAACCCGATATATCAGAGACTTGACTACCCACATATGCACCTAAGCCGCTACACATGAGAGAAAAGAAAGTCGCGTACCAAAAGTGTTTGGAGGGCGTGCTGTTATTAACACCATATATAAGAAGAGTCGGCATAGAAATCGAGAAGGTGTAGCAGGCAAACATGACAGCAGGGGAGCGTGCGATAGGCCAATTAAAGTCAATTGCTTGGTGTAATAAGAGTAATGTAAGCCCTTGCAACAAGGCAATTAAAAGTAACAATTTTGATTGAAATGGGGTTATTTCAGTATGCTTTGAAAGCATGAACAATCCTTGTTTTTGAGGGCTTTAAGCCTACTATACTATGTATTGTGAAGATTAGGTATTTCGTATTGCATTCAGCTTTGCTGAGAAGGTTTTTCTTAAATAGCCGGTTTTGCCACATCTAAAGCTTGATAGTATTTATCGGTGATCTTTTTTATATTTTGTTTATTTTTTATAATGGCCAAATTAAATGCTTGTAATTTGGATTCACTAAACATGCCAGGCCTGAGCATGTAATGGACAGGATCTTTGCGCACATTGAATCTTGTCGCTTTCACGTGACCT
Source organism: Pseudoalteromonas sp. MMG005 (assembly GCF_018101015.1). Lineage (NCBI taxonomy): Bacteria > Pseudomonadati > Pseudomonadota > Gammaproteobacteria > Alteromonadales > Pseudoalteromonadaceae > Pseudoalteromonas > Pseudoalteromonas sp. MMG005. The sequence continues at coordinate 81,202 of NZ_JAGJEK010000008.1, read as the reverse complement.
TCAATTTCTTTGCTATTTTTAATCAGGTAAGCACCCGTGAGTAAATCTTCAATAACGAAATTAACGCGTTTGTATTTTAATAATCGAAACCGTGCGATTGAAGCGTTCATTTCAACAACGCAGTCAGGACATTGCGCTTTAAATTTGCTAAAAGGCGCACCGTACACACTGCCTCTATTGATTGCCGTTATTGATTTTTCTAAAAATTTAGGAATAACTTTGGTTTTACCTTTCTCCATTGTGTCTGCGAGGATAAAGTCTTGGTGTGAGAACAGCTGCATGAACTCTGTTCGATAAGCGATGCTAAATTCGGAAAACCCCCTGCGCGGCGAGGTATAGCTGGCTGCAAATATAAGGTCAATGTTGTCTTTTTTAAATTCTTGAAACGCACGGCTTGAAGAAGGGAAGGAGACATATTCCCAACACAAATTGATATCTGATAGAATCATTTCAATAATGTCGATATCTAAGCCTGAAAAGCCACCGTTATTTATATAAGAATAGGGGGGCCAGTCTTTTGCTGCACTGATGCGTATTTTTTGCTCGCACGCGTAACTCAACGGCACTAAGCCTAATGCAAAAAGCGGTATAAGAAGTTTAAAGAGGGGCGTGACCCGCTTTATTGGCAAACAGGTTTGTATTATATACCGAAACATTAAGCGCCTTAGCACTGAGAACAGTTAATATCAGTAGTATAGCTATCGAGTAGCTTGAATCAATGTAAATGCGTTTCTTACTAAGAAACGCATTACTCAGGTTAATCTATGTTGAATCTACCCACGAGTTTGTCTAGTCCATCAGCTAAACTCACCAGTTTTGTCGCACCGTCGGACAGGCTGTCGGTGGAGTGACTCACTTGCTGCACCGATTCGGTCACTTTTTGAATCTGGCTATGGGTTTCATTGGCCGATATGCCCTGTTGACTTGCTTCATGGGCAATGGTGCTAATGAGCTCTTTTACCTTGGTTACACTGCTGGCGATGTCGTCGAATGCTTGATGTGCTTGTTCAGATTGGGTAATCGCATCATTCGATGCTGACACGCTTTGTGTCATTTTTTCTGATACGGAGCGAGTTTGGTCAATGAGTTTGGTTAGCACCTGCTCTATCTCTTGGGTCGCATCGTGAGAACGTTGCGCGAGGGTTCTTACTTCATCGGCAACCACGGCGAATCCTCTGCCTTGCTCTCCTGCTCGAGCAGCTTCAATGGCTGCATTAAGGGCAAGTAAATTGGTTTGTTCAGCAATTGCCCGAATAACACCCAGGATATTCGTGATATTGTTACTTTCACTTTCGAGTTGACTCATAGCCGCTGCTGAACCACTTAATGAGTCATTCAGCTGCGCAACTTGTGTTACGGTGTTACCAATTAACGTATTACCATTATGTGCGCACTCATCAGTTTGCGCAATTTCAGTCAAAGAGTCTTGGCAATTTTGGCTGACGATATGTGCCATATTGTTGACTGATTCAGTATTTGTGGCTGCTTGGTTTGCAGTGTCGGATTGACTATGGCACTGCGTGCGAATATCTGTAATTTGGGTTTCGAAATGATGGGCTGCACTGTTTAAGGTATGCGCATTTTGTTGAATATCTTTAACCAGGCCATTGATTGAATTTAAAAATTGATTAAACCATGTGGCCAACTCACTGATCTCATCATTACCAATGACTTGCAGTCGTTTTGATAAATTACCTTCCCCTTGGGCTATGTCTCTTAAGCCTTCAGATACTCGCTCGATAGGGTAAACAATTTTATTCGCCAGTACCACGGCGATAATGCCAAAAATAACCAGCATAACCAGAGCAATCATGCTGATGAGCATTGACATACTATAGGCCGAAGAAAGGATCTCCTCCTCATCAATGATTGCAACAAATCGCCAATTGAGTTTATCTGAGTGATAACGTTTTGCAGTGACCGTTTTTTGCTCTGTTTCAATAGATAAAAACGGCTGGTTACCGGCAGCTCCCAGTGCTTTATATAGCGGCGAATTCAACTCTTTCATATTTTTAAAGTTGTTATCTGGGTTTTTAGGATCGGCAAGGATCACACCATTGCCATCCATTAAAATTAAATAGCCCGTTTCACCTAAACGAATGTTGCTGACTATGTCAGTGAGTGTTGATAAGGTAACGTCTAAAGATTGCACACCGGCAAAGCTGCCATTTTTGTATATGCCCGTTGCTACTGACACCATAGCCTGGCCTGTGACACCTTGGTAGGGTTCAGTAATAATAACGTCGCGAGGGGACTTTTTCGCATTTTGATACCAAGGGCGTTTCCTAGGATCATAACCACCCAAAGGTTCAGCAGGATATTGAATAAACCCGCCCTTCTCAGAGCCTAAATAAACAAATAAAAGCTCTTCATGGGTTACGCCAAACGCTGTGAATAGTTCAAATATTTCAGCTTCTTGCACGCCATTCTCAAGTGGTGCCATCATTCTTTCAGGCCCAATGTAGGTGCTTATATCATCAGGAATATTACTGACCAGCTTACTTTGCGCTAAAAAACGTGCGTTATTTTTCATTTGATCGAAGAACAGCACAAACGTATTTTCGACCTGGCGAATTTCATTACTGGAGGAGTCTAAAAATTGCTCCAAAGATTCCTGCTTAGTTTGAGAAATACTCACCAATGAAATGGCTAAAATGGGCACTATCACCGTTAATAGAAAACTCACTATGAGCTTTTGACGCATTCTCATCTGATACTCCCGAGATTGTTTGAATATTGGTTACATTTGTTATGTGATTATGTGTAACCCATTAAATTATACATACAATCGCAGATTTTGCTGGTTTTGTACAAAAATACACAATAAATAGTTGACGGGAAGGCGTCGCTTTATCTATACAGGCACTCAGTTTATATCGTGCTTTTTCATTAGTTTATAAAAGTCTGAGCGGTTTCTTTGCGCTAGCTTTGCAGCTTCGGCAACATTCCCCGAACACAGGGACAACACTTTTTGTATATACTCCTGTTCAAATTGTTTTTTTGCATTGTTTAGCCCTTGAAAGTGATGCTCTGATTGCAAAGGTAGCGCGTTTGTCATGATATCCTCGGTGATGAGTTTATTGCTACTGAGCACCACAGCGTGTTCACAAACATTGTGAAGTTGACGAATATTACCAGGCCAATGGTAGTTTATTAAATGTGTCATAGCTTGTGGGCTTAGGTGTTTTTCGTGTGCACTGAGTGTTTCTACAAACTGTTCAGCAAGTAGGATAATGTCTTCGGGCCGCTGGCGTAATGCAGGTAACGTAATGGAGACCACATTCAGTCGGTAATAGAGATCTTCACGAAACTCTTTGTTAGCCACAGCTTGCTGTAAATCTTTGTGACTGGCAGATAAAAAACGGACGTTGATTTTATGTTCAATATGCGACCCCAGAGGCCTAACAGTACGTTCTTGTAATACACGTAAAACCTTTACTTGTAGGTCTAACGGCATATCACCAATTTCATCTAATAAGATGGTTCCGCCATCGGCGCTTTGTAGTAACCCCGTTTTATCGCTAATGGCACCTGTAAACGCGCCTTTTTTGTGGCCGAATAACTCGGATTCTAACAGGTGAGCGGGTACCGCAGCACAGTTAATGGCGACAAATGGTCCATTGGCGTGCTCACTTGCTTGATGAATGGCTTTAGCTGTAACTTCTTTACCTGTACCACTTTCACCTTGGATGAGAATATTTACATTACTTGGCGCGAGTGCCTGAATATGCTTTACCACTTGTTGCATTGCTGAACTTTGATAGGTAATGCCAAAATAACGCTGCTGATCAGTGATGACACTGCGCGTTTGGGTGTGCTCTAATGCATTTTCTATGGTTGACAACAAAGCTTGGCTATCAATTGGTTTGCTTAAAAAGCTCAAAAAACCTTGCTGTATGGCATCTACCGCGTCAGGAATTGAGCCATGTGCGGTCATCATAATCACCGGAAGGCCAATATGGTGCTTTTTAATGTTGTCAAATAACTCAAATCCATCCATATGGGCCATTTTTAAATCGGTGATCACAATATCAATGACTTCTTGGCGCAGAATTTTTAACGCCTGTGTGCCTCGGTGAGCACATAGGGTGTGATAGCCATTAGCGAGCAAGCGCATAGCTAATAGCTCCGCAAGGGCGTGGTCGTCGTCAACAAGTAAGATGGTGGCTAAACTCAAGCTGTTATTCCTCTATTGAATTCGCGTTATTATCGGTTTGTGTTGCATTGAGGTGCCTAAGCTCGATGAGCGCAAGTTGACGTTTTAATTCAGCGAGCGCATTTTGCGTAACAGATAACTGCTGCTTTTCTTTCTCCAGTGCTTTGCGTAATTTAATATTTGCTAACCTTTGCTTTCGTAACCGTTGTGTATTGAACTTAAGTGAATCGAAATAAACTCGGTATTCATCTGGCCAGTTATGTGAACGTTTAAACTGTTTTAACAGGCGCAGCTGTGTTGTCGTCGAGCGTGTGTTACACCAATCAGTGAAGAACGTATTAATTTGTTGGTATTGCTCAAAATGCGCGGGAAGTTCACTGTTGTGAGAACATGCATTTTTTTGTGTGCTCATCAGTGTTGCCAACGGCGCATAAGTAGGAGAAGACACCTCGAGGGGCTGTGTGGGTGCTAGCACAGGGCTTGATTGGCAGGCACTTAACAAAAAAGTGAGGATGAAGAGTATGATAATACGCATTATTGACTGCCTTCCACTGGAAATTGTACGCAGATATGGGTGCCACTTTCTACGTTATTAAATTGAATGTTGCCCTTGAGTTGCTTGACGGATTCTTCAACAATGGCAAGTCCAAGGCCACTGCCTGAGTGGCTATGACTGTGTTGGCCTCTGAAAAATGGCTGCATGAGTTGCGCAAGCTCTGAAGATTCAATGCCAATACCATCATCCACAATAGAGAATGTCGCGATGTGGTTTTGTACCGAGAGGCTAACTTGCACTTTATGCTTGGCATATTGAAGCGCATTGTTGATAAGCTGGATTAAAATGAGTTTACAAGGCATATACGGGAGCCCCTCTGTTGAATCACTTATTTGCCAGTCGATATGTTTAGTGTGAGACAGTGAGTGCGTGCCAAACTGGGTTTGTAAGTCTAGCGCCAGCGAGTTCAAGGCCTTTCTCTTTTGTTGATGTAAAGGGTGACTCGCCGCACTGTAATTAAGTAAGTCATCAATCAGTATATTCAGCCGCGTTAACGACGTATCCATTATTGTTACGATTCTTTGTTGTTGCGGGTTGAGAATCCCTATGTCATCACTTTGTAACAGGCTATTCCCTTCGCTTAACGACGATAACGGGGTTTTTAACTCGTGACTGACATGACGTAGGAAAGAGTCTTTTTGGGCATGACTACGGTGTAGTTCATCATTGAGCCAGCTGAGCTTCTGGCCAAGTTTACTTAACTCATTGCTGCCATGTAACTCAATTTCACCCGAATACTTGCCATCACCCAAGCGAGAGAGTGTGTGCTCAACTTTGTACAGTTGTTGAGTAACGCGATGAATGAGCGCGAGGCTGATCATAATAAATACAGGGAGTAAAATGAGCAATAAAGCTACAAACCAATGATTCGCATATGAAATATTGGCGCGCTTGGCGGCTAGACGGATTGCCAGTGCTTGGTGAAAGAGCTTTTCGGTCGTGCTGAGTTGGTAATGTAAGTCTTTATAACTAACAAGGTGAGAATCATAAATGGGCACCAGCGAAAGTACTTGTTGCCAATTGGCAACAAGTGCTGTTTCTACAATGGCATTTTTAAGTAAAATAATGCGTTTATGGGTCATTTTCCACTTATTTTCGATACTATTTTGTAGTGCAGGGCTATTGAGTAAATGATTATTTTTTTGTGCTTTTTCTAATGCAGAAATGTCTTCCTTTAACGAGGAAAACTCTAATATAAGTTGATGATTATTAACGTAAGCCTGATGCATTCTTTGTTGTTCAGAAGACACATGGTTTGCATACCAAATCGTCAGTGCAATAATGGGAATGAGTGCCACAGCCAGTGCCAATTTAGCCTGAAACCCCAAAGAGCGAGAAAAAAAATTTTCCTGCGATTTTTTAAGCTTTATAAATGGCGGAGCAACCTGTTTTTTTAACTTATCAATCGTCATATGAAATACTGTTCCGAGACACGCAGTCGCCAAATAGCAACTACATAACCTATTGATTTTTATAAATAACGCGAATTTTGCGCATTTGTATGTTGCTATTTAGCAACAGTCACACTTAATCCTTCCTGAATTAAGCACGGTGCTAATTCATAACTCACTGACTTAAATAGATTTTTAATATATGGCACCAAAGTTGAAATAATGACTGTGAATTCAATGAACTGTGTTTGTAATGTGCAGTTAGATACTCAACTTTGGAGTAATACGATGATGAAAGCAGCACTACTGATACTGACGGTATCTATATCAACAGGTGTCATTGCTAACTCTGAGTTCACGCAATTAGATACGAATAATGACGGCGCTATTAGCTTGAGCGAGTCAAAGGCTAACCCAAGTGTCATGGCGCAATTTAAAGATTTGGATACCGACAATAATGGTCGATTATCAAAAAGTGAATACAGCCACTTTGTTAAAAAATAACGTGGTGGTTAGGTCGACAGAACAACATGCTCAAATATAAAAGAGGATACAACATGAAATTAGTCCACGCCTTTACGGCAACAACATTGATGTTTGTCAGTGCATTAAGCTTTGCATCTGGACTGACATTTGCTGATTTAGATTCAAACGACGACGCCCTAATAAGCCAAGAAGAAGCCTCGGTAAACATGCAATTAAGTGCACAGTTTTCGGCGCTTGATTTAGACAAAGATAAGCGACTTACTAGTCGTGAATTTTCAAATTTTAAATTATAGGTGATGATATGAAAATGCTTAATGTGATGGTTGTTGGCGTGTTAACAGTTATGAGTATGAACGCGCTAGCTGACGATTTCAGTGACTTTGATTTAAACCAAGATGGCTTTATTAGCCAAAGTGAGGCGGCCATATCTGATACGTTAACGTCTCAATTTATGCGTTTAGATACCAATAAAGATGGCAAGTTATCTAAAAGCGAGTTCGCACATTAGATACTTGATTACGCATTGATTTATGACAACAGACGGAGAGTTCAATGAAGATATTTACAGCATTATTTACCACAATCTTACTAGGTGTATCTCATGGAGCGATAGCGAGTGATTTCTCATCACTTGATAGTGACAAAGATGGTTTTATTAGTAAAAGTGAAGCGGCACATTCGGAGTCACTGTTAAAAGTATTTGATTTATTAGACAGCGATAAAGATGGCAAGTTGTCGAAAAAAGAGTTTCATCAATAAGTAGCCTCCCGTACTACTTGACGCACAAAGCCTAGGTATGACCTAGGCTTTTTTCGCTTTTATCAGAAGCGATATGTGATATTGGCACTCACTTGAAATTGATTGAGTGTATCACCATCGAAATGCCAGCTACACATGTCGGTTGTTGCCGGATCTGAGTCACAGGTGACTTTAGATTTATTCTTTACGATAGTCGCTAACCAACGTACTTCAGTTCCCACGCTTAAGCTGTCTAACACTTGATATTCTAAACCGCCAAACAACCCGGATGCGAAGAACGAGTCAGCGTCAGCGAAGTTGGTATCAAGACGGTTAACCCCTAATTGTAAACCTAAATATGCGTCTAGATTATTGTAAATTGGGCGGTATACCGCACTTTGAAACAACAAGTATTCCATTTTCACTTTATGTTGCGTACTGCCTTCTAATTCACCTTCATATTCACTATAAAATAAACCATATTTGGTATCGGCCTCATGCCAATCAACACTGAAACCGTAATGACTGTCGTCAGACAATTCATGTTGCTGAAATTTAGAGGTGGTTAAAGTTTGACTATACGTTTGACCAGCATAAGCGGTAATTCCCACCTCTGCGTGGCTTGCGTGAGACGTAAGTAATAAGCCAACAATGCTAGCAAGTATAAGTTTTTTCATGAAATATCCTTTTTAAGAATGTCATGGTGTATGAAATTTTGCGCCTAGTATACGAGATAATCGCTTAGATGCCATTGAATAAAGGTAAGATTATGTAAAGGCGCGGGGTGATAGCACAAAAACTGTCAATATATTGATAAGCACTTTAGTGATAGACTCGGTACGCTTTTGCGGATGTTATGGAAAACTTATTATCTACAATCCGTTAACTATAGTAAAATTAAATATGTTTTAACACCTTCAAAGGAACAAATATGACTATTAAGACAAAAATTTTTTTTCTGTTCATATTATTTATTGGGCAGAGCACATTCGCATCTGAAAATAGCCAACTTACTGAAAGTAATAAACTTGGTCTAATGCAACTCTTGTATAATCAGACTGCTATACCAGCATTGAGAAAGTCAACTAATGAACTGTATAGTAGGTTAAGTTCAGATCCTAAAGTAGCAAATCATTTATTAGTTGATTATTACATTCCATACTCAGAAAGTGCAGAAATAAGAGGTGCTAGAATCGATGAAGATTATGGCAAGTTCTTAGTAAGTATTAGTGGAGAGATGAATGCTGAGCAGAACGTAGGGGAGCACTTAGGTAAAGTTGCATTCTCTAAAGCATTATCTTCATCTAGTGCCGTTGCTAACACTTTTAATATGGAAGTTACTGATTATGGTCCAGATTTAAGTAACGATCAAAGGAAGGCACTTGTGTTTGCATTATGGAAGCTATCGTTTAATGATGATCTTAGGCAGCAACTGTTAACGACAAAAGATGTGGAAGGTAAAACATTATTACTATCAGCAATTGAAGTTAATGGTTATTCGTTAGATCGGAGAACATCGAGATGGATTGCTCATCAATTAAAGTCTCAATCTAAAGGTCAGTTAGAAAATTTTCTGGGTTACAACCTTTATGCCGCAACTTGGTAAGTTTCTACTATTAACTTTGCTATTGATCAGCAGTTTTTCTGCTGATTCAATAGGTAATCGCCAACTTCCGATACTAGACTGTAAAGAGTATTCATCCATAGAGAAAAGGCCTAGTCCTTGTTTTCCTGGTGGAATAAGTCGTGGCCAAATTGGAAATGATCAAGGTTTTTTAACTTATTCCCTAAAGCAATTTTACGCTATTAATTGGCCTTCAAATGATGGCAAGATAATTGAAAGTGGTTCAAAAAATTCATCTATTCGTTACTTTCCTTACTGGTTAACTTGGTATGTTCGAGATACCAGTTCGAGACGTTTCTATAAGTCATCTGACTATTTGGAAACATATAGAGTAATAGATAAACACTGTTCTGATCTGGAATTGAATAAGGAAACAAAACACCGAATAGTTTCGGGAGAGTTTTTGATCGTATCGTCATCAAAATCGCCCCAAGGAGAAATGCTCTTTGATAGGAAAGGAAAGGAAATATTTTACAAAACGCATATTAACCCTACTGCGTTTAACGCATATATTAATACTGCAAAAGGTACGAAGCTCAACTTTCCTACAGGAAAAGACCACAGTATATCGGGGGAGCGTGGTGCTGTCGTACTTAAGTCAGCATGGAAAGAGGTTGATCCAGACGACCCTAATACTTATGTAACAGTTCAAGCATTAATACTTGAAGAAGACAAATTGAGTAAGCCGTGTAATGTGGTTGAACTTGCTTTAATAAGTCTTCATGTCGCAAGTAAAATGACACCATTGACTTATATAAAGGAATTTTATACCTATGCGGACCAAATGAAACGTAAATTTTTAGATGCATCTTCATGGTCCTGGGCAACCTACGAGCATCGATACAACGCCCCAACGATAACATCTTTCTTAGATATACAAGCGAGTCAAAAGCAATATTGGTCTCTTTTTGATGTTAATAAGCTAAATATTAACATGATTAAAAAAGAATGCTTTGGTGAAAATAATAAAGTTGATTTAATGAAATTGACACAAACGGCATGCCTTTTGAATAAACCTCTGAGAAATAAGACAGCAATTATACGGCTGAATCAAGAAAACCGAGTTTTAAATATAGAAAATGTGTCATTACAAGCATGTGAAAAATGCACTAAGTTAGAGAATGGTAAGTATGTAGATTCTTGTGATTATCTTGATAATACAGCTTGTAAGCCAGTTTTAGATGCTAGAAAAGACAACTTTCGTCATTTAAATATTTTAAGTAATTATGTCTTAGGAGATGTACAATGGGTTGATTCAAGAGGTGTAATAAGGCCTATTGTTAGTAATAAAAAAGAGTCATTGTTAAGAAATACAGCCTTAGAACCATATTCGCTTAAGTCAAACTGCGTAGCATGCCATGTTAGAGCTCAAAAAGGTGATTTTATGTTTGCTTTTGTAAAAGGGTAAGTAGTTAGTTACGTCAATATAGGTGTTTCCATAACCTAAACAAGAGATTAGATCTTAAAGGAAAAAGCCAGCTGAAAGAGCTATGTATATAAAAGGGTACATAAACTATTCTATGGTGATTATAATATTAATAGCATTATAAAATTATCACTTAGGTTCATAAGTGAGAGGGTTATCGTAGTAATAGAATTGTATTCTAATGGTTAAATCAGAGCAGCGAATGTACACTGCTCTGATAACATTCGAAAATACAATAAATAGAGGGTTATATGTATAACCCTTGTTGATTGATGGTTTGCTCATTGAGAGGTTCCTCCAGCCAGCCTAATTTAACAGGTGTTTGGTAAAGGCGCGTGTTACCTAGTTGTGGCCAGATATGACATAAGCCGGGAACGAATACCTTAGCAGTATGTATGGGCAGAGGCTGTCTAGTGTAATCCAGAACCAATGTTTCTAGTCCTAATAGTCCTAATTGCTCTGTTATGGCAATGATATCGTCTTTAAGATCGCCAGACTGAGTTAACGTATATGCTCCATGAGCAGCAGCATCGTGGGGATTCAAAAAGTCGTCATCAGAGATGGCATCGAAGTCAAACGGCGCACCGTTTTGGTCTCTAATAGGTATTAATTGGCACAGCTCCGTGAGCGCACGTTGCGCTGCCATTTCTGGTTTTAAATGACAGCCAAAACCGAAGATCCAACCTTGGGTTGTTTTGTGCTTTCCAATGGCAGCCATTACAGCGACCCCAGTGTCTATAGTTAAGTCTAATACCCAATAGTCATGATGTTCACGGAGTGTTTGATCAAGAGGGGCTAAGTAATCTGGATTTAAACGCGAGAGGTCGAAACTGGGTTTTATAAGCCGGTTGTACCACCAAATTGCAGTGGCATCACGTTCGATTAGCTCAAACAGTGCTTGTAGAATTGCTTCCTCAAGGTTATTTCCGGCAGCGCAGCCATTGGAGTTCCATTTACCGTATATATCATCGTGAAAAGGCGTATTGGCAAAGCATAAAACAGAAGGTACATAGACCGCTTCATCAGATGTCAACGACCAAACGAGTTGCCAATTTATTGCTTCGTTATGGGAATACGGTATTGATGCTTGTTTTCTTCGCGATTCACTATGAGACTCATTCGAGAAGTGCTGATATTGCGTGTCGCTATACGGGCTGATATCGTCAAAGCTGATATATCGATGAGGTAAGTCTTTCGCCTGTTTAGTAACGTATTGTTCATTGCCACAATACTGCGCATTCTTGCGTTCAATCGCTTCACATAGGGCACTGGCTTTAGATTGCTCTTCAGTAACACCTTTACCGAGTGATTTTTGTATGAAGTCAGACCCTGATATTTTAGTTGGTACTTTTTTTGGAGATTTATGATAACCAGAACTGAATATTTTAACATTAGAGTAAGGCTCAGATATTTCTTTTAATGGCAGCACGTAACCAAACTGTTGGTGAATAAAAGGCTTCAGTTTATTTATGGTTTGCTGAGCAAGGCATGTTCTTGAGCCACCGTCATTGCTATAAGTAATTTTTATGTTCCTCAGTGCTATTTTTGAAGGCTTATTATTTACTTCTTCAGGGAGGAGGAGTAGAGCGGAAAGTGAACAGGTTGAGCTTTTCTTCGAGTGTAATTCAATAACTAAAGCTTCTACTTCTGATAGTTTATTAATAGACTTCGCTAACTTTGAAGGCAAACTCGGGTAAGTAAGTAGTCGACTTTTACCAATTCCATAGTCGTTCATAAAGACATCGACAGGACGATTTCTGTTAAGTAAATTCTGATATAAAAGTAATTCCTCATTGGAGGCAATCAAAGGCGATACATAAACGCACTGTTTATAAATTTCTATAACTCTGGTTGGAAGTGTGAGGATATTATTTTTTAATGCGTTTACCCTCTCTACTAATGTACACGGAGTTTCGAGGCTAGATATGGTTGAGTGCCAAGGTGTGCTGTAATGTTTGTTAAATGAGGGGGAACCGATCATGTTGCCGATATATTGATAATCATCGTCATTAGACTCTGCTGTACTAAGCCACTCACACTTTTTTAAATTTTCGACTTGATAATAAAATAGTGCAAGCTCGTTAGGTGATGCGTATTTAATAACATCGTTTAGGTCTGTAAGGCTGGTGACATCACAAAGGTATGAGAATAAAGGGTAACTTTTTACATCAAGAACAACTTCATTTGATTGGCTATTAAGCAATACATTATGTTGGCTATCAGAATAAAATTGAAAACATGGGTTAAACCGTAATTTCATAATAAACCTATATTTTTAAATGAAAGTGTTTTTGAAGATATAAAATACTGAGTATGTGGCAAACAATGATATCTTCTGAAAAGGCGAGAGTTGTTTTATTTTTTATCAAAAACGTGACGTAGTTAATGACTTTATTAATATCATATACGCCAAGCGTTACGTTATTACTGGCTACGGCATGAAGTTCATTGAGTAGGCGATACATTGCGTCTTGCGCTAAATTAGGAGGCGCTAGAAATGGTATTTTTTGTTTCTCAACTTGAAAATCAGGAAAGTTTTTAGAATATACATCTCGGAGGATTCGCTTATTAATACCGTTGTGATATTTGAAGTTTGTAGGTAGGGAATGAAGAAACCCAACTACCTTGTTGTCTAAGAATGGTTGTCGTCCTTCAATTGAATGTGCTAATTCTGTTTTGTCCCCGAGAGCCTGCAAATTATAATCTTGAAATACAGTATTATAATGAAGCCATTGGCTGTAACCTAGAGGTGATGTTATTAGTTCATCATCAGGTGCAATTAGGTGTGATTGATAGTTTGTATAGTAATATTCATCTAATCTTAGGGAGTTTAGAGTACTTGAAATGGAGAAAGTACTAGAAGCTGCGCTTGGCGTAAAGTTTAGCCTCTTTTCTAACTTAGCTTGCCCTTTGAAAAGTTCAACTTGATTGTGCTGATACTTTTGTGGAGTAGCAATATCATGTTGAAAAAAATTATATCCCAATAGCGATTCATCCGCACCTTCACCAGTTAAGGCAATTCTGAAACCCAACTTTTTTGTCTGGTTACTGAGTAAAAACTTTGCCGCGACGTTCATATTTGGGACAATAGATTCAGCATGATATACAGCACTTTCAAAAGTGTTGATAAGATCTGATTGACTCAAAGATAAGGTATGATGTTGTATGCCTAACTGTTTGGCGAACTTTTCTGCTTTGGTGCTTTCATCTAGGGGGCTGTTTGTAAAGCCAATACTTATTGATGATGTATTTTTAGTTAGCTTACTTGCCATTGCACAGATATAAGACGAGTCAATTCCTGAGCTCAAGTAACACGCAAAATTTTCATTAGGGAGCCTTTTACTCACGGCGCTTTTAAGTAAAGTATCAAATTGGTTAATCGCGGACTCGTAATTGATGTTTAATTTTTCAAATGTATCAGGATAAGAAGGTAGGACTTTGCAATAAGAGTAGATTTGAACTTCATTATTTTTGCATTCTAATATGTGCCCAGGGGGAAGACTATAGATATTTTTGACGAAGGTTTGCTCTGCTCCAACTAGAAACCTTTCTTTTGCCATTAAATAGTTTTTGTTCCAAACAGCAGGCACACCTGTAGCTAAAAGGGCTTTTATTTCAGATGCAGCGATGAATTTTTCATTACTTTGGTAGTAGTAAAGTGGTTTGCTACCGTTACGATCCCTCGCAAGATAAAGGCTTTTAGTTTTTCTATTATAAAGACAAAGGGAAAACTCGCCGTCTAGTTCAGATATAAAGTTTACTCCAAATTGCTCTATTCCACGAAGTGCAAACTCAGTATCCGATTTTGTTCTAAATTTTGTTTTTACGACATCCAATTCACTTTTATCGTTGTAAATCTCGCCATTAACTCCAATCACCCATGGTGTACACTCTGACAGCATGGGCTGAACAGCATCTAATCCACCATTTATAGCGAGTCGATTGTGCCCAATATAGGTTTGACTATCAGTATCAATATATGTGTTAGATTGATCTGGGCCTCTATGTTTTATTGAAGATAAACCATTAATAAGGTCGAATGAGTCAACTTTACTTAGCTGGGATACTAATATTCCACACATAACTATGAATTAGCCTTTTGTTATTCAGAGCCATATGAATATTAAGTTAGTTCATAGGGCTTTAATATCGTGTTGATTTTATTTATTAAATATATTTTTAATTAATGCGCTCTGGGTGGTTTTTTCTTTTTACACTGAATTTAAATAAGGAGTTCCACTTTATTAAAGTCATTTTCTTCTTTTTCTTTATTCAAAAATCCAATTTTTACTGGGACTTTATATAACCTTTCAGCTGAAAAGTATGGGAATAAATGACAAAGTCCAGGTGCGACAGCTTTGACAGCATGTAAAGGAAGCTCCTCTCTAGTTTGATCAACATAATAAAAGTTTATTTCACATGTTTTTAATTTGTCGTGTACTATATTTAATGCTTTAGATAAATAAATGTAATTATGTATCTCTGTTGTTTTATAGCTTGGTTTTGAACCAAATAAAAAGCTTTCAATCGGTATATTGCTGAAAGAAAATGGTGATGTATTAATGTCTTTAATCTCGATTACTTGAATTAGCTCTGTTAAAGCCCTTTCCTTGGCAGTTGATATATTTAAATGACAACCAAATGAAAGAACTACTTCTTTTTTTATTTTACTCATTGCAACGGCGGCGATAACTGGGATATTTATATCATTTGTTATATCGATGAGCCAATAGTCGAAAGACCCAGATATTTGAGTGTTAACTTGAGACAGCAGTTTTTTACAAACATCAGAAGTGGAAGATTTTGGCATATTTAACTTATTATACCACCATATAGCCACAGCATCTCTCTCAATTAACTCTAATAAGGCTTGAAGAAGGGCTTCATCTAGACTGTTGCCACAGGCACCCCCGTTATGAAAGTATTTAACATATTTTGAATCAAAAGGTGTATTTTTATAGATGAACTCCAAAGGTATCCAATACTCATTGTGATTTATATCTTTACATTTAGTCCAGGCGATCTTTTGGTTATCATATTCTAAAGTTTCATATATTGATTGATTGTAGTTAGACATCCTACTTTTGAACTTTATATACTGCTTTATACTATACGGAGTTAACTTAGAAGGTAGTATCACTTTACCGTCTAGTTCTGTACCTTTTTTAAAGGTGTAAAAATCTCCTTCAACAAATAAAGATGAATACCGTTCGATAGCTTCACATAGAGAGCTTAGCTTTGACTGTTTATCACTAATGCCTTTTCCCATAGCAGTATAATAGAAGTTTTCTAACGCAAAACTTGATGGCTCTATAGGGTTTTCCGAGAATGTAGTAAAGTAGGTTTTGTTATTACCTGTCTCATTCTTATATTTATCATGGAATTTAACGAAGCCAAAAATGGGGTCTAATATGCTGTTTATTTGATCTAGAGTCTCATCTATAGTCCTTATTCTAGAACCGGAGTTGAAGTTTATTATCTTATCACTTGGTAAAGTTTTTCTTATTTGTTTTTTTTCATTTTTTTCTTCTTTTAGGGTGTTAATGTAACCCCACCCATAATTCCCTCTTCTTTTTAGGAGTGATAAAGATAAGTTACAAATTTCATTCTCAATACTTATTAATACTCCTTTATCGTGTAAGTATTTTCTGACGGGGTTGTTTTTTAAAGTCTTTAAATGAGCTCTTTTATATATATCTAAAGAGCTTTCATTCTTTGTTGGATAAATAAATTGAGGGTTTAACTTAGTTGGGTAGAGTATAATCGAATTTGGTGACTTAATTAACTCTTTCATGACTTCAGGAGATAAAAAGTCTTTAGTAATTATAACTTCTTTTTGGATGTCTATTGTAGAACTTTGGGAAGGTGGGGTTTTTGATAAAACCCCACCTTCCATTAATAGGTTTGTTATTTCTATGTTGTCACAGGTTAATTCATTGGTTTCTTTTTTTATGTCTAAATTCCCATCATGGAATGGGATTATAAACTCCTTGTTTTTTTTAATTATTATTAGTTTGTTTTTTATTTTAAATGCAAATGAATCTTTTTTAACGTAGTATTTCATATGATTGGGGATTTCTGGAAGTTAGAAATTTCTTTTGTTAACCCGTAGTCAGGCTCGTTATTTAGGCTGCTATTCTCTTTTCTAATAAATACATTTAGTAGAATTTGATGTGAGCCAGTGTTATTTTCTTTGGTACCTCTGAGTACTTCAGGGTCCATGAATACCGCGTCACCAGCTGCTAAAAATACTTCTAAAAATTCATTATTATATTCATCATCTAATACTGGGTGAGGTTTTTTTTTGACGTTAATGTTAATAATGATATCTGTAATTGCAATAAAAACGGAATAATGAGATCCATTAATAAAATTCACATGGTCGCTATCTTTATATAAAGTTATTTCAGACATTTCTTTTTTTGAAGAGGGGATAGTTATTATAGAAGAAGCCCAAATTTGTAGTGTATTACATTGAAATATTTTTGGTATATCAGGCTTTTTTATACTTTTTATTATTTTATAAGAAATAGGGCATGTATGGTGTATTTGATCCGCTTTTGCAACCCTATCTTTAATACTATCAAACCACCATAGTCTTAATGGAGTCCCATATTCCATAAATTGCTTATTTAAGTAATAATCTGCAATGTTGTTATCTATCCATTTCAAATTAATAAAGTTTTTACATATCGTATAATTCATTTTAGTTGGGGAGCAGAACTCCCCCTCCTATTCAGGTCGTAAACGGATAAATTTTTCCAAGCGCATCATAATCCATTAGTGCCATATTTGAGCTTTTTTCTGGAGCTGGTGGTAATTTCATTATGATAGTTGAAGATAAATTTAGATAAGCCGGGTTAGAACTAATATATTCATCCATTGTTTGAGAAACGATTGACTTTGCTTCATCAATAGATTTTGGTGTTGCTATTTCTTCGGTAGTGACAAACCATAAATTTCCTGATGGGTGTTTTACGACTAACCCAGTACTGGGGACAGATACCCAACCATTTACTGGAATATCATTCCAGACTTTAGTCTCATTTTTATATAAGTCATTACACTCGGATACCAGACTAAAAGATACAAAACCATCATTCTCGGTGTCTGCGATAACTGTTTTAGCATCTACTAAGTATGCTTTAAAACGTCCAGAAGCAAGATTACTTTTACTATAAGAAACCTTTTTCTCATTTTTTTCAATAGTAAATGAAATATCATCGTCTCGATTTGCATCGATAACTCTTATATCGACGCCTGCTGGTGGAACATAATTAAATTTAGCAAGTACGTCCAGTGGTTTCTCTAGTAATAGGGATTTGTTTTCCTGAGATTCCCATGCATAAGCGACAGCTCTTCCCCAAGCATGGCTCCATGATTCGTGAGCAGCAGTTCCATCCAAAAGGGCTTCGTCAAATAGTACTTGTAAAGTATGAGAAAACGAGCCAAATGCGGAGCTACCAAATCGTGTAGAATTTGAATTAGACATTACTTTCGTCCTTTAATAATTGTAGGGTTGTTTTTAACTGCGGGTTATCAAAATATTTTTTTAAATAACTCGTATTTTTATTTAGAGTTATGTTGTGTTTTTCTGCTAATTTAATGAGTATAAGGCTAGGGCCTATAATTTTATTGTTAAAGCAGGTTTCTATTATTTCTTGCAATGTTGAAATTTCATCATTGTTTTTTAAAGCTGACTCTAAATACATAGGTAACCAGTAAAAAAATGGTCCTCCTCTTTTTTGCTCTAGAATGTTAGAACAAAACTCTTTCGAGATACTTGTATTAGTATTCGCCCAATCTTTCCCTAGTTGGACAAATAACCTGAACCAGTTGTCAGCAGTCCAATCGCGCTCATCACTTAAGCAATTTGTTCTATTCTTCATTTCCTCACGATCACGTTTTAAATAAATATAAAGTATTTCAAATGCCCATGTTATATCGTGGTCGATTTCACTCTCTATTTTATTTGCATGCTCATAAGCAAGTTTTATACTAATCTTTGCGTTGTCAAACTCTCCTAGAGAAGATTGAATTAATGAAAGCTGATTGTAGGCTACACACTTAGGATCCCAACCAAAAGTTCTATATAGATTTTTGTCTTTATCATCATTGTAAGAGCGAATAACTTCAGTAGCATATTCCTTACCTTTCTCGGGCTCTCCGATACAGGCTTGAGTTTGAACGAATTGTGCTAGCACTGTAATATAGAATTGACGTTCATTTGATTTTGAAAGTACTTTTAATAGCTTTCTACCTTGGATATCTGCCTCTTGAATGAGCGAGCGAAAATGTAGATCTTGGTAATTTATCCACATGATAATAAATTTAGACTTATCACTTAGTGTTTTTCCTTCAGGAAGCTCACTCTCTAACTTTGATAGCTCTAAACCAATGTTATAAACTTGTTCTGAACCCATTCCCTCATGCGACACAATACATGGAAATATAGACTCTAACAGTTCTACTCGGCTACTGATTAGAGAAGCCGGGTTTTTCATTAATCCAGCTTTACAATTATTATAAACAGAAATTGCGGTTACATAGTTATTTATTCGATAGTTGTATTTTATTGATTTTATTGATATTTCTATGAATTTAGGGATATTTTTTGCTTTTAAAAAATGTTGTGCAATAAGGATTAGCTTTTCACCTGAATACCATACTTTAGAGTGGAGCATGGTGTTCGCTATCAGGTTATGTTGTTCAGATATAGAGTCAAATGACATGCTGTCATACGCTGCATCTCTCACTAAAGCATGTTTAAATATGTAGGTTTCGTTATTTATACTTCGCTTTTGTATAATTAAATCATTGGCTATCAGCTCATTCAGATCATTCTGAATTTGATTTTCACTTAATGATGACGCACTAATAAGCAACTCATATTCGAACTCACGTCCGATTGTCGCCGCAAGCTGGGCGGTTTCTTTGGCATGAATGAGGCTATCGAGTTTTTGCTGGAGTGATTCACGTAAACTGCTGGGAACTTGATCTAGTTTGTCTGGGCTTACAAAATTAATTTCACCTTCAACGAGACCGACCAAGGTTTTTTGCTTTAACATACCAACAAGTTCTTCGATAAATAATGGAATACCATCAGTTCTACTGACTAATATATCGAGTACATTACGTGAAACTGGCTGGTTATCAAATAGCTTAATGATAAAGTCTTCTGTGGCTTGTGCCGTTAATTTATTGAGATTGATTTCCAATAACGTGAGATCTTTTAGCGATGTGGGAACTTGCTGTCGAGACGTGCTGATCAACACATTACCTGTATCTAGTTGACCCGCGAAGTGCTGAAGAAACTCAATCGTGGTGGTGTCAGCCCAGTGTATGTCTTCGATAATATACAGCTTATTTTCGCTTAAACTGTATTGCTGATTCAGTAAGAGGGCAGTTAAGCTATTGAACAGTATTATTTTTTGCTGGTCTGGTGCTAAGGTAGACGCTTGCATGTCTTCAGGTAATTCGATGTTTAACCAAATCAGCAATATTGGCATCGCCTGCGTGGCGGTAACGCTTTGATCTTGCTTTTGTATTATGTCACTGAATAAGGTTATAGCACTTTGCACATCGAGGTGTGCAGTATTAAACAAATATCGAATAAGTGTTAGCACAGGATAAAGCGCATTGTTTTGGTGTTCGGGTAAGCATTGTGCCACTAAATGCTGGTATTGACCTGCGTGACTGCGTATTTCTTGTAGTAAACGAGATTTACCAATGCCTGCCTCACCATGAATGTGGGTTAAATGGCTTTGGGTATTTTTGCCCTTAATAACAGAAAGGGTTTTATCTAGCTCTTTTTCTCGGCCAATTAATTCATGATTATTACGTGTGCCTCGCATGAAGCCAAACGCTTCAACTTGCCTTTCGCCTTTTAAGCTATAGACCGTTGCTGGTGAACCGGGTTGTTGTAAATTTGGTAACTCAGTGCCTTCAAACTCACTGTAAGGTTCTAAAATAGCACGAGAATCGCCACTACAGAGTATTTGTTTTGGTTTAGCGCAGCGTGCGAGCTCCATCGCTGTATTGGTAATATGTCCCTCAGGGATAGCATTGGCATAGGTGACGAATACACCCGTGTGTAAACCTATATGTATATTAAAAGAAATGCCATGCACATCTTGCATTAAGGCATCTCTTTTTGACATTTCGCTCATGATCTCAAGTGCGGTGCGCGCAGATAGGCGAGTATCATTATCGCTGGCAATGGGAAAGCCGAAATAAAATAGCAGCATATCCCCAAGCGTACCGACATGGTAAGCATTAAAACGCGTCGCAATATCAATACATTGGTTTAATTGTGCCTTGGTTAATGCATCTATAACGTCTAAGTCTTTCGTGTTATCGCTAATTTCAGAAATACTAATTTTGAGTGCTAAAACTGTAATTTGTTTGCGCTCAGTGAGTAGGGTGTGGTGATTTCCTTGGTCGCCTTCAGCATCTTTACGTAAGATAACGGTGTCGTCATCAAAACCATGCTGGGCTTCACCCTTGGTTAGAATGCCAACCAGATTTGCAACATTGATGCTATTGAGCTCATTGAAGCTTTCTTGTGAGGTGATCACGCGATCTATGGCGTTCTTCTTAAGCACTCTTCTTAGTAATGATGCCAAAGGGTGACCCAATAAAGGGGCTGGCAGCGGGACGTTTATATCGCTCAATTGCTTATGATAAATCGAGGCGATGCTTGAACCAGTTACCGCGGGCAAGCCTGTTAAACACTCTAGATACACAAGGCCCCAAACATACAAGTCGGTTTTTGTTGTGGCAGGTTCGCCACGTAACTGCTCGGGGGCACTGTATGAGGGGGTACCTAGGGTTTCTTGCGTGAGCGTAAGGGTATTAAAGTCTGGCTGACGGTGTTCTGAAACCAAGGTGCCAATACCAAAGTCGAGTATTTTTGCGTAAGTTTTTGCCCCTGATTTCGCCAACATAATGTTAGCGGGCTTTATGTCTCGGTGTATTATGCCTCGGCTATGGGCATGTATCAGTGCATCTAATACTTGTAACATCACATCTGTTGCATCAACCGCATTCAGTGCACCTTCTTGTGTGAGGTGCTGACGCAGTGAAATGCCGTCAACGTATTCAAATACTCCGTAAAGGAGATGATCGTCGACTTGTCCTTTATCTAATAACCGGACAATATGAGGGTGCTGTAGCTGGCTACTTAATTGTGTTTCACGCTTAAACCGTTCTATATAACGGCGCTTTTTTTGTTCTTCTAAATGAGGTTCTAAAGCGAGAAATTTGATGGCAACGAATTGATTGGTATTTTTATGCCTGGCTTTAAATACCTTACCAAACCCGCCTTCACCAATTTTATGAATAAGTTCATAGTGAGCACTATCAAAGCTATCAGTTATAAACTGATCTGAAAACTGTGTGAGCGACATAAGCTATATTTTCCAATAGTATTATTGTAACCATATCCTTTGTACAACGTCCCGGTTACGTTATTAGTTTTTATTTGTAGTAACAAAGCTATTTCGCTCATCCTTGCTGTTGTTACATAAAATTACTTGTATAGATTAGCTTATCGGTAGGAGGTTAGGAAACTTTAATTCATGAAAAATAGAGGAATTTTTTATGAATTCATAATTGGGTACGGTAAGTATGTCAAATATATTACACGCACCCATTATAAAGACGGGGGTTATTAAAGTGATATAATAATATTGTCTAGTGAGCGTTGCTGTGCTGCATACGTACGACTGCCACTCACATAAGCAGGGTCAATTTGCCCATGGCGTCTGCGTTCGAATGTTAATGACCCAGTGCAATCGTGCTGAGTGTTAATCAGTGCGTCGTTGAAAAATTCAACATTAGACAAGTTAATAGTGAAATCACCATCGTCTGACACATTATTATATACTTCAGAGCCGGTTAATTTATCACCGTCTTTTTTAGTGCACTCTGTATTGAAAACAATGCTAAATTGATCACCTGCGCCGCTTTTTGTCCATTCAATCTCGATTGAATCGTCTTTATCATACAATTGACCTGTTTGTGGAGCGAGGATCTGATATTGCGGTGGTAGTGTTATCGTGTTGGTCAGAGTTTTATTTTCTGATGCGCGGTTAAGCTGCACCACAAATTTAGTGTCGCCTACCGCCACGTCAAAAACAGCGCGGTAATCTATATCGAAAAAGCCATCGTCTTCTTCTAATGTTTTGACTGTTGTGCCGACAGTCGCTTGTAATTTATCGCCATTGGTTAATTTTAAGTTATTTCCATTTCGACTTGAGACATTTAACTCTGCGATAACGCGGCTATCTTGGCCATTCGAAGTCACGTAGATGTCAGACCAAATAGCCTCGGTTTTAACATTATTTGACTCTGTTGTTTCTGAAGAGCAGGCACTCAGTAGCGCGATTGCAATAGCCAGTGATGAATATTTTAAGTGATGCATGGTCGTCCTTGTAAAAGGCAGGTTTATAGATTATTCGTACCTTATATTACAACCGAATAGAATGTTAATTAAAGTGTTTTTACACAAAAATACAATTTAATATAATTATTCACAAGTTGTGCTGTGAGCTTTGTAACGAGAATACTAACAGACACGATGAGGCAGCGTTTTAACCTGTAAAATTGACTCGATATTAAAGGCGATTGATGTTGTAAGGCTGGTATATGGTCATTCACCCGCCAAGCAAGCTATAAAAGTGGGCGTTTTATAGCTTGCTCTACCATATTGGAGCAATACTTTATTGAACGGTCATAAGTAAATCATGGGCTTTTAATGTCAATCCCATAGGTTTTATCTCATCATTAATAACGCCCAATGATTGGGATAGCTGCTTGCCACTGAGTGTATTGGTACAGAAAAGCTCAACTTTTAACGTGTGCTTGAGTTTACTCATTTGCCCATAATGAGTGAGGTATTCAAACTCCGGAAGCTGAGCTTTTAGTTCTTCGCAGGCATTGGTGAGTAATTGAATGAGTTGTTGCTCAAGCTTCTTTTGCGTTTTAGTCATGAGAGCTCTCAGCGGCAGCATAAATCCAGCAGGTGTTTCCTGATTGAAGAGGGGCACTAACTCGCTGATACGCATCTACCTCGTATTCATCGGCTTGCGCTAATTCAGCATCTGTTATTGAAAATACAGTACCACGCACTATGTCATCGTGATCCCCTGTATAATTTAAGATAGGGTGATGGGTTTTACCGCTGCTGGCAATCACGGCTGCATCCGTTATCTCAACTTCACCAAGTTGATACCCAATTAATGCATCAGGTTCACCTTCTAACAATCGACCAAAAGTATCTAGCTGTACTTGTGAGTGTTGTAATGTACCGTAAGAGAAAAGTGCTTGCATAGAGGTTCCGTTGTTGGGTAACAAGATTGACGCAACAATAGCAAATTTGTTAAAAGCACTGCAACTCAAATGTCTTTGGGTCTGCCCATATCCGGTACGTCGTAATTACAAACGCCATGCGGAAATGTTGCTTGCAACCGAGCTCGCATATCTACAGTCATGTTGTGTGCGGCATAAATGCCTTTATCAATGGCAGAGTTGATACTCATTAAATGACATTTAAAAATATCACCGGCCCAAGGCGCACCAGACTCAATACGACTGGTGCTAAACATCGGAAATCTAGACTGGCAAGCGCCCTCTTTTTGATTATTCCACTTCCCGTTAAATACGGTACTGCCAGAGGCATGCACTTTGCCGTCACTATCAAAGCAGGTGTCTTGCAGTTCATTGGGTTTAGCATTCAATATTCCTTCAGGGGTATGCTCGGTAATTGCCAGCAGCCACTTATCCATCATGGCAAAGGCGGCTTGAGTTGGGTCATGATCTTTATGAGCTACCCAAATGATGTGATTTTGAGTATGACCCAATGCTTTGTTAATGCGTAAGCGGCTATAAAAAGACGCTGACATGTGATGCATGTCTAATTCATTTTCTAAGTAATGGCGAGCATCAATAATGGGTAGAGTAATATTGCCAATGAACACTTGTCCTGAACGATACGCCGCATGCATTGCTTCGATATTACCTTGATGGCGAGCTGCTGGGGCTGCGGGTGCAGGTTCTGTGATATTCTCATTGCCCCACAAGGATAACCACAGTGGTAGGTTTGTGCCAAAAGGCGTTACAATTTGTTCTTGAGCCATGTCGTTTTGTGGTTTCCAGCTGCCAATATTATGATTAATATCGATAAAGTCATCGAAGGAAATCTCACCGCTATTTAATGCATTCAAGCCATATTGTACGCCCATATTGTCCCATGTAGAGCGGCCAAACCCTTGTTGATCTTTGCCGAGTATGTGTTGCATATCTTGCCAATAACTCCAGTTGGTATTTTCGACCACAGAATCTGCGAAAAATGCCCGTAAAAAACCTTGTTTTGGGTTGTTAATAAACGCAGATAGTCCAAAGTATCCGTTAATACATTCACTATTGCCCTCTGGAAATGTGGGTACAAAGCCAGCCATTAACTGATTAAGAGGCTGAAGAAAGCCAGCGCGTTGTGGAAAGTCGTTTATGGCATTCATACCTTCAATTAAGCGGCGGCGATCCCAGTTGCGCCAGATTTTTTTATCGTCGGCCCGAAACGTAAAATAGTTGTTTAGCAAGTCGCAATCGAGCGCATAAGTGGTTTGGGTTATCATATCTGGGTAGCTATACAATGGCAGTAAGCCATCCAAAATTCCGGTACTATTTTGGGCAATGAGGTATTGGGCGAGTCCACCGCCAGAGCCCCCAATACCAACGGTATATAAAGGCTCACCATAAAGACTCACAAACTGCTTCTTAACACGCCTTGCGGTGTCTTCTGCCAGTAGCATATTGTAGGTGTAGCTGGTTTTATTGCCGCTTGAACTGATGATTGCATATCCATCTAGGAGTTGCTGTGCTTGGCGTTTCATTACTTTCCAGGCTGTTTGCCTGCCTTGACGATAGCCAATGCCAGAACCACCATTAAATTGATAGATAAGCCGTTTATTCCACAAAGATGACGTATTGCGGTGAGGTATATCAAGCGGTGTAATAGGCACGATGATGGTATAAATAAAGCGGTTAATTGTGCCTTGCTCAACTCTAAATAAAGGGCCCGAAAAACCAGAAACATCTTCATTATCTGTGAGTTTCCGTGGCACTAACGGCGTATCTATGGTGTAGTATTCAATACGGGATTTCACGCCACAATCTTTACTATAACCCAGTAGTTTTTGTTGTGGGTCGTATACAGATACTCCGTCACCATCATGATTATCGACTTCAGGGGGACCTAAACCTGAGTCAAGTGTCATACAAAAAAATGGGTATTGATTGGGGCCTGAGTAAAGGTTGGTGTTGGGTCCAACTGCGCCTAAAGGAATGGGAAACGAGTAGGGGTCTCTAGGGCGTTTTGACTGTGAAATATGTGGATAAAAGTCAAGAATATGATGGTTATTCGATGTGGCAACTGCCTTCACTTGGCGCATTTTATACGCATCATCTTGGCTTAACATTCGCCAACCTAACGTTATGACTAGTATTACAAAAATGCTTCCTGCCAACCATTTTACGACTGTTTTCATACATCACCAAATGGGTTAACCATCATACTATTAAGTGTAGGCAGCGTGATTAAATTCGTTGTTATTACTTTGTTGCTGCTTTGTAAGTGCAGGCTAAGCATGTGATTACTGTAGGAATAAAACTATCAGCTAACTTTTATTTGTACAATTGGCGTATTTGGCGGTAACAAGCGCAACATAATGGGACAACTTTTTATCATCTGAGGTATTAAAGTGTGTACTTAATGTTGTGGCAGAAGCTATTCTGTCGACTCTAAATTCTCGGTAGTCACGTCTCAATTGGCAAAACGCCACGAGGGTCCATTTTCCACCCCAATATACCAGTCCAAGGGGTTCTATTTGACGCATTGTTGAGGTGTGATTAACGTCCGAGTACGCAAGGTGTAAACACTGTTTATTTTCAATTGCATGACGCAGCTGCTTGTTAAGCGCTTGCTGCTTACTGTCATGGCTATAGCTAGAGACTAAATAGGGTGAATCATCTTGAGATTGCTTTAAATGGGTAGGCAAAACAGCTTCGATTTTTGCCATCGCTGATTTGGCATGTTCACTTAAGGTTGGATCTGTCCATGCGCCAACCATTTTGGTGCCAAGCAATAAAGCGGAGAGCTCTTCTAGGGTAAACATCATAGGGGGAAGCGGGCAGTTGGCTATCAAATAACCGATACCTGCTTCACCCTCAATTGGCACTCCTGAGCTTTGTAAGTCTTGAATATCACGGTAAATGGTGCGTTCTGAAACGTGGAAATGCTCAGCCAGCTGTGCAGCCGTTGTCGCAAGTCGGCGGCCTTTTAAAACGTTGACTAATTGAAAGAGTCTTTCAGATTTATGCACATTTACACCCTAGTAGGTCAGTTAGTACATGCTGTTTGGGCTATCACGCGGTTATGCGTCAGCTCAACACTGTCTTCATTGATCAGTTGCATAAACTTTTTACTGTGTGGTGAGTCATAAAAAGCTTGTTGTACTCGCGTTGCATCATTGAGTGTGTTCCAGTATACAACATCAATATACACAGAGCTGTTTTGTTGTTTGGCGAGTGAGCGATAAAGCAAACCCGGTTGTGCGTTCAAAAAAGTTTCAAACTCCTCATTCGCTAACATAAAGTCCTGCTCTGTTACGCCACTGGCTAATTCAAATTTAACGACTTCGATGATATTGGTAGTCATAATGTGTTTTCCTTGAGTGATTTATAAGTCACAGCAAGTAAAACACATCACCCTGTCAGGGAGTGTCAGGAGGCTTTATCCAACATAACCATATAGGGCGAGCGCACCTGCAATAATCCCGCTGCTGGCAAACAACCCGTATTCAACTTTGGTTTGTAAACGAGCTTCTTTGCTGGATGATTTTTTAGTGATTGCCATAATGATACAAGTTACGGCCAAACAAAAACTGATGATAATAAAATTAACGAAAATGGCATCGAGCAGCATGAATTACCTCAAGTGATAAAATATTGAAATTTAAGCAAACATAAATTTTTAAACGCGGGAATTATACGTGGCTTTTTGGTGAACACATAGCTTTCTGTGGGTTTTTAATAAAGTTGCATGAGGAAGGAGACTAAGCGGTAGAAGTGCGTTATTACGATGTATAAAACGGCACGACTACCGAGATCTAAACTGTGAATTTAAATACAGGTATGATCGCCGCCTTGAATTGACCAAAAACAGACCACTTTACAAGATTCGATTTTTGTACGGCAAAATACCGTATCAGGCACTCGACCGCCAGCAATTGCTGGAGTGTGTTTTGTAGCTAAATCTTGTTGTTGTGATAATAGCTTTATATTCTTTTTATTTAACGTCATTTTCATTGTAAGTATCCTTTTATTTAAGTCCCTGTTACGTTTACATATTGTTCTTTAAATGTAAATAGTTTATTTGTTTTTATGATACCATTTTGTAATAGAGCGCTCGATGAGCGAGGTAGCTAAGCCAAATTTTGTCTACTTGTTGTTGGTATAGCGGTATATTCTCAGCGTGCGTTAAACCATTATTTATAAGTAATTCGCTTAATTGAATAGCACAGGCCATCGCATTGAACATGCCTTGAGAAGACAGCGGATCAAAGCTTAGGGCAGCATCCCCTAAAGCAAACCAATTCTTACCAGAGCAACTCACTAACTTTGACGAATTCGCTGCCACTAGAGGGTGTAGTTGCGCATTTTTCTCTTCTATTCTGGATGAAAGTATGGTGAATCCAGGTATACTTTTAGCCCGATTTAATAGCTGAGATGGGTCAGTTATACGTGCATTTTTTATCAATTTTGCATCTGCGTACCACGAAAACACCCTTTTTTGTTGCGCCTGAGTCGGGCTTTTTTCAGGGTTATGAATTGGAGCGCTATACCACCAACCTTCATCTGTGTGACTGATCAGCGCTGTTTTCTTTTTGATATTGACATTTGCAGTGAATCCAATTGACATGAGTTTATCAAATTGCTGGCGAGTAATACCTTGTTGGCGTGCAAAAGCGCAATGACGACCTGATGCATCAATCACGGTGTTGGCATTGAGTTGAAGTGGGCTATTGTCGTGTTGCAATGAAAGTTGCCAGCCTTCATCTGTGGCAACACTGTCAGTTAATTGAGCCGGCCATATGCAGTGAATTTTTGCATCAATACAAGCATTACGTAGTTGTGTTTCAAAGTAGGATCTGTCTAGGTGCCAACCGAATCCATCTGGGTTCCTTAAATTGTCTATTAGAGTAGGTTCAGACGAGCCCCAATAAGATAACGTACCATGGCTGAGTATGTGGCGTTTATTATCGAGTAAATGTGCTAGTTTTAGCTGAGTTAAAATGCGCAGTGCAGCAGGTGCTAATGACTCGCCTATTTTGTTAATCGGTGCGGCTTCTTTGTCAATAAGCGTTACACAATAATAGGGCGCGAGTGCAAGAGCTGCAATACAGCCCCCTACACCAGCTCCTATTATCGCAACTTGCGTTTTTGGCAATTGCGTTGTTGTCATCGTTGTTAGCTTTTTTTGATAAAGCGATGTGCTTTTTCTGTTAGGCTTAGATCTGGGCGAATACCCTTTTTAGCTTTGTGCTGAGCTGTAGATTTTAATGCGCTAACGGGGGCATTTGAATCAGGTGTTAAGCCGACTTGCATGGTACTTGGAAAGCCACTCACGCCTTTTTCCGTTTTTGGAAGTACGACTGCCAATTTATCAAAGTTATCAATCATGTCGTTGATTTGTGCCGTGTAGTCAGTTGTGGGGCCAATGGGTAAATCATCAAGCCAAAACTCTCGTTCGTTAAACGCAGCTTGTCGCTCATCGATGGGTAAACTTTCGTTGATGACTTTGTTGTAGTTTTCTTGGTTTAACATATTATTTGGGACGCGCGCAGGCCAAAAGGTCGGTAAATATGGGTCGAGCGCTGTATTGTATCCATCTCTACAAGACGCAGTATCTGTTTGCCAAGGAATGGCCATCCAGCGGGTGATCCCCCCGGCTATTTGTCCATTATTTATTGGGCCGTCGAAAGAGAGAGCTGTATGTGGTGTTAGTACAGGGCCAAAATTAACATCGTGTGTTGGGGAGGTGTCCTCAGCATGGCGTAATCTAAAGGCTTCACTATACATACCGACACTGCGCATCGGCCATGTCATTTCGCAGCCAGGATGAAATGCATCAGCCAAACAAAAATCCATCGCTGCTTTGGTCAGCATATCGGGTTGCTCTGTAACTGGAACATCATCAATAGCCGTAGGTGCTGTGCGAGCAGGGTCATAATCGGCGATAAACTCTCCATCAACCCATTGCGATAATGCATTAAGCTGCAGTCGAGTCAGCGTTAAAAACTGTCGAGGTGACTCGTTTGCATCAATGCTCATTGCATCGCCATAGATCCATGGCCATTGTTGTGGAGACAAGGATGCGTTTGTTGGATCCCATGCGGTAACCGACATAGGGTTCTCGCCAATATCAAATTGGGTGTCTAAATTTCTAAAATTGTTAAACAAAGTACGTCTTGATTCTTGCCATGTTGCAGAAGGATCACTTAAACGTGTTAGCCAAAGTTCTGATGTAAAATCAAATGGGCTCTGCCACCCAAAGCCAGCAGCAAAACCGGCATTAACCCACTGTAAGTCGGTCATACGTTGGAAAATAGGTAAAATGTCGTGGGTAAAGGAAGGCTTGCCCGGAACAGGTAACATGTGGGCGCCAACGGCGATATCGCGCATTAAGTCCCACATTGTTCTGACAGATTTTTGCATCGGGGCATAATCAGGCGGTGCACATACAACCCAGCCAGGTTTTACCGATAATGATACACCGTCATAGACGACGTCGGCATTAATTGGGCCGTCAGAGGTATCATCATACCAGCCCTCGTTATTGCCAAAAGTAATTGCTTGATGCCCGAGTGGATTCGCTGATTTACCATGCCCACCTAGCATCACTAACCGTCCTTGAGAGTCAGTGCTCATTTCACCTAAGTATACTTTTACTTCATTGAACTGCCCCACAAACTGCGTATCATTTCCTGGCGTATTACAGCCCGATATAGTGTGTTTAGCACCGTCAATTAACAAACCGCGTCGCTTTTCACCTTCTACTTTGGCGTTACGTAAAATAGAAGGTTTTGCATCCGCTGCTTCTGGAATATCTAATGCGATTTCAAATTTGTACCAAGAGGCTTTTTGATTCGCAAGTTGTGCATGCCACGTTATATTGGCATTGTTGGCTGTCAGCTCCTTAACGACTTCGCCGTTCGCATTCAATCCATATATCCGAAAACGTGCAGCTTGGCGCTTTAAAGCGCCAGTGCTATCACGGTAAAAACTAGGCGATTGTGGGAGTGGTTCACTGACTTCTGGACCAATAAAGTACTCAGACGGACTATTGCCAACACGCATTACACCGATTGGTGGATAGATAGCCGCTGAAACAATCGTTGAATCACAAGGGGTGTTTTCCATACCTAAACTTCCTTAAATTGACGCATGTATGTCATAATTAAAATGCAAATCGAGGCTGCATTTTCTCTAGTGCAGAAGTGTAGGCCGAGATATTAAGATTGACAATTACACCGTATTACGGCGCTTTTCTATGCTGTTTTATATAGCTGCCTATGGTATTGACCGTCTCTAGCCAATAGCCATTTTTAGGGTCTTTTAAATAGGTAATAAGTTGATCAAGCACGGTTTTATCTACGGTATATAAGCCTTTTTCGCCCACTTCATGTCCGGCAAGAATTATCCAGCTATTATTATGCTTGACCGATTCAAGCGTGGTTTTAATTTGTTTAAAGCTCTGTCCGTCAATCCGAATTGCAGTCAGCTTAGCAAAGTCAGTGAAGTTTGGGTTATTGGCGGTCTCATCATTCCATGTGCGCCCAAATTGAAACTGTTGTGCAATCAGCGGCACGTAGCTGCGCGTATCAACACCTCGACCGACAAAGGTGTTTCCGCATGGGTAGGCAAAACTGGTAGGGGTAATACCTAAGTGCGTTTTGAGGTAGCTATTGGCTTGCCCTATATCATTTTTCAACCAGTCAAGGGTGGCATTTTCAAGGCTCATTCCCCTAGCTCTTAGCCATTCAAAATTGCCAGTACACGTATGGTTGCTGGTATGATTTGCAATTTCATGACCATATTCAACGGCTTTTTTCCACCCAATTAGCTGTCGAGATACACTTTCAGGCACAACATAAAAAGTCCCTTTAACTTGATGTTTAGCGAAAATATCCATCCCCACGGTTATTTGGCTGTCTCGCGCATCATCAAAGGTAATGCTGACGGCATTTTGAGCGCCCGACGGATACTTAAAACCAAGGTATTTTTTGCTATTGTAATTTTGCCAATCGGTGTTTGTTGATCCCAGCTCAGATGCTGGTACGGTGTTGCTTGTGAGAACTGACGCCGTTAAGAGACCAAGACTCAATGCGAAATGCAAAGCTTGCATGATATGTTTCCTTATAATTAAAACGCGTTATTATCTAAGCGAAGAAGGTCTTACTGTGCAATAGCAATTAACTCAATGTATGCTGAATAATTCTTAACTTAAACCTTACGAAGTAATATTTTTGACTATGTGTATACATAACTTTATGTTTTAATTTGTAATAATATTTATTGGTCGAATTTTACACTCTGGGTGGTATACGGATGATAGAACTTAAAAATGTCATATTTTCACGCGTTGATGGAGATATAAAGCGGAAAATATTGAATGACATTTCTTTGGCTATTACACCAGCAACACAACTTGCGTTAGTAGGAGATAGTGGTTCGGGTAAATCTACATTGTTGAATTTACTTGCGGGCTTACTGCAACCAGACTCGGGTGAGGTGATTGTGAATAATACAGTCATTAGTGATTTGAAAGCCCAACAGCTCGCTTATTACCGCCGTTCTATCGGAATTATTTTTCAGCAATATCAGCTACTCAGTCCGCTCAGCGTAAAAGACAATATTACTTTTCAGGCGCGTCTCAATAAAATGCCTTGTGGCGAAGATGAAATAATAAGTTTGGCAGAGCGGTTGGGCATTGCGCATAAGTTAGATGCTTTGCCGCAACAATTATCAGGAGGAGAACAGCAGCGAGTAGGGATCGCGCGTGCATTATTAAATCGACCAAATTTACTACTTGCAGATGAACCAACAGGAAATTTAGACACCCAACGTGCTCAAGACGTACTCGAGTTACTCATTGAGCTATGTGATGAGCGTGCAATTAATCTGGTATTAGTTACGCACAGTACGCGGTTAGCCTCACAATTACCTATGCAACTGACACTGAAAGATGGTCAATTGCATGGTTGAATTTAAGCTTATTTTACTGACATATTGGTGGTTCTATCGCCGTCACTTTGGACTACTCGTCCTCTTTCTGGTGGGTCTGAGTTTAGGCAGCGCCTTGTTAACGGCCATCCAAGGCCTCAATTTTGAAGCTGCAAAACGGTATCAGTCAACAACGGCGATGATTAATCACCCCATCAGTCATTTTATTCGGCCCATTTTAGGGCAAAATTACCTGCCTTTTGCACTGTGGGAGCAATTGCGTGCAAAGGGCGTAACATCAGCGCAACCAGTATTAGAAGGGACGATAAAAACCCAAGCCGGTCAACTGTTAAGAATAAAAGGGGTTAATTTATTGCAGTGGCTTAATAAAACGTCGGCAGCACAAAATGTAACCGCTCCTTTATCAAGAAGTCAAACGGCAGCCATGCCGATGTCATTTTTGAACACGCTGTATTTAGACCCGACTATGATTATCCGGTTAGGTTTAGACCCCGACAACCCCGTACTCATATTCGAAAATGCAGAGCAAAGCATGCCTGTCATTGCGATGGAGGGGCTAGGAAAAAGCGGGCTAGTTGATATTCATGTGGCTGACACATTACTACAGGCAAACGGCCAAATTAGTTACTTTGAAGTAACGAATGATACAGCGGACCCTCAGCTGGCACTCAGTATTATCAAAGCACTAACGTCGACGGTTGGTCGAGTAGAGAGTGTTGAAGAGCAAGCATTTGATGGGTTGTCACAGGCGTTTTTCTTGAATCTGAAAGCATTGGCGCTATTAGGATATGTGGTAGGCGCATTTTTGAGTTTTAATGCGATCAAATTGGCTTATACGTCTAGGCAGACCTTACAACAACAACTGTTTATTCTTGGGTGTAGTATGAAAATGTTGCTTAAAGCACTCATTGTTGAGCTGATAGCGCTAAGTTTCATTGCTGCCATATTCGGCGCAGTTTTAGGCAGTGTGTTAGCTAATTTATTAGTGCTAGATGTATCAAGCACCTTACAAAGTCTCTATAAACTGGATCGGGCATTGGTCGTATCATTTGATTGGTGGCTAGTTTTATTCGCGTTCATTTTAAATGGGGTTGTGTTGTTCGGGTTTGTCTTGATGCAGGTGCGTCATCGTCATTTAAAGTTTGTTTGGCTGAGATTTACTGCTGTTTTCGTTACGGTTTTTATAACTGGATATTACTATTTTTTTGCCGTCACAGAAGTGGAGGCCTTAATGCTTTGCGTAGGGGTATTAATGCTATTTTTTATTGTTACCCCTGTTACGATTAAGTCGGTATTTGTTGTTAATTGGCCAACAAAAAATGTGGTGTTGTTATGGCTACGTGCAGACAGTAGTAATCAATTGTCGGCGTTATCTTCTTCGGTATTAGCGATGCTGATGGCTGTGGGGGCGGCAATCAGCATGCAAATTATGGTGGGCAGCTTTAGTGATGCACTTGATAAACATTTAACGAAGCGACTCAGTGCCGATTTGTATATTCGGGTCGAAGAAAAATTAGATGAATTGAAAAATACATTAGCACAGCGCCAAGATATTGAGCGGGTCGGTGTGTACTGGCATGCCCCCGTTGAAGTGATAAAAAATACGGGAGAGTCTGATCACATTTATTCTGCAAAATTAATGAGTTTTGGGCAAAGTAGTGAATATTATTCACATCTTAATTTATTAGGAGATAAATCGGTTACGCCTCGTCACTTTCGAGTTGAATCAAGCTACCACGGATGCCTCATTAATGAACCTGGGTTACTGAAATATCAGTTCTCCGTTGGCGATAAAGTCATTATTCAGCAACAAAATCGCTATTTAAAATGTGTCATAACGGGTGTATTTTATGATTATGGTGAACAGGCATTAGCATTTGTGAGTACGACCGATACCATGCTTAGCAGTACGATTCGCTTTCAGCAATATGGGGTATCATTATGGCTTGAAGATGCCAAAAGTGCTTCGGGCATTCGAGATGAATTAATGACATTACATGCCTTAGATAGCTCGCAAATTATTGAAAACAGGCAGTTTAAAGCGTTTGCTAAAAGGCTATTTAACAGTACGTTTACCGTTACCAGTGCTTTGAATTTTTTTATTATATTGATCGCATTATTTGGTATGTGGGTGAGCTTTTTAACCTTAGGGCGCCAGCAGTTAGAACCCATTACGGTTTTACAACGGTTGGGTGTATCAAATCGCACGCTTTTAGGTGCTAAGCTTTTACAAACAGGCCTCATTATAGGAGCAACTTTAGGGCTCGCTGTTCCTTTAGGCGTGTTATTAGGATGGGTTCTACTCAACTATGTTATGCCTATTGCATTTGGCTGGAGCATGGCATTAACCATAGATTGGTCAGTGTTAACGACTTTTATTGTCAGTATTTTCATCGCAGCGTTAGTGTTTAGCGCCATACCACTTCGTAAGGTATTAATACGGAACACGCCCAGTGAACACATGCACTTGTAAAGGAATAACAATGTTAACTTCTGTGATATCAATTTGCTTATTCATTTTGCTATTGGTTGGGTGTGAACCAATGCAACAGGGTCGTGAAGTTTCTATGAATGCAGTCCCGAAGTTGGGTGTGGATGTTGAGCCTAATACGTTACTTTCATTTCCTCAAGACCATGGGGCGCACTTAGCGCAAGGTATCGAGTGGTGGTACGTAACAGCAAATTTAGAAGCGGATGATGGCACTGAATTTGGTGTGCAGTGGACCTTGTTTCGTACGTCAGTTGGAAACACTGACGCGAGAAGTTCTCGTTGGTGGGATGGGCAACTTTACTTTGCACATTTTGCTATTCAAAATAACCAAACGCACAAAGCATTTGAAAAGTTTGCACGGGCAGGGCAGGTTGAAATCGCAGCTGCGCCTTTTGTTGCGCGAATCGATGATTGGTATCTTAAAGGAGGGGCAGATCAGACCTTCCCCTTGAACTTGATGGCGAAGCAAGGTGGTTTTTCGGCACAATTGGCGTTACACAACAGTGTAATGGCATTGCATGGTGATAAAGGATACAGCCAAAAAACGATGCAAGGTCATGCGTCGTATTATTATAGTTACCCATTTTTACACGCAAAAGGCGCACTTGAGTTCTTTGGCAAGCGCTATAAAGTCACTGGAAAGGCGTGGTTGGATAGAGAGTGGTCGTCATCATTGATTGACCCAAAGCATACCGGGTGGGATTGGTTCAGCTTACAGGCCAATAATGCGGATAATGGGGCCTTGATGGTATTTTGTATTAGAAATGCGCTGCAAGAATACGACCATTGTAGTGGTTCTCATATTTTGAGCAGTGGTGAAGTGCAGCACCTTGCAGACTCACAGATTTCGCTGCAACCAATTGAGCACGTATCACTGGATGGTAAACGGTACCCAACTCAATGGCACCTTGATGTTACCGGGTTTGATACAACCATTATTAACAGTGTAAATAAAGACGCTAGGAACCAATTAAGCATCCCTTATTGGGAAGGTCGCGTCACAAGCGTTGGAGGTTTTACTGCAAAAGGGTATGCAGAACTTGTAGGTTACTAGGGGCTGTTGATCTTTCAGGTTCGTTTTTGCAGCAGCTTGATTGAATTTTATACAAGGCAGAGGCTGCGTAGCATGGTTATTCCATGTGAGTCAGCCGATAACATAGTAGAAAAGCCAATCAAGTGCTGCCTACCGGCTCTTTTGAGCACCCCTTTCTCTCTGTTGCTTAATATTCGCTTAGATTATAAACCACACATTAAGCGCCGCGATAAAAGCATGCTCAAAGAGAACAAAAATAGAACAGCAAAGATCAACAGCCCCTAGTTCTTCGCCGATATATAGAACCATGACTGGTAGGCGAATGGTGATTTTACTTTGTGCATCTATTTCATCGTATATTTCTCAAAAATTTGAACTTTATTGCCCTCAAAAAGCGCACTTTAAGTAGTGCTGGTTAATTCGAAATCGGGAATTTTCGTATTCTCGATTTCGGGAATTTCTATGGTTTATTCAATTTATAAATTGTAACTGATTGATGTAAATGTACTTTTTATTTGGTATCGAATTTGCTTTATATCTTATGTCAATTGGATAAAGGTATTCATCATGGATAAAGTTAGGGTTGAAAGCAAAAAGCATCTGAGCGGTAAAGCGGTGGCTATAATGGCTATGCTTATTATGATAGTTGGTGTATTGGTGACACTGATGATTAATCGTTTTGATAAAACAGCGGTAGCAAGTCATGATTTATGGCGAGCAAAAGTAGCACAACAAGATTTGGCGCTAGAAGCAAAGGGGTTTGGCAATTTACAGTCAAAGCAACAGCGATTTTTGACAGCACCTTATAGTGCAGTTGTAGAGCAAATATTAATAAAGCCTGGGTCCTTAGTTACAAGAGACAGTGTGATTGTAAAGCTGAGTAACCCTGAAATTGAGCAAGCAGTGCTACAAGCAAAAATGACATATAACGCACAGAAGGCGGTTGTTGGACAACTCTTGCTTAAACAGGAGCGTGAGAAACTAGCCGATGAGCAGTTATTACAAGAACTCAAAGTCGATTTGCAGGTTGCTCTCTCACGTCTTAATGCAGAAAAAGGGTTAGCTAAACAAGGGGTTGTATCTGCGCTAGATCTACTGGACAGTCAAGCCAAAGTTGATAAATTGACATTGCGCTATCAACATTTAGAAAACAAAAAAGCGAAAGTGACGCAATTGCACTTACAGGCTGCGCAAATCGAAGAGCAAAAACTTAACGAAAAGGCGAGCTTAATGGCGCTTGCGAAATCACAAGCTCAAAGGCTTAACGTGGTTGCGGGCATTGACGGCATGCTACAAACGTTACCAATCGAAATAGGGCAAAGCTTAGCGATGGGATCTCAGATTGCCTTAGTGGGAAGTGTTGATTCATTAATCGCGTTAGTAAAAGTGCCACAAAGAGAATTGCAAGGGCTAGAAATAGGCATGTCAGCAGTGATAGATACCAGAGGAGGAAAAGCGGATGCTTTGGTAAAACGTATCGATCCTGTTGTGACAGACGGTCATGTTGAAGTAGAACTCGATTTGGTCGGTCAGTTGCCGAATAATGCGCGACCCTCACTGAATATTGCTGCGGTCATTAATTTAGGGGTAATACCGCAAACGTTGACGATACCCATTCCCGTTAATGCTAAGCCTCAAACACGGGTACAAGTTTACAAAGTCTCTGACAATGGAAAAAGTGCGACAAAAACTTGGATTGCATTGGGCCAACGAAGTGGCCAACGAATTCAATTACTTTCAGGCGCGACTCAAGGCGAAGAACTTATCTTATCAGCAATAGATCAGCATGCTGAAGATACCATCGAACTAAAATTATAAGGACTCTATCATGACAGCATCAATCGATAAAAAAGCGAGCATTTCACTCAAGCAATTAAGTAAAGTATACCTCACTGAAAGTATTGAAACACATGCATTACAAGCAATTGACTTGGATATTTACCAAGGTGAGTTTGTATCAATTTCAGGCCCTTCTGGGTGTGGTAAATCAACATTACTTTCGATTTTAGGTTTGCTTGACTCACCAAGTGATGGCCGCTATTTCATTGAAGGTGAAGCCGTTGAAGATTTGGATTTAGACCAACGGGCTGAGTATAGGAATTTAAAAATTGGTTTTGTATTTCAGTCGTTTAATCTGATCGACGAATTAAGTGTGTTTGAAAACGTAGCGCTTCCGCTGCGTTATAGGGAACCGGCAGTACAAGAAACCGATATTGATAAAGCGGTTAAGAAAGCGCTCACTCAAGTTGAAATGGCACATCGAGCAGAACATAGGCCAAATCAATTATCAGGTGGGCAACAGCAGCGTATCGCGATTGCTCGAGCACTGGTTGGTGCCCCAACGATATTGCTAGTTGATGAACCGACGGGCAACCTAGATTCTCACAATGGAGATGCGGTAATGACGTTGTTGCGTACATTGAATCGGCAGGGGACGACAATATGTATGGTGACGCATGATCCGCGTTATGCAAATTTTGCATCTAAGCAATATAACTTATTAGATGGAAAAATTGTTACCGTGCCAGCTCTCAGTGAGGCGGTATAATGAAAGTAACTTCACATATCAAGCAGGTCGTAGCTGGCTTACAAAAAGCGCCGGGGTTTACCCTCATTATGATCTTAACTTTGGCATTGACGCTCGGTGCTTTATTGGCGGCATTTAATTTAAATCAGGTGGTGTTGCTTAAGCCGCTCCCTTATAAAAATGCGGAACAGCTATATGTTTTAAAGCAAAACTTACATCAAGATGGCATTGATAATATCGGGGGGCAAAGTGAGGGCGGGCAAATCGCCATGTACCAAGCGTCTAAACAAGCGGGTTATGAATCAGCCATGCTGACGCAAAGACGTGGCCGTATTACGAGTCGAGCGGATAAACCTGTAGAAGTGGTGATGTATGTTAGTCATGAATACCTACCACTGCTCGGTGCACAGTTAGTGTTAGGGCAAAACTTTAGTGCCACGGATAAAGTAACAGACGCATTACCTGAAACCGTTATTTCTTATTCGCTATGGCAATCTGATTTTGGCGGTGCATCTAATGTCATTGGTCAAAGCTTAGATTTTAATGGCGTTAGTCTACAAATTATTGGTGTCGTCAATGATAATTTTCGAGATCCAGAGCCTTTGAGCTTTTACGGAAAAAGCCGTTTATATTTACCCATGGCGCAAGCAGGAATAAGTGAAAAAGAGTTTAGAAATGCGTCACGCAATTTAGTTACGATACAAAAAAATATCGCGAAGCAAAGTTTGTCCCCTTTGCAAGGGTTACTAGATAGAGCACTAATACAGTCAATTGAAAGTAGTGAATTTGCCGTTGATTTTAAAGATTACGAACATAGAGCTGATTTGGCGCCGTTAACTAAGGTGATCAAAGGCGATAATCCATTTATTTCGCTGATGGTATTTGCTGGCGCTTTGGTACTGTTACTTATTGCGTTTGCCAATATTGTGAATTTGTATTTGTCTCATGTGATTAAAAAGCAGAGTATGTTGGCAATTAGTGCAAGCGTGGGGGCGAAACCAAAGCATATTTTTAAGCATTTATTGGTGGAAAGTTTGATCATCGTGCTAAGCGCATCAGCCTTTGGGCTTTTATTGGCAGCATGGCTATTGGTACTGACACAATATCTGGCACAAGGGTCGATTAATCGTTTAGATGAGCTCGGTATCAATGTTATGACCGTCGGATTTGCATTGATTGTGGCATTGGTGTTGTCGGTTGTTTTAGCCTGGGTGGCGAGCAAAAGTGTTGATCATGAGCGTTTAAAACAACATTTGACGGCAAGTGGAAAGGGGACGCAAAAACAAATATCACCGGTTTTACGAAAAACCTTGGTTATATCGCAGGTTACCTTAACTGGCTTAATGTTATTTGCCACGTCAACTGTATTGCAGGCAACACTGAAGATGGCAACAAAACCACTGGGTATTAATGTAGAGAATGTGTACAGCTTACAAATTGAAACGGGTGACAATTACCCATCACGAGAAGCGAAGTTGGCGTTGATTGAACAGCTCAAGCAGCATTTTTTAGCGTTGCCACAGGTACAAGCTGCAGTAAAAAGTACCATCTCGCCAATCAGAAAAGGTGATTTCTCAAGTCCATTTATTGATTCGGAAGGGAACCGCCTCGGATTATTTGGTTTTAATACCATCGGCCTTGATTATTTCTCTGTGTTGGAGCAGCCAATTCTCTACGGCAGAAATTTAACGCAAGCAGACATTGAAGACAAAAGTAAAGTTATGTTGGTGAGTCGTTCAGTTGCAATCAATGCATTTGGTAAAGAGAATGCCGTCGGTGAGTCAATGTTCTTTTCACCTGATCAAGGCTTTGAAGTTATTGGGGTCGTGGCGGATCATTACAACGCATTCACGCAAGAAAAATACGCGGGTGTTACCTATTTTGCTATGAGTCCTATGCGTTTAAATTTAATGCTGAAAGTATCAGACAAGGCATTGTTTAATAAAACGGATATTGTGATGGAATTGGAGAAGATAGATGCTAATTTGGCTGTGCTTGAGTTTCTGGATGTTGAGCAGACAAGTCAAGATTTGGTATTCAAATACCGGTTAGCAGCTTGGTTGAGTGGGAGCTTAAGCGTGTTAGCGTTGTTACTTGCATGCGCAGGTATTTATGGGGTGGTATCTTATGGAACACAAATGCGTCGTTACGAACTGGGTGTCAGAATGGCTGTTGGCGCTAAACCAAAACGTATTACCACGTTGGTTGTCAAAGATGCGTTCATGCCGTTATTAATCGGTATACTTTTGAGTATTATATTAGGGTTAGGTTTGTATGCATTGACGAGTCAATATAGTGATGCGGTGCCGGTACCAGATGCTTTACAAGTTGGGGCGTCATTGATACTGTTGCTTGGATTTTCCTATATGGCTTGTATTATTCCAGTAAAACAAATACTTAAATCTGATCTTATATCAGCATTAAGAAATCAATAAGGATTGACTGTCGCACTAAATACGGTGCGGCATGA
This sequence comes from Pseudoalteromonas sp. MMG005, assembly GCF_018101015.1. NCBI lineage: Bacteria > Pseudomonadati > Pseudomonadota > Gammaproteobacteria > Alteromonadales > Pseudoalteromonadaceae > Pseudoalteromonas > Pseudoalteromonas sp. MMG005. The sequence goes on along the minus strand of NZ_JAGJEK010000008.1, from coordinate 39,999 downwards.
AAAGAACATGCAGCGGACAATATTAATAATTGATGACAAAGCGGATGTCAGGTTATCAGCAAGGTTTTTGTTGAGTAATTATGGCTATGAGATTCTAGAAGCTGACTCACCCGTGGTGGGTTTGTCAGTATTACAAGCGCAAACTGTAGACTTAGTTCTCTTGGATATGAACTTTGCATTTGATACCACGTCAGGTGAAGAAGGCTTATATTTTTTGCGTAAGCTCGATGAGTTAGTGCAGGCGCCAGCCGTAGTGGCTATGACGGCTTGGGCTAATACTGAGTTGGTTGTAAAAGCATTACATAGTGGAGCATGTGATTTCATTGAAAAGCCATGGGATAATTCAAGACTGACTCAGATAATTGAAAATGCATTAAAACTATCCGCGTTAGGGCAAAAAAATGAAGCGCTTAAACAAACAATTGCAGACAATACGCCTGATATTCATTTAATTTGTCATTCACCAGCGATGCAGCACCTTAAAGCTCAAATCGACCGTGTTGCACAAAGCCAAGCAAATATTTTATTTACTGGGGAAAATGGCACGGGTAAATCAACGTTAGCAAATTATGTACACCAAGTTTCCAATCTTTCGGGAGAGTTTGTCGAGGTGAATATGGCAGCGGTGCCAGAATCATTGTTCGAAAGTGAAATGTTTGGACACACGAAAGGGGCATTCACAGGGGCTGATAAATCACGAATAGGGCGCTTTGAATTGGCCAAAGAAGGTACTTTGTTTTTGGATGAAATTGCGGAAATGCCCGTTTCTCAACAAGCAAAGTTATTAAGGGTATTAGAAAGTGGCCACTTTGAGCCGGTTGGAAGTAGTCAGACTCAATTTGCTAAGCCAAGAATACTCAGTGCGACAAACGCTGATATTGTCATGATGGTTGCACAAAATAGGTTTCGTCAAGATCTCCTTTATCGGGTTAACACAATAACGATAGAGGTACCTAGCCTTGCTCAACGTAAAGAAGATATTCCGGCACTCGCGGAACAATTTTTACTGCGGCATCAACAAGCTCATCATAGAGATGACTTGTGTTTTTCGCCATGTGCGCTCAGGGCGCTGCAGTCACACCAATACCCCGGTAATTTACGAGAATTAAGCCATGTGGTAGAGCGTTTGGTTTTATTGAGTGTGAATACACAAATAGTGAGGGAAGATATCGACACCTTATTGATGAATAATCCGCGAGAGAATATTAGTCAAACAGGGACATTGCCATTGATGACATTGGCTGACGCTGAGCAAGCCTTATTAACGCAAGCCTTAACAAGCACGCAAGGTCAAACGTTAGAAGCCGCAGCTTTATTGGGGATCAGTAAAAGTGCAATCTATCGGCGGCTTGAGAAGTATGATATTGCAGCAAAGGACTTTATACAGTGAAATTCAGCTCTCAAGAGCAGTTGTTTAAAGTTCTATCTGTTATTAATTATTTGATATTAATACTTTTAATCCTTAGTTTTGTTTGGGTTTATACACGTGATGGGTTGTATGTTGTGACCGCGTTTATGGTGTTTACTCCTATTTATGCTGCGTTGTTTTATTCGATTTATAACCAGTTCTTTGCACCTTATCGGGCGATGCAAACCGCTTTAGATGCCATTCGCTTTTCAGATACAAGTGTTAAAACCGTGCCAATTTATCAAAGTGGTGTGGCAGCACAGTTACATCATGAATTGGAACACATCACGACGATTTTTGGACAATGGCAAAGCGAACAAAATCAACATGCATTATTAGTAAATGAATTATTACAGGCACTTGATAGCCCTATTTTGATCGTGAACCAAGACTATCGCTTGATTATGGGGAATGTGGCGTTGACACATTGGTTAGATGCTGACTGGCGTTTGAAAAAGTTAGAGATTATCACAGAGATTGGTTTCAGACGTGTTGATGAAAAGTGGTGTTTTACTAACGGCGCCATCGCGGCTGCACACCAATTACGAGGCAGTGAAATTAGTTTAAATGGTGAAAAACACCACTTGTTGTTAATTAGTAATATCAAAAGTGAGTTAAAGCAGTCGCAAACAGATGCATGGCGACAGTTGGTTAAAGTGCTAAGTCACGAAATAAAAAACTCACTCACACCCATTAAATCAATAGCACAAACACTTGAACAGTTTTCTCATGATGACACTCAAAAGCAGATGCTGTCAGTGATTGTCGAACGGAGTGTGCATCTTCAGCAATTTGTATCTAATTACAGTAGTCTTGAAAGGCAAGTAGAGCTTCGTAAGTGTAATGTCGCATTACACCCATTATTTTTAAGCGTGCGACAGCTTTATCCTCATTGTGAGATCTCGTTATTAGTGAATGTCGAACAGTGGAATTTGGATCCCATACTGATTGAACAAGTACTGATCAATTTGTTAAAAAACGCGATGGAATCTTGTGAGGCTGGAGATATCGTGCCCCATATTGCACTGCGTGCAGATCAAAATGAGTTTGGCTTGACGATTGATGTTATTGATAATGGTATCGGTTTAGGGTCTGCAGAGCATTTATTTGTACCACTGTACACCACAAAGCAACATGGGCAAGGTATCGGATTAGTGTGGTGCAGAAAAGTAATTGAACAACATGGTGGTACTTTGACATTGACCGCTCGAGAGGGCTCAGGAGCGGTCGCTACGTTGGTGCTACACGCGCATTAGCGAATTTGAAACTGTTGTTGTTCATTATTGGCATCATATTGCCACTCGTATGTCATTGGTGTGGTGTTGTTATCGTAAAACCACACCTCTGCGACGAGTTGAATGTCGCTGCGGCTGATTGTGAGTACTGTATTTAGAGGTGCACTACCTAGTGCAGTTCTGAGAACACAGTTATGTCTGTCGGCTTTAACTTGCCCTGTGAGCTTTTGACATATGTTTAAATAAGCGCGTTGGTCTTCAAGTTTTAAATCTACATCAATAAGCAAAGAAAATTTAGTTGATAAATCAAAGTCTGTATCAATGACTAAGTCTGCCATTGATGTCACGTCAGGCGTTGGCTCAGGTGTTGGTTCAGGTGTTGGTTCTGGATCTGGCGTTGTCCCCGTGCCTGGCGCTGGGTCTGGGTTTTGAACCACAGGACTTGAATTTTGATTCGGTGTAGACGCCCCATCCTCACCACCGCCACATGCACTTAAAAAACAAAGGCTAAATAGAGTTACAGTTAATTTGTTCATTATTGTGCTCCTGATGTAATTACTTTACTAAGTTGCGGTTCGCTATACCACGTAATGCTGTTTTTGCCTGCGGAGGTCGCAAATGCGGCAAATTTAGAATACGCATTGGTTATATCAATATTTTCAATAGGGTGTTGCCACGCTGAGCCAATTTCCATCGCCCAAGGTAGCCCTGAAGCAGTTTGAAAATAGGTATTTCCAGCCGGGTTAGAGGCGTCGTCACTGCCTGACACATTGTACAGCGACTGGGCAAAAGCTTCCGTTGGTGCTCTGTTTTTTAAATGCACTTCCCAGCCTCTTTTATCTACATTATTCATGAATTCACCGTGAAAGTGATCGTTACTTGCGAAGATAAATGGGTCTAATACATTCGCTGGGGAATCAGCGAGTGCTTTAGGTGCCAGTAAGGGAATTGTGACTGAAAATGTCACTTTGCTGCCATTTTGGCAGTTTGCTTCCGTTCTAAAGTACTGACATCCACTATTTTTCTGAACATAATCCCAAACATCTTCCATTACAATAATAATGGCATCTGAGCGGTTCGCCTCTAGAGGAGAGTTTTCTTGCACAACGCCATCAATGGTGAAACTAATATTGGCCTCATCGACTTCGGATCGAGCTACTCTGCGCTGTGTTGAGGCATTGATTTGATCATAAAGCCTGACAGCGAAGCCATTGTGGTAAGTTGCCCCAACGCCGACAATTTCACCTTCAATACGATACCCAACTATTGCCCCATTTTCTTTATAGCGTGTGCTTCTAAAGTGCATCACTAAATCGTTAAAGTCATAGTCCCCAGCAAAAGGCCATTTATCTTCATACGACAGGGTTACCCAGTCACTTTCACTTGGATACGCATCGCTTGCATAGGTGGTAATTTCATAATCTTCAACTTCTCCTCCTGAAACGCCACCGGTTGCACTGATGTTTGACGCTTCTGTGCCATCTGTGACGCGAAACCGTGCCCATGTATTGCCTTCTAATGTGGTTTCAGGAACAGCAATCAGCAAACTGTTATCGCCTGCATTGATGGCGACTTTATCTAGAGCAACTTCGTCAGACGAGAAAACCTGATCTTGGTTCCAGTCGACCCACGCGTACAAGTAACTATTTTGAGAGGCGGTTACAATGACTTGTGTCGTTTGCCCGCCAACAAAATCAGTAACAAAAGCAACGCCATCATCAGAGTTATCAATAGGTTCAGCCGCTAAATCAGCTGCAGTATTTATGTTTTCACCATCCACGCTGGCACCCAAGTAAACAAGGTTTTGGCCATCATCATTTGGGTCATATAAGTGACGGGGTCCACTGTCGGCAAGCGTGGTAGCATAGCCATTGGGGGCATCTCCAAAGTCGATTGAATTATCAGTTACTTTTACTTCAGCAATAGCGCAGCGAGCACCGTCATTTTGTGATGACTTAGGACCACTGGTAAACACCGCCGCGGTTGGTGTGTATCCAACAACTGGACTCGTAGATAAATCTATCTTATGAATTTTACCGCTTTTGTTGTTACTCGCATAAAACTGCCCGTTCACATCAAAGTATGCTGCGCCGAACGCACCACTGTCACCTGACGTGTCTAATTGGGTTATAAGCGTGGTGGTTGCATTATCGACGTTTATTTCATGTAAGTTGCCGTTTGATTCCATCGCATACAGTAGATTACTATTTGGATGAAATGCAAAATCAAAGATATTGAGGTTCCAGTTTTCACTATCAGTGTAGTGTATAGAATTAATGGTCTGAGTTAAGTCGTCATTAAGTGGAATTTTATATAATCCAAACTTAGGAGTATAAACGAAATAAAAGGCTTCTTGGCTGGCACCTGTACCCGTGACTTGAATATCACCGACGTAAAAATTGGTATCCGGTAGTCCAGTTACATCAAGTTCGGTCATATTATAATCATCACCAATTTGCACAACGCTTCCTGGTGATTGCTTACTATATCCATACATATATTGATCTTTATAATTAAACCCAACAGCGTTGACGCTTGAAGTATTGGCTGCGCCTTCACGTGTTAGGCTGGCTGCGATGGTGGTGGCTTTTGCTGAAACTAAGTCAATACCATAGAGTTTTGCGACAGAGTCTTGCATTAAAAACGCTTTACTCGGACAGTTTTCGAATGGGCCAGCAAACACACTCCCAGAAGAGCATAATATACACAAGGACGCGATAGACGTTAATTTCATAATGAGGAACCAATTTAAAAGGTAGATATATTATTGAAAGCATGAGCTGTTCCAATATTTAATTTATTGATATTTAAGAATTTAAATTGCTTTTTTGTGCTGAACTTTTGCATCTTGCAATTATTTGTTTGCAATTTGCGAGTGAAATTCAATTTTCTGATTGGTCGTAATCCGTTATTATGTGACTTTTTTAAGCTGTGATGAGGTATGAAGTGGAATTAACAACCTGGTTAAGTTTGGCGTTTATTTGTATGGTTGGAGCGATGTCGCCAGGGCCGAGTTTAGCCGTCGTTTTACGTCATTCTCTCTATAACAGTGCTACACATGGTATTGTGGCAAGTGTGAGCCATGGTTTAGGTGTTGGACTTTATGCTGGACTATCGTTAGCTGGATTAGCCAGCTTGATCAATCATTTCCCTATAGTATATCAAGCGCTTGTTTATGGTGGTGCCGGGTATTTGGCTTATATGGGGCTGCGTATATTGATGAATAAATCCTCCGGTATAAACGTATCTGAACAAGGGGGAATAAACACGTTCAAGCAAGCTGCACAAGATGGTTTTGCCATTGCGTTTTTAAATCCAAAGTTAGCGATATTTTTTGTCGCACTGTTTTCTCAGTTTATAGATCCGCAAGCAATGACCATCCAAGTGGCCTTGATCATGTGTGCAACTGTGTTACTAATTGACACGGCCTGGTATTTTGTTGTTTCGGTGGGGGCAGCTAAAGCCAGAGATAAATTTGACTTGACGAAAAAGCAGTCGTCCATTGATAAGATCTTAGGAGTTGCTTTCTTATTGTTAGCATTGCGAGTGGTCATCGAGCAATTTGTATAGTTGCGAACTTATTCAGGATGCACTTGATTGTAATACTCGAAAATTTCTTGCTTTAAGTGTATTAGCCCATCATGTATGTTCATTATCTCAAGCGCGATAGCGGTGTCGTTAATGACCCGATTACTGGTAACATCAAATTTAGCTATATTTCCTTGAGATAAAATGAGTGTGACTTTGCTGTTATCCAAGTATTCGGCCAACTTAGTCGCGTTATATGGGAAGGTACGTATAACAAGACCAGATAAAGACAAAGAAAGGACTTTAAATGAGAATCCTAATTTTGTTGCCCGTAGTTGTACGCCAGTTAACTTTTCTGTTCGCCAATGCCTGTGATTTGAGTTTGTGTCAAAAATACTTGGTAGTCCGCAGCTAAAAGTGGGATTGTTTTTACCTTTCGTTTCTATATGGGCTGGAAAATACATAATTTGGGAGTTTATTTTTGCGAGTAATTGCAGATCGCTTGCTTGGGTGAGTGTTGTCATCCACTGTTGTAACTGAGCCGTCTCAATATCGGAGAGTTGAATATCTAGTTGCGCGGTACTGTCTTGTTGCAGTACCTGAGTTATAAAATTTGATTCTTCTGATGTAAGCTTCATGGCTAATATTTACCGCTAGATTGTGCACCAGAGTAAATTATGCACAATCTATACCGACAAATATTACGGCGTTAAGTCAGTATTTTTACCTTACTAAATAGCCGACGTTTGAGCGTGAGTTGTAAAAAAGTGAAGCTAATAAGTGCTTGAAAGAAAACAGTTGCAGCAGATAAAAGCCATATTGTTGTGGTTGTTATCGTTGCTTGAGAAGTAAAATATACCAGCAGTATACTGAAACTCCCCACTCTTAAAAAAGTGCTTAAGAGTGCTGGCCAAGTATTGCCAAACGCTTGAAACATCGCTGAACATGAAAACACTAAACCAGCGGGCACAAAATTAAACCCAACATAGCTTAGAAATGTCGCGGCCACAGCTATAACCTCAGGGTCATTGCTAAAAGGTGTAAAAAAGATCTCAGGCATTAAAATACACGGAATGGCCAGTAAAAACATTAGTGATGTTGTGGCAAGTGTGGTTGTTTTGTAAGTGGTGTAAACACGTTTCATTTTACCTGCGGCATAATTTTGAGCAGCAATAGCAGGTGCCGCAAATGCAATGGCCATCACAGGTAAAAATAAAGATTGCATAATGCGGATCCCAAGACCAAACCCTGCTTGTTCATCAGTGCCTAATTGACTTAGTGCCCAATAAATAATCGCCATATAGAGGAATGTTAGCATGAACTCACTCCCTGCCGGACCTCCTATTTTAAGTAATGATTTTAATGTCTTAGTGTCATTCTTTATTAAATTAGGGGCCAGTTTAAGTAGTCCTGGAGTACGCTTAATATAAAAAATAGTCATAATAAGGCCACTAATCGTCGCAATAGAGCTTGCTAGGCCTGCCCCAGCTACGTGCATACCGCTAAACAGGCCAATGCCCGTAATGAGTACTGGTGACAGCACCATATTCAGTAGCAAGGCGACCATTTGAATGACCATAAAAGGTTTTACGAGCCCAGCACCACGCATAGAGGCTGAGATAACCGTTAATATAAACTGCAATGCTAACGCTGGAATAAACCAATATAGGTAACTCAATCCGGTTACTGCAATATCATTGGTCGCAGCCAAAAGAGAAAAGTAATATGGGCCAAATAAGTAGCCTATGGCACTTAGCAGTATGGTTGAGGCTATACCGTAAAAGAGGGCATGACTATATATGGCTGCTGCATTTTTTTGGTCTTTACGCCCAATGGCATGGGCAACCAAGGTTGCGCACCCCACATTGAATACTTGTGTTAAGGCCATGACAAAAAAGAACAGATTACCAGCGGTACTCACGCCAGCCAAGGCAACATCCCCTAAATTGCCGACAAAATATAAATCAATGATGAAATATAACGTTTGAATAAATAGGCCAATGGCAATTGGCAAAGACATAGTAATAAGGTGTTTGTGAATGGGACCGCGGGTTAAGTCTTGCATTTTATGTTCTTAATAATCCATTTTAAGTACCTATTTTATCAATCGAGTTTCTCATGTCTTGATTGTAATTGCTATGAGAGTTGTATTTTGATTTCATCAATGATTATTGTGAGTTGTGTTTTTACTTCGTCAGTGGGCACTAGGCCTATATTGAGTCTGAAACAGTGATCATACCTATTGGTGTTACAAAATAAAGAACCCGACTTTATATAGATATGCTGGTGGGCAAGTTTCATGGCGAGTTGCTCAGTATTGAGTGCTGGAATAGCCAGCCACAACACCATTCCGCCACTGGGCATGTATATACTACTATTATTTGGGAGCTGTTCCTGTAAATAATGAAGGTATACATTTTTATGGGTGCACAGATGTTGATTGACGTGTTTTAAATGCTGTTGGTAGTGGCCTTTGTTGATATAGTTAGCCATGGCTAATTGCAATGGTTTATTAACGCCAAGTGTACGAACTGAAAGCTGCTTTAAGAAGGCGTCGAAAAACCGACCTGGTGCACACCAACCTAATCGAAGGCCGGCAGACAATGATTTTGAAAAGCTACCACACCAGAGCACCCAACCGGTGCGATCGTAATGTTTGATTGGCAGTGGTGTTACTTTAGTATGGCTTAGTTCGCGGAAAACATCATCTTCGATAATAGGTGTTTGGTAGGTGTGTGCTAATTCAGCTATTTTTTGTTTTTGTATATTGGTTAAGCTATGTCCTGTTGGGTTTTGATGATTTGCGCTCAGTAAGCACGCTGACACGCTATATTGACGTAGTGCATTCTCCATTTGTTCGAGGTCTAACCCATTATCAGTGCTTGGTATTTCTATTACTTGTCGATTCAAAGAGCATAACAAATCAAGCAAACCGCTGTAACACGGAGAACTTACTAAAATAACATCATTGTGGTTCGTTGTGACCGAGATAGCGTGTTGAACTGCATCTAAGCAACCATGTGTGACCAATAGATCGCTCGCTGACAGTGCAAATCCTTGATGTGTAAAGTGATTACTTAACGCATGGCGAAGCACGTATTCCCCTTCAGGGCTGGCATAGCCCCAGAGTTGATCATGATGTTTGCAGGCTTGTGTTAATGATTGACTGAGCCGTTTACTGTCAATCAGAGTGCTGTCTAACTCCGCTGTTGCAAGTGTTTGACTTAAATTCTTCAATTGGCTTTTAGGTCTTACAAATGAAGCGGGCTCGGCCTTAAATTGTGGAAATTGATAGTGCTGTTGCGTAATAGGAAGGCCCGTAACGAAATACCCTTTTTTAGGAAATGCCGTAATATAGCCCAGTGATTCAACATAGCGATAACATGCTAAGGCCGTTGTCATGCTTATTTGGTGTAAAGCACAAAACGTTCTCAGTGATGGCAGCGGCTCATCAATTGAATATGCATTGTTTTCAATATTATTAATTAGCTGTTGACCAAGCTGCTTATATTTTACTGTTTTGCTCATCTGTTATCTAAAAAAAGCCATTGTCTGTATCTGTTATCTAATATTGGTGAGCATAAACTAATGGGTATGTTTAGTCATCAATTAGGTTAAAAAATGGCATATAGCTCAGCAACACAAAAGCGCCTTCTAGAGATGCTTGAAGCACAATTCAATCAATTTCATACTGAACTTGATTGTCGAGCGGTGATATCGAATGATACAACTTTGGAACCCTTATCCCTGCCAACTCATGGCATGGGGGTTGAACAACTTTGTATGCATTTCAATGATCAGGTCGCACCTAAATTGTCGGCGAGTAATGGAGGGCGGTATTGGGGGTTTGTAACAGGTGGCGCTAACCCTACGGCGACATTAGCCGATTGGTTTGTCACGGTATTTAATCAGAATGTGTCTAAAGGAGGCGATTCGGTTGCATCGCAATTAGAGCGGCAAACAATCGACTGGCTCCGAACGTTATTTTATTTGCCTGATAGCTTTACTGGACTATTTACAACAGGGGCGACTGCGGCAAATTTATTGGGTGCGTTAACAGCTCGGCAATTTATTGGTGCGCAACAAGGGGTTGATGTTGCACAGCAAGGCATGGCTGGCTTAGATGTGATGATTTATGCCGCATCACCACATGCCAGCATGATAAAAAGCTTAGGGATGGCTGGGTTTGGTCAGCAAAATTGGCAGTGTGTAGATACGTTACAAGACACGGAGGCGATGTGCATTGATTCGTTAGCAACACATTTATCACGTTGTGATAGCCGAGGAAAAATAGTGATTGCCAGCGCAGCGACAGTAACAGGAACTGATTACGACGATTTAATCGCCATCAGTCGACTGTGCGAAGCACATGGCGCTTGGTTACATGTTGATGCGGCATTTGGTATTTTCGAACGATTAATGAATGGCCCAGAGCATAAAACCAATGGCATTGAATTCGCAGACAGTATCACTCTCGATTGTCACAAATGGTTAAATGTCCCTTACGATTGCGGGGTTTTTTTAACACGCCAACCCAATCACTTGGTCGCAACATGTCATGTTGATGCACCTTATTTAGCGAGCTCAGCGCAAAACCAAGATTATATGTCTATGGGCATTGAGAACTCGCGTAGATTCCGAGCCTTACCTGTTTGGGCTACGTTATTGTCTTATGGTAGACAAGGTATAACAGCACATATTCAAAGTAATGTTGATTTGGCGCAGGCACTGGCGAGCTGGCTGGAAAATTCACAGTATTATGTATTACTTAAGCCGTGTGAGTTAAATGTCGTGTTGTTTAAACCAGGAGATATGCATGTACTGCAAGAAGTAGGGCTGTGTTTGGATGCAATTAATCAGTCCGGGAAAGTCTTCATGACACCCGGTGTTTGGCAAGGAGAGCATATTATTCGGGCGGCATTTAGTAACTGGGAAACCACAACAGAGGATTTATTATGTGTCATTGAGCTGTTAGACAGTTTGGCAAAATAAATGAAGCGGCAAGTTATTGCCGCTTAATATCAACACACGGTTTGAATATGTCTCTGTTTAGACATCATACGCACTAGAATAAAGAGAAACCTATTGGAACGGCTTTTGCTTTCAATGGCTTAATATTGAATTAAGCGGATACAGCGTGCCATGTCATTTATACAAAACATCAATAGTAACAGTCGGCCTGATACACAGTTTTCTGCTGTCAATGAGAAGAGCCTTAATAAGCAGACACAGTTCCATGCTCAATATGAAGATGTGCAAAAGCCAAAGCAGGCTGACTCTGATTTTGCAGTGAATATATCGAGAAGCCATGGGGATGCATCTAAATTTGCAACTTTCTATTATGAAAAGATAAAAGGGCACGCAAACTCTGTCGTTGATGATTCACTTCCCGCTGATAAGTATAGTAAAGGGCTGCACCATGAAACACTTAGTCAGATTATGAAAATGCCCATTGATGTAGAAGTAGAGCGCCATGAAATGCAACAGGCACTATTGTTTAATTCTTTAGGTATTGATTTTTTGGCGTACAAAGAATTGGGTGTACGTCGTGAAATGTTGGCGTTGGCCGAAGATGATATCATGGGGGATGATCGATTGTCTGATTATGAAAAAGCATGGTTTGTTGACGCAATAAGAGGCTTTGATGCTCGCTTAGAAGAGGCGCAAAATGCATTACTTGGTGGCGTACCATCAGATGCTTTAGACGCAGATATGAACGACCCGAGTAACCCTTGGTCAATTTTGGCAAAGGCTGCTGCGTAGTCAACAGGACTTTAATCGCGCTTTAAGCTGCTGATGGTGTTTAGATCAAAAATAGTTGTCACCGTGCCGTGTGCGCAAGGTAATGACGGACAGATTTAAAATTGATTAAATAACCTCAGCTCTGGATAAGCGAATTTGCCCAATAAAGCTATTTTTCTCACTCTCGGCGTTGCTTTCATTTGTAATAGGGCGCTATTACTGCATAAAAGCGCCTTGATATTAAACAAAATATCATCATTGGATTGTACGTAAGTGTGTTTACAAAATATTTTCTATTCCAAAACCCTTATCCAAACCTGAGGTTAAATAAGATTTACAGCGTTTACTATTGATTATTGGTTGAAATTCATTACTGTATCGATTCATCCGCAGTAAAAGTAGATTGTTTTGAAACGACAGTATAAAACACAGGGCTTTACCATTGATGAGAAAGCATTAAGTGTGATATCAGAAGATGGTACTACGCGTGCGCTCCGCCCTAAAACATGCCAATTACTCATTATTTTACTTAAAAATTCAGGTCAAGTTGTCACTAAGCAGCAGCTTCTTGATGTCGTCTGGGCGAGTAGCGTCGTGGATGAACAGGTTATCTTTCAGTCGATTAAAGAAATTCGTCAATTGTTTCAAGACCATGACGTGATTAAAACATTGCCTAAGCAAGGGTATATTTGGTTACCGAATGTAAAAACCAGTCATGTAATAAGCTCCGTTATCGGCCCTCCCTACATGAGATTTGTGGTGATACTGCTTATCGCCACGGCATTTAGCTTGAGTTACTTTTGGCTCTCGTCAGCACCTAATACGTCATTTCATTCGGATATTGCAGGCTCTGTGGTGATATTACCGACCGTGAACAATATTGAAGGTAATGATCACAGTTGGGTGCGATTAGGTATGATGGACCAAGTGATCCAAAGGTTGCCTAACCATGATAAATTTGGGATCTTGCAGACAGATTATGTTTTGGAAGTATTAGCGCGAGCAAACGTGCCGTTACAAAATATAAAGCCTCATCACGTCGGCGATATATTTCAGGTCTCAGGGGCTGAGTTGTTAGTGAGTACTAAATTATCGGGCACACCTCACGATTATCAATTGAGTTATACTTTTTACTATCGAAAAGCGCAAACTAAAGGCGTGCTTTTTTCGACTGACCCGCAATTGTTAATTGACAAATTAGTGAAAGAACTAAATTTGGCGTTGGGGGTCAGTGATGAAAGTAATCACGGATATTATCATAGTGACTTTAGTGATGAGATGCTGGGTGTGGCAATTGATTTACGGTTGGAAAATAATCACCTTGCGGCAAAAGAGTTGTTAGAAGTCATCGTCCTAAAAGATCCCAATAATTTGACTGCGCAGCGTCTATTCATTGAAACGCTTTTAAATTTACAGCAATTAGCTGAGGCAACTCAACAACTGGCTATAGCACTGCCATTGGCACAACAACAGCAAGATCATTCAGAACTGACTCGATTATTATATTTTCAAGCGATAAACTTAATTCAAAGCAATAGTCCCACTGAAGCATATGGAGTTATCGCACGCGCGTTCAAACTAGCTGAAAGTTATCACGACTGGCTATTTATGGCTTACTTAACTGATTTAAAAGCTTATTTAGCTACACAAGCACAACAGTTTTCAAAAGCAGAGGCATATTACCACCGGGCAATGCACTATCATCGCGTATTAAAATGTCCTGTGGGAGAGTCTTCAACATGGGTTCGTTTAGGTTTACTTGCAAAGCAGCAAAATAACGTAGAGAAGCAGACGTTTGCATTTGAGCAAGCAAAATCCATTGCAACGCAACGAGAATTACATCAGCAGGTCGAATTAATAGAGCAAATTGGATTTAAATAAAAGTATAAATATCATATGTTTCAGTAAATTTTAGAAAGCTTTATTGGAGAGTGAGGCAACTTGATGAGATAACAGAGTCCTTATTTAACAGGAGCTAGTTATGTCGTTTTTACATTCTCGAGTGCTGATTGGGACACTCTTATTTTTTGCTTTTTTGGTGATGCTTGTCACATCTATTTTGTTATTCACTCAGCGCCATGATGCAGCAATTTCGGTTATGCACACAATGATAGGTGTGGTGATGAGCGGTACTATTGTTTGGCACACAATTAAGAATCGACGGATACTTCTTAGTTATTTAAACCCTCTCAAAAAGCATAATGGCGCTTACTCATTGTCATTTTTCTTAGCGATAAGCTTAGTGACATATTTAAGTATGGCACCTTATTTTAGTTTGAGTCCTGCAGCGATGGTGTATCGATTTGGACAATCATTAAAAGCGGCAGACAAAGCTGAGCATGGCAAAGAGGTTATATTTGAAGAGTACAACGCTGCCATCCCAAAAGCACAGGGACAGACGGTCACTGTTGAATTCAAAAAAGGTCCGTATTTTATGTGGCCACAATACGCGCTTTGGATTGAAACACTGGAGGGTGAATTTGTTCAACCTTTATATGTCACGCGTTCAATTGCAACCAATAATTTTACAAACAAAGTGACGAAAGTGGATGCTGAGCAGGTATTTGATAGCCATTTAATGATTGGTGAAAATCCACTCGCATTAACGGCTTTAGAGGGAGGGGAAGATCCACAAACAAAGAACACACGTATGAGGCCCGAGTCTTTACCTGTTTTTTTGCATAAGTTAGGCAAACAGACAAGTAATGGTTATTTTTTGCCAACAGATAATGCATTACAAGTGGATGGATATAGTGGCGCTACGATGATGAATAACTTCATTTACCATACTCAAATGAGGGATAGATTAGCTGGCCAATATCGGGTTAGGCTAGAAATAAATCACTCCTTTGATTACAACAGTTATTATCGTAGTGATAGATTCCCGGATGACAAAGTCTACTCGGGAGATGGTTATTCTGCGCAACCGTCAGTGGTGTATGAAACGGTGATTGATTTTTCACAACCACAGCAGCTACAAAAAATGACCATTGTTGGACGAGGTCATCACTCAGGAAAAGATGGTATTTTATATCGAGACTTAGAGAACTTGACCACGGCACTGGAGCTGGTTGACCGAGTGCTTGTTAGCCATTCCTTGTAAACGTATATTAACATGCTTACTCATTGCAATTGTGTAAGGTACCAGCGACAAATAATGCCTTAACTGCAATGGCATTGAGAACGACTGATGTGAAATAACAACAGACTGAAATTTGTTCCTAGTGGTAAATCATTTATCAGTTGCCTGTATGACCATACATTTAATGTAATTTGCAGGCTCAATTGTTTTTACATGCTAACTGACTAAAGTCGCTGCTTGATGAAGTGTGTAATGTACTGATTAGTAGAGATTGTAAGCACGTAAGTTAATGACACGGGGGAGTTGCACAAAGCTATTTTGCGTGATTCCCATAACTTCTAATGATTTGCTTTTCAGCTTTGAGAATGAGTGCATCTAACTTCCCTGATTGCTTCATTTCTATGATTTTTTGGTCTACTTCAGGTACTAGGTGTGCAAGAGATTGATGAACATAGTGATATAGACTCTGCCGGTCAAGGCTTTGCGGTGATGGTATGACATTGGTAATATTCAGTTGTTCTAACATCACCAGGCCGTCGAGTGTGTTGGTTAATGCAACGTCCGCAAGACCCGCTGACACCAGTCTCATAAGCTGTTTTGTAGAATCCATGTCTGTGACGTGAGGCATTCCTTTCGTGATATTTTGGGTATGTTTTACGCCTCTGACTTTAACAATACGGTATTGGTTTAGATCTTTAGGTGTTTTTATGTCTATATTGCTATCGATGCGCACAAATGCCATTGTTTCTAAATAATAATAAGGCGTAGGAACCCGGATAGTGGAAGGTGTTTCTTTACCATAGCTATAAATACGCATTATTTCCCCGTCCTTCAAACCGGTTCGTGCTTCATGTTGAGCGCGTTTCCCTGGTAAGGGGGAAATGGTAATTTTTATGCCTAACTCGTTATAAACTTCAGACAAAATAACTCTGCCAATTTCTTGCTCAATGAGATAGTTAATCGAGGCAAAATGGTACTCTTGTGCATGGGGTTTAGACATGATGAGTAATAATACAAATAAATACTTCATGTAGTTTGAGGTGCTGCCGATCGTGTTATTTTACTTTATCTGTCTAGTTTAGCAGTGTTCAAGCATTGCGTCATTGTCTTAGGGGCTGTTGATCTTTGCTGTTTTACTTTTTACATCAAAAAATATAGCTTTGTTTATAAAGGTTTTCTGATTGGTTTAATTTATGTTTCATTTGGTTTTTTTGGCACTTCTTTTGCTGCTTTTTTATTACTTCTCGTGAAGTAGTTGTTAATTCAGTTGTTGACACAATATACGGCAAGTTATTGCCATATCGATTCATACTTGTAAGGAATAACAGACATGAAATTTTTAGTTGTTACAGCAATGGTTATTAGTAGTGTGTTTATATCGACTAATATCAGCGCATCAGATCAACCAAAACCGCAGAATTTACCGCAATTACTCGAATACACTAACGGTGCGAAGCTATTAATAGAACAAGGAGCCTTTGATGATGCTTTAGCTCGACTTCAATGGCTAGATGAAAACGCGACGCGTATCAGTTATGACTTTTATGATTTAAAGCGACCGCTGGTTTACAGTTTGTGGTGGGATTTAGTCGCATTGTCAGCTTCGGCAGATATTGCTTATACTCGAAAGAGTGGAAATATGGCAAAGCAATTTATGTTGTCTCCTCAACAGTGCGAAACCTTTGATACGGTGTTGTGGCTCAATCAATCTCAAGAGCATGAACAGCGTACGCTCGGCAATTTGACGACTGTCCATAACAATTATAATGGGAGTTTAGAGCGATGTTGGAATGGCGATGCAGAATACCTTGCTGTGAAATACATAAATCACGCATTATTGGAGCGATATTCTCCTGATATCTTATCGGGTTTTATTCAAAATATTATTGTTCGAGTAACCAACGCTTATGAAGCATGTAATATGGCAGACGAGCAGCAAGTATGTGAAGAGCAAGTTCGAGATCATCTAGTAGAGACTTCAATTTTATATCAAGCGGTTGCAATGGATAGAGATGACCTACCACTGGCTGGACGTATTGGTGGAGAAACGCTCAAACTGTTATTGCAATGGCAAAATAGCCCACTTTAATTGAGAGAGCCTCGAAATATTATTATTGTAAGTCTTACTATGAGTGATACCACGATGTTTTATCACTCATATTAGAGGTTTTTGGAGGACAGTGATTATGCTGATGTGTAAGGTTATGGATAACATCAGTAATACCTGAAGATTTTTACACTACACTGAACATTCTTGTTTAAGGTGAGTGACATAATGTCTGACAGAATACATCAAACACTTGTTGAGCAGTATCAAATTTCGGAGTTGGAAATTCAAACCCGTAAGAATCTATTTGAATTAAGTGATGATGAACTTGAGTTTTTAAACAAGTATCGTTTGGTCATCGATGGGCATCTAGATGAAGTTGTTGCTCATTTTTATACCTTACTTTCAAAAGATGAATATGTCGGTTTGTTAATAGGAGATAGTGAAACGTTTGAGCGGCTCAAGAGTGGGCTGCATAAATACGTGTTGGATTTGTTCTCTGGATTTTACGACGCTGAATATGTTAATAATCGACTGAGAATTGGGCTTGTTCACAAACGCATAGGCTTAGAACCAAAATACTTTTTGTCGGCAGAGCGTTATTTGCGTCAGAGTATAGATGTAACGCTGCAAACGCTTGTGGATGATCCTGTTATTACGGGAAAAATTTCATCGATTTTAGAGAAATTGATAGCGTTTGACATGTCATGGATATTTGACACTTATATTAGCTCTATGCTCAATGAAATGAACTCGTTAAAATTAAAAACTGACTTATATGTTAAATCGTTAGAAGAGCGTATCAGGGGGCTATCTCGACTCGCCAGTAAAGATCCACTGACTGATTTATACAATGTTCGTAGCTTTCGCGACTTTTTACGTCGAGAATTGTTGTTGGCTAAACGCAGTCATGCCTCAATTTCAATTGTGTATTTCGATATTGACGATTTTAAAGAAATTAATGATAAGTGCGGACATAAAGAAGGAGATAACGTTTTGAAGAGCATTGGTAAAATACTGATGTCTATCGCAAGAGAAACTGACATCGCAAGTCGTCAAGGCGGGGATGAGTTTTGCCTTGCTTTAATAGGCTGTGAACTGTCAGAGGCACAAGCCATTAGTAAGCGGCTCGTTGAAAAGTTTGCGGCTGAATTTCCTCATTACGCCTTAAGTATTGGCATTGCTGAACTGCAAGACCAAACCGATTTAGATGTAGATGGCGTTATTCATCGAGCAGACCAAAAAATGTATCAAGCTAAAAAAAGTAAAGGATGTAAAATTTGTAGCTAACCTGAACTCTCAGTAATGAACATGAAACAATATATACGCTCAGAAGGCTATTTGAATTAGCCTAATCGCCTAGCTAACTGTATGCTGGGGGAAAGTACGTAGCAAAAACGTTCGATTGCTCATGATGTAAGCCCCTTAGAATTAACAAAAGTATTAAATGACATTGTGCAGGTACGCACTTAAGGCATATCAATGTGATAGGCGATATAGGTGCGAGAAGTATATTATTTTCTTGCAATCAATAACATACCGATGATAACGAATACAGCACCGATAACTCTATTGGGTGTGATATCGATTTTAGGGTAACCTAGCCAACCATTTTGATCTAATGCCAAAGACGCGATGATTTGCCCACATACAATTGAAATTGCCAATATCATAGCGCCCAATTTGGGCGCTAAGAACACAGACATAGCAATGTTAAATGCGCCGAAAAACCCACCAAGCCATGCCCACCAAGGAATAGAAGAAAACGCATTGGGCTTAAACCATGCACCACCTTGAACAAAGGCAATGACGCCAAGCACTATTGTACCGATCAAAAAAGAAATAAAAGCAGCTTGTATTGGGCTGTGTAGGGCGATTCTTAATTGTGCATTTACGCCCGCTTGAGAGGCAAGTGAGAAGCCAATTAATATGCTGAAAGGCAAAAGTATGTATATTCCAAGGTTCGACACGGGGTTTCTCCAAAGTCTTAAACATGAATGATATGGGTTGTTAGAAAAAAAGCCAGTATTTGTTTGAATATGCTACGTATTGTAGAAAAAAGTATGGCGTTATTTGGAATAAATTGAACGTATGCACACCACTTGGTAAATGATTGGTATACAGCCCGGTTAAATGAAGAGATTGAATCACCTTTAATATTTATAGTCGTTGTGTCTTAATGGGCATATTCATATCTAACTAACTTCAGGTTTGGATAAGGGTTTCGGAATAGAAAATGTTTTTGTAAACACATTTACGTACAATCCAATGATGATATTTTGTTCAATATCAAGGCGCTTTCATTTGTAATAGCGGGCTATTACAAATGAAAGCAACGCCGAGAGTGAGAAAAATAGCTTTATTGGGCAAATTCGCTTATCCAGAGCTGAGGTTAACTAATTGACGATTAATACAATGATCATCCTACGAAATATGTGTAATGACGATAAACAGCATCTTGTTGAGTATTTGAATGATCCGACTGTGACAAAATACTTATCGTCAAAGATCCCAAGCCCCTATACAGTTGCAGATGCAACTTGGTGGATTGATATTGGCTCAAAAGAGCACGCGATAGTTAGAGCCATTACATACAATGGGGTATTTTGCGGAGTGATTGGTGTTTATACCCAAGCGTTTGAATACGCACACAGTGCAGAAGTGGGTTACTGGGTTGCTAAACCTTATTGGGGAAAGGGGCTTGCTACACAAGCACTGCGTTTATTTACTGATGAGGTGTTCAACAGCACCCAGATCACGCGAATCTTTAATCCGGTATCAGAGCCAAATACAGCGTCGATGCGAGTGCTTGAAAAAGTGGGTTATCAACACGAAGGTATATTGCGAAGGTCGGTATGTAAAGCGGGCCAATGTTATGATGAGTACGTATTTGCAAAGCTCAAAAATTAAGGGTATTTGATAATAGATGGACACTAGGGAGAGTATTGTGAAATGACAATGAGTGCGGCATTGTGCGCTCATTGTCATTATTTATAACGCTTAAATAGCGGGATAGACGTTTAGCGCCAAGGCATTGCATCTAGTTTAATTTCTTTGCCTACCACTTTTTCAATTAAAGGCACCAAGCGCTCCTGCTCAGGGCTGACAAATGAAAATACATGGCCATGGATGTGTTTACTCTTTAAGTCAGGTGCATCGACAATGCCAAACATTTCTGTTGATGCGACTTCGACAGAAAGCTTTTGTTTCGCAATTTTTTCTTCAATCGCTTCTTGCGTAGGATCTACAATCGGTGTGGTTCGTGCTGTGCGTCCGGCACGATGAATGTAATCATTGCTGTTGACTGGTAAGTCATAATTGATCACATAATAAAGCTGATCAATGTCTATACCACGAGAAGCAATATCGGTTGCCACAAGCAATTTACAATCGCCATTTTTAAATTCGATGAGGCTTTGTTGGCGTTTTTTCTGAGGGATCTCATTATGAATGCCATGGCAACTGAAGCCTTGCTCAGATAGCTGCGCGACTAAATTGTTTACATCGTGTTTTGTGCGGGTAAAAATCAGTGCTTTATCGCAATTGAGCATTTTCAGTAAAGTCATGAGGTTTTCTGATTTGTGATCACGTTGGCACTTATACATGGTATGCAATATTTTGTTTACAGCTGGCTGAGTTTTGCTCGCAGTGATCTTTTTTGTATGTTGCTGATGTGTTTCGCTGTATTTAGCCAGTGCATTGGAGTCTGTTGCAGAAAAGATCACGAGTTGTCTCTTTGCTGGCAAAGCTTCCATGATGGTTCTGAGTTCTTTAACAATGCCCATGCTGACGAGGCGGTCAGCCTCATCCATCACAAAGTGTTGTACTTCAGACAGTGAAAATACGCCTTCTTTTAACAAATCGACGAGGCGCTTTGGTGTTGCGACTAGAATGTCGGTACCACGTTTGAACCGTTTTGTTTGCGATGTGATGCGCACGCCACCAAATACACTGATGGTTCTTAATTTAAGGTCAGTATCGAATTCGGCAATAGATGCTTCTACCTGCAGTGCTAGTTCACGTGTTGGTACTAAAAATAGCGCGCGCAAAGGTCGAACTTGTTTATCGCTATTATCAACTTGACTCAACTCTTGTAAAGTTGGCAACAAATAAGCCGCAGTTTTACCAGTACCAGTTGGTGCAATCGCATAAGTATCAGCCCCTGATAGCACGGCGCCAATAGACTTTTCTTGAATTTCAGTCGGTGTAGTGTAACCAAGGCGTTTTATATTTGCTTGAAGGGTCGGGTTAAGCCCGAGCTTTGCGAAAGTTGTCATGTTGACCTGTCTATAGGATAGTAAAGGCGCATTATAGCGAGTTTTTGCATGAGTGCACAGGGTAGAATGAATACCAAAAGCAGTTATTTTTGTTTAGTGTTTTGAAGCAGGTAGCATACTAATTAGTGGCACAATTTAGATTGAACTATTAATTTAGGAAAGCTTCGGAATGGTTTTGATATTCAGTATTAATTATCGGCTATCGAGAACTGTATTCTTAAGGAGATTATTTGGTATTGGCTGGCGTTGTAAAGAAAATGGCGCACTGTGACTTGCCTAATATCATATCGAAATATCATGCTTACCATCCCATAACACATTGATATTTTAGAGTGTGAAATCTGAATTACGACTATTACATTGCTATGAATGTACGTTTTTTATTCTGTGAACATATTCAGCATTACCTGCATTGCACTCCGCTTTTTATAACTTTATCCATATTGCTTGTATCTATATGGAATACATAGTGATATTCGGTTACTATTCTTGCGTAGTTTTTATAATGGGTAAGGAAATAGACTTATTAGCAACTACCATCCATTACTTCTAAATAAAAAAGGAATATACATGAGAATATTGAACTTAGCCGTTCTATTATTTTTTTTGACTGCGTGCGGAGGTGGTTCAGAATCAAGCTCACATAATGAGGTTAGACTGGATGCTACAGATACCGAAACCACTCAAAATGGTGAAAAAGATGAAGACAACTCAAAGATGATTTTTGGGAAAAGCAAATTCAATGAAGCACGATTAGGGTAATCATGAACTTAAAAAAAATAACATACTCTTTAGTATTACTCAGCAGTTTTGGCACAGTTGCACAAGAACTGATTGAGTTTAAAGCTGGCGATGTTGCTACGGCTGAATCATTTAATAAAAATTTTGAAGTACTGGAAAACGCCGTTACAAAAAATAAAGAGGTACTGGATAAAAACTTTGCAGAACTGGATAATACCGTAGCAAAAAATATAGAGGCCATAAGTAAGCTTGAGAATAACGAATATGAAATTTATATGGAGGATTATGGGCTATTAGGGAGAGTCCTTTCCTTTGGTGGTGGTATACGTACGAAAGCGGTAGTGGAAAAGGATGGCTTAATTTTTAATATTAGTGGTGATTTCATAGGCCTTAGTGGGGTAGATTACGCTGATGACAATTGCAAAAATGCAATTATTGAAAGAGGGGCATCAATTCTGCGGGGGTTAGGAACTGTATTAGCAGGCATTTCAGACAAAGGTGCACTATACGTTTTAAATAATGCGTCTAAACCAGTAATACTTAACGAAGCTTACGGCTTTAAATATTATGATCATGAAAGCGACGCTGTACTGGAAGAGCCAAAATGCGTACCACTAAACTTAAGTAAGCCTTTTACTGGATTTACCGTCAATCAAGTTGAAACGCCAGATTTTATAAAAATGGAAGTTAATATGGATGTAATCCATCCAATAACGTTCGCTTATTTACGTAACGCTGTTTATATTAAAAAGGCGGATTAGTTTACTGGTTTATAGAAAATATAATGAGGTACCGCTGCAGAGCAACATGTGTGTTGTTGGCTGTACCTTAATAAAAATCCAATGTGGTAGAATAAATTCAGGATACTATACTTTTACATCAATAATTGATTGTCCAGCTTCAAGACCTAACTCATCAACGAGTTGGGCATAAATAGCATCCTTATTGTCTTGGCTTAGAGTCGCATATTGCTGTCCAGAGTTGCTAGCTTCAGACACTAACTCAGCAAATTGCTCAGTGATTATACTCAAGTCAATTGATGCGTGCGTATTTTGGTTTGGTAGAGGCGGTGGTCGCTGTCCTTTATCTACATCGGCAAGTTCCGCTACCGTTTTTGCATCAAAGCCAGCATCGGCCATTAATTGCCCGAGTTGTTTATTGGCTTTAATACCCGCTTCAGAAAACGTACGCACAATGGCTTGTGCATCTTCTTTGGACAAGCTTTGTGGGTCAAATTCAGCAAGCGTGTCAGTGATAGTGGTTTTTTGGTTTTGGCTTAGTTGATCATTTTTAAAAAAAGTATCATGTGAATGCAAAGATGATATGCCATTAATCATAGTATTGCCCTGCGGGTAAATGCACGATAGGGCTTAACCATAAATGTGAATTGTGCAAAAAGTGTGTAAATTGATAATGAGCAAGGTTGATGAACGATCACTATAACACCCAGACCAGCACTCATTGGCGCGTATTGGGATGTAATAACTTAACTTACTTGCAAAACGTGATTGCATCCCTTAGCCTTACACTGTTGAAACTTTTTGGTTTGTGATGTTAATGGCACGATATTTACACAGTTTGGTTATGGTTGCGTTGCTTTTTGCCGTTATGGGCCAAAGTTTTGCGGCTGCTGAGCTGCCATGTAAAATGATGATGCAACACATGACAAACGATGCTCATCAACATGACTCTCATAAAACCAGCGTGTATCAAAGTAGCGCTCATCACAATCATGTCGAAGATATGCGCTCAGATAATATGGCGCATAACGATATGTCGCACATGATGGATATGGCAGATGAATCAGACTGTTGTAAAACACAGTGCAGTTGTCCACCCAGTGGCTGTGTGCCTTTTGCTTTAGCGCTTTTTAATAGCAAGCTTTTATTTCATGTTGCAACATATACTCAACCACGTTTTGCCTTAATGGCGTTTATTGATTCCCCAATACAGAGTTTATTTAAGCCCCCCATAGTTGCTTAACCTAGGACAAGTCCGTCCAAAATCTCTTTAATTAAATGATTTTTAAGTCGTTTACGTTACTCGTATATACACCTTAATGTATTGCGATAGTTGATTTTATATACCTTGCCATGACTTTGCGCAGACTTGAAGTCAGCGATATTCAATGATGAGTCAAGGTACTAATAGGCAAATTATGACCCCTGTTTTAAACGTATTAATGGACGATTTTTATGTGTTATCACCATTTATGGGAGTAAGCGCATGAAAATGTTTAAGTTATTTTATGTATTATTGATGCTCGGCTCATCATCTCAATTGTTAGCAGGCTCTACGCCTGAATTAACGCTTTCTATGGCAATTACACAAGCACAAAATAATGATTTGTGGCGAGTGCAAAATAAACACACGCAAGCAGCAATAAGCGCCCAGCAAATTGCTGCAGGTACGTGGCAAGATCCCAAGGTTGCTATGTCAATCAATAATTTGCCAAGCAATGACTTAGCATTTAACCAAGACAATATGAGTCAGTTGAAAGTCTCAATGTCACAAGCAATCCCTCGTGGCGACTCATTGCGGATTAAGCAGCATATTTTGACGCTTGAAGCGCAGCAGCAACCCATTTTACGTGCAGAACGCCAAGCAAAAGTCGCAATGGCAGTGAGCGAATTATGGCTAGATGCCTATGCCGCGAAGATGACCATTGAGTTAATTTCTAAAGACGCACACTTATTTGAGCAACTTGTTGAAATTAGTGAAGCAAATTATGCCTCAGCGCTGGGTAAAACACGTCAACATGATGTGATCCGCGCGCAATTAGAATTGGCTCAATTACAAGATCGTTTGGCCGTTGAACAGCAACGCTTAGTAACTCAAAAAGCCAAGTTATTAAATTGGTTGCCCGAGTTTGATGCCTCATTAAATACGTGGCAATTGCACACTCGTAGTGACGCATTTGAAATTTCTAAAGCGTTACCAACAGATGCTTTATTTTTATCAGCAATGGCATCTATTAAGACGCTCACGCGATTTAGTGACAATACAATCACACGTTTAATGCATCATCCGACTTATTTAGCGCAAAGTAAACAGATTGAATCAGCTAAGCAAACCGTATCCCTGTTTCAGCAAAAATACCAACCGCAATGGGGTGTAAATGCCAGCTACGGTTACCGTGGCGATCACCCTTCAGGGTTGAAACGACATGATTTACTGTCGGTTGGGGTCAGTTTTGATTTACCGTTATTTACTGAAAATAAACAAGATAAAGAGGTGTTGAGTGCGCAATACCGTACCGAAGTATTGAAAACTGCACAACTTTTAACACTAAAAGAACTAGGCGCTGGGCTTGCAACCGAGCAGCAAGCGTTCAGGCAGCTACAAAAACGGCTGAAATTATACAAAACCACCATACTTGAGCAAAGTCACCAACAGTCTGAGGCCGCTTTGAGTGCTTACAATAATGATGACGGTGATTTTAATACCGCTGTACAAGCAAAAATTACAGAGCTGAATGCACGCATAGCGACCCTTAATATTCACGTTGAAAAACTAAAAACCCTAACACGAATTAATTATTATTTGGCAGGAAATTCTGCCTCAACGGATGATGCGACAGGAGTATCGAATGAACAGTAAAGTAACCTTCATCGTTGGGATTTTTTTAGGTGCTGGATTCACTTATTCGATTGTGAACTGGATTGCGTCAAGCACGTATTTAGATGCGAGCGTAAACAATTCTGAACCACAACCTTTATATTGGGTGGCGCCAATGGATGACAATTATCGCCGTGATAAACCGGGGCTTTCTCCGATGGGGATGGACTTAGTACCTGTGTATGCAAATGAGGGAAATCAAGAAAATGTAAGCCCTGGCACTGTGATGATTGATCCCTCAGTTATTAATAATTTAGGGGTGCGCACGGCACCAGTACAACGAAAAGCATGGCAGCAACAAATTGAAACGGTTGGGTACGTACAATATGACGAAGACAGCATGGTGCATATACATCCGCGAGTTGAGGGCTGGATTGAAACGCTTTATGTTAAATCGGCTGGCGATAAGGTGTCTCAAGGGCAGCCGCTTTATACGCTTTATTCTCCTCAGTTAGTGAACGCGCAAGAAGAGTATCTTATTGCATTAAAACGCAATAACCAGACCTTGATGAGTGCCGCAGCCGATAGGTTAAGGGCATTACAATTATCAGATGAGTTTATAGAGAGACTTAAAAAGCGTCAGAAAATACGTCAGTCAATCACTTTTTACGCATCACAATCGGGCGTTGTTGATGTATTGAAAATCCGTGAAGGGTTTTATGTACAGCCAGGTACGACGTTAATGAGCGTGGCAACGCTAGATCAAGTTTGGGTTGAAGCAGAAGTCTTTGAACGTGACACTGCGTTTATTGAATTAGGGTTACCAGTCACCATGACATTGGACTA
This sequence comes from Pseudoalteromonas sp. MMG005, assembly GCF_018101015.1. Lineage (NCBI taxonomy): Bacteria > Pseudomonadati > Pseudomonadota > Gammaproteobacteria > Alteromonadales > Pseudoalteromonadaceae > Pseudoalteromonas > Pseudoalteromonas sp. MMG005. The sequence goes on along the minus strand of NZ_JAGJEK010000008.1, from coordinate 13,535 downwards.
TTTGCCTAATAAGCAATGGGGGGGGAAAGTTGATTACATTTACCCAAGCTTAAATGCCACGACACGTACTTTGAGAGTGCGTTTGAGGTTTGATAATCCGCAACAACAGCTAAAGCCAAATATGTTTGCACAAGTGAGTATTGCAACCAAGCCTCAGCAAGCCCAGTTACAAGTGCCCAAAGAAGCTGTGATACGCACGGGGAAACAAGATAGGGTGGTTTTAGCCTTAGGTGACGGTAAGTTTAAATCGGTAGTGGTTACAGTAGGCAGTGTCAAACATGATTTTATTCAAATTATAGATGGATTAGTTGAGGGGGATGAAGTGGTTACCTCGGCACATTTCTTAATTGATTCTGAGTCGAGTAAAAATTCCGACTTTATGCGTATGCATCATGATGATGTTAATAACACCGTATCGGTGCAGGCTAAAGTGCTATCAATAGATACCAAAAAGCAACAACTGACATTGGATCATGGTGCAATTGAAGCATGGCGCTGGCCACCAATGGTGATGGATTTCACCGTGAGTACAGCGGTAGATATAGTACAGCTTGATGAAGGTAAGCAGTATGTATTCGAAATTGAGAAAAATCATAACAGTGAATATAAAATCACGCACTTTTCACCAGTAACGGATAACGCACAAGTACAAAGTGCGACGGTTACAGGGCGAGTGAATACCATTGATGCCGTAACACGCGTGATCAACATTAGTCGTGGGCCTATCGCAAAGTGGCAACGCGATGCAGCGACAATGGATTTTGTATTAGCGGATGATGTAGACATTACCTCACTTGAACCTGAACAAAATATCACTTTTACCTTTGAGGTGCGAGATGATTTAGTTGTGGTTGCGTTTACTCATTTAGATGCCATAGAGCGTGGCGATGAAAAAAATGGTATGAATACCATGGAAGGGATGCAGCATGATTGAGTCAGTGATTTATTGGTCGGTAAAAAACCGACTGTTTGTTCTCATGTTATGTATCATTATGGCTGTGGCTGGGGTGTTTGCGATTAAAAATACGCCAGTTGATGCACTCCCTGATTTATCGGATGTACAAGTTATTGTTAAAACCAGTTATCCGGGTCAATCACCTCAAGTGGTGCAAGATCAAGTTACTTTTCCACTCACCACCGCGATGTTATCTGTGCCTGGCGCTAAAACGGTGCGCGGTTTTTCTTTTTTTGGAGACTCCTATGTATACATCATCTTCGATGATGATACAGACTTATATTGGGCTAGAAGTCGCGTGTTGGAGTATTTAAGTCAAGTAGCGCCCACGCTACCTGCGAATGCTCAGTCACAGTTGGGGCCTGATGCAACAGGGGTTGGTTGGGTGTATATGTATTCACTGGTTGATAAAACTGGGCAGCACGATATTAGCCAATTGCGCAGTCTACAAGATTGGTTTTTAAAATATGAGTTACAAGCGGTCTCTGGCGTATCTGAAGTGGCAGCGATTGGTGGCATGGTCAAGCAATATCAGGTTCAGGTCGACCCCGATAAGTTACGTGCATATAGTGTATCGCTGGCACAAGTGCAACTGGCGATTTCACGTGGCAACCAAGAAACAGGCGCATCAGTGGTTGAAATGGCGGAAGCCGAATATATGGTAACTGCAACGGGATATATTAAGAGTGTTGCTGATATTGCGGCTATTCCACTGGGTTTAAATAGCCAAGGCACGGCTCTGCGCATTGGGGATGTTGCACATATTAACCTAGGGCCACAAACTCGCCGCGGTATTGCAGAGCTTAACGGAGAAGGTGAAGTTGTAGGCGGAGTCGTGGTAATGCGTTTTGGTGAAAATGCCCAGCAGACCATTACGGGTGTAAAAGCGAAATTAGCGCAACTGGCTCAGGGCTTACCTGAAGGGGTCGAAATTGTGACCGTTTATGACCGTTCTATATTAATTGAGCAGGCTGTAGAAAACCTCTGGTCTAAGTTACTCGAAGAATTGGCCGTGGTGGCATTAGTATGTGTGGTTTTTTTGTTTCATATACGCTCGTCAATTGTGGCGGTGATCAGTTTACCTATGGGTATTCTTATCTCATTTATGGTGATGTATAGCCAAGGGATAAACGCCAATATTATGTCGTTAGGGGGTATTGCCATCGCCATAGGCGCGATGACCGACGGCGCGATAGTGATGATTGAAAATATGCACAAGCATATGGAAAAAACACCATTAACAGATGAAAACCGCTGGCGAGTTGTGAGCAAAGCGGCCTCAGAAGTCGGCCCTGCATTGTTTTTTAGTTTATTGATCATCACTGTAAGCTTCTTACCAGTGTTTATTTTAGAGGCGCAAGAAGGGAGAATGTTTGCGCCACTGGCATATACCAAAACCTACGCGATGGCTGCGTCTGCAGGCTTAGCGGTTACTTTGATCCCCGTGCTCATGGGGTACTTTATTCGTGGGAAAGTGATATCAGAGCGGAAAAACCCCGTAAATAGGGTATTAATTGCGGCGTATATGCCGATTTTGAAAAAAGTATTAACGTGGCCAAAAGTAACGCTCGCTGTTGCAACGGTTATCACTGTTATAGGTTTTTACCCGATAAATAAAATTGGCAGTGAATTTATACCCCCATTGGATGAGGGCGACTTGATGTATATGCCTACCACGTACCCAGGTATTTCAATTGGTAAAGCTCGAGAGTTACTCCAGCAAACGGATAAGCTGATCCGCACAGTACCAGAGGTAGAACTGGTGTTTGGTAAGGTGGGCAGAGCAGAAACTGCCACTGATCCTGCGCCACTTACGATGATCGAGACCTTTATAAAACTTAAACCTCGAAGTGAATGGCGTGATGGCGTGAGCACAGAGTCACTTAAACGAGAACTTGATACATTGGTTAAGTTTCCGGGTGTGACGAACGCGTGGGTAATGCCAATAAAAACCCGTATCGACATGTTGGCTACTGGCATAAAAACACCGGTTGGTCTTAAAGTTGCGGGGCCAAGTTTAGATGTGATCCAAGACATCGGACAAGACATAGAACGTATTCTTTCAACTGTGGCCGGTACTGCATCGGTATATTCAGAACGGGTAGCTGGCGGTCGTTATATTAAAGTCGATATAAATCGTCATAAAGCAGCACGATATGGTCTGAACATTGCGGATATTCAACAAGTTGTCACAACCGCGATTGGCGGGATGAACGTGGCACAAACCATCGAAGGGCAAGAGCGTTACCCGATCAATGTGCGTTACCCGCAAGATTACCGTGACTCGCCAGAACAATTGGCACGATTACCTTTGGTGACCGCAGCTGGGCAGCGAATTGCATTAGGTGATGTTGCAAACGTTTATATTGAAAGTGGGCCACCTGGAATAAAAAGTGAAAATGCGCGCATCAATGGTTGGACTTTTATTGATATTGAACACAGTGATATCGGCAGCTATGTTAAGCATGCGCAACAAGTATTAGATCAGCAATTGGCATTGCCTGTTGGGTACTCTGTGACTTGGGCTGGGCAATATGAATACATGGCACGCGCAAAAGCGAAGCTTGCCTATGTTTTGCCGCTGACTTTAGCAATTATTGTGGTGCTGCTGTATTTGAATTTTCGTCGCTTTCGAGAGGTGATCATTATTATGGGCACATTACCATTGGCTATGATTGGTGGGCTTTGGCTGTTATATCTCGAAGGATTTAATTTTTCTGTCGCGGTGGGGGTTGGGTTCATTGCCTTGGCTGGGGTCGCTGTAGAAATTGGCGTGATCATGCTGGTTTATCTTAATCAAGCACGCACGGCGGCGTTGGCTACTCATGAAAAATTGACCTCGGTGTTATTAATCGAGGCGATTTTACAAGGGGCCGGCATGCGAGTTAGGCCAGTAATGATGACCGTAGCAACCATTATTATAGGTTTATTACCAATTTTATATGGCAGTGGCACGGGCTCTGAAGTGATGAGTCGCATTGCTGCGCCTATGGTCGGTGGCATGCTCAGTGCTGTGGTGCTTGCATTATTAGTGCTTCCCGCTGTGTACTTTTTACTACACAAACCGAAGACTAATTGATTCTTTTAGGGATTTTGTGGTCAGCTGTTGGGCGATTTTATCGCGCTAAAGTGAGTGTAGTGTGGTTTACGTTAATTTACGTACATGTGCGACAACGCAGTAATAATGCCAAATAGCTGCAGCTCACAGTGCAAGTCCTAACTGCAGTGCTAAATAAAGTGCGCACTTTGTTGTTACTTTTTGATTAGATTGACTGGGTAGTAAAACAGCGCAGTGCCGCGCTTTAAAGCACGCGAGGTGAATTAAGCCTATACAGCAAAGATCACATTCCTTAGAGAAAATTGAAAATATTTTGCGCATCGAATGAACCTTTAGTGCTTATGAAACGCCTTGTAGAAAAAGGTGATAGAGGAGGTGAAATCAACCGGATGAATTCAACAGAAATAGCACTACAGGTACTTGATGCACAATCAGGTGATAAACAGGCATTCTCGAAGTTGTGTGATGCCTTATATCAGCCGAGCTTTCGTTTTGCGCTGAAGCTTGCAAAGCAGCAGGACTTCGCAAAAGATGTGACGCAAGAGGCATGGGTCACTGTGGCAAAAGACATTAAAAGTTTACGAGAGCCCAGTGCCTTTAAAGCCTGGTTATTTAAAGTGGTATACCGACGTTTTATTGATGCGGTGCGTAAAAAAACCGACTTTGAACCATTAACAGATGAACTGTTGGCAAATACGGCACCAGAGCAAGAATACGATTTATTGAATTTAATCAATAAGCTGCCAGATATTGACCGCCATACGGTGTATTTGTTTTATTTTGAACAAATGACCATGAGTGACATTGCAATTGTGTTAGGTGTCGCCAGTGGCACAGTAAAATCACGATTACACCGTGCACGTAGCATGTTGGCACAACTGGCCAGTGACGAAGATTAAGAGGGAGAATATTGATGAATATTGATGAAAAAATAAAAGCGAGTTTAGAGGCAGAGCAACAACAGCTCGATCAGGTTATTGATGATAAAGGCTTGTTCACCATGCTGTCAAATGTGTACCAAGGCAGTATGCGCCGATGGGTACTGGTTAGTTCACTGGTTGCATTATTGGTCTCAATTGGGTTTATATATGCGGCGTATAGGTTCACCGTAACTGATGTACTTAGTGAACAGGTGTTTTGGGGGGTCTGGTTTATAGCGGGCTTACTGGTGCAAATAGCCATAAAACTATGGATATTTATGGAAATGAATCGCATATCAACATTGAAAGAAATTAAACGCTCTGAGTTAAATATCATGCGATTAGTAGAGCGAGAATAACGCAATTCATTGGTTTAGCTTCTGGTTAAAAATCGGCTTTAAGGCGAGTAATAAAACTGCTCGTTCATTTTAAAAAATGGGTGATCCCCTATATAAAATGAAAGAAAAATCGATAGTCACTAGGCTATCGTTGTGTAGATCGAATGAGGTGCTTTATCAACATCTCATTTGATCTAAATTAGCTTGATTCGGTTTAAGTGGTTTAAGTGGTTTAATTGGAGGGCGTATAATTATGTGCCTGTCCTATGTGCTCTTCTTCGCTACAGTTAGATGAAAAAAGGCCTAGCCTGCCTATACAAAACCCGACAAAGGCACGGTATATAAACCGCTTGGGTGTATTCAAATTAGGGTATATGGGCTCGAAGCTCATTAGGGGCACTGAAATAACAGTTAAGCCCGGATATATGTTAGAGCAACGCTTTATTGCAAATGGGTCAAACGTCAAACAGTGGCAGCGACGAAATGAAAAAACGAGGTAGTTTATTCTACCCCGCCAGAGTTATTTTGTTTGACATACTGGGATTGTCCATATACGTCTACGTAAATTGATCTGTAAATTGATCTGTAAATTGATCTGTAAATTGATCTGTAAATTATATGATTACCGTATTAGATAGATAACTTAGTCTCCCTTAAGTACCTAAAGAACCGTGTTATAAAGTATATAATAAAGCCAGTTAATATTAACCTTTCTACCCCATTAAGATACTTCCCATCATAAAGATGAGCTTTATTTTCTCTACTAATAAATTTGCGTTCTTCAGTTTCTATTCTCGGGCTATACGCCACATTACCATAACCATACTCAACCAAAACCTTAACAACTTCATTCTGGCTCAATTTCTTTAAATCTTGACAAGATAAGTCGTCAATCAAAATTATAATATTTTCTGAATCGCCAGCCATCTTTATCGAATGTTCAGAAAATCGACCTCTTTTGCACTTAATTGTTCCTATCTTCCCAGAGTGCCACTCTGACTCCCGAAATTCACCAACACCTCTAATAAAAAACCCATTAATTAGCATTGATAAGCATATAACTATATTAATTAGTAAAATAAAATCAACTTTCTTAATTACCATTTCCATTAACCTTTGATATCTCTATTGGTAATAGCGTTATTGCGGCTGCATCATCATATGAAGCAGGAGCAAGAAGCCCTTTAAACCCACTTGCAATATTTATATAAGAAATTGTTGCGTCCGTTAAAAGCTCAGCGTTAAGTGCACCGAAATTTTTCTGAATGAAACCTAGAGGTGACATATATGTCATGTTAAATTACTTTTTAAAGTTCTGGCATTCAACCATTTTACAAAATTGAATGTCTTTACTTGCAGCATACGAAATCACTGCTTCTAGATTTTCTGTTGTGATATGCCAAGGGCTTGTATAATTGCCAATTGCATGAGTCCCTAAATAGAGTGTTTCACCACCGCGTAGCGAATCTATTGCTTTAAAGATTCGTTCTAAATTAATAATATGTGAATCAATAGAATATCCAGTCATGATGGCTAAATCACTGCGTTGATTTCGGTACTCTAACCCACCCCAAGCAGCGAAGCGACGAATATGTGTAAAGTGCTTTAACAACGCTTCATCGGTTTCTTTGGTGCGTGCACCAAACGGGTAAGCAAATGTAGTCACATTTAGACCAAGCGCTTTCATATCCTCTAACTGACCAAGTATATCGTCTTCTAACCACTTTTCGACACCATGTTCTTTTGAGTAAATTGCAGCATGCCTATGAAGTGCACCATGGTGACCAATTTCGTGCCCTTGAGCTTCAATTTCTAATACACGTTGTTCATCAATCAAAGCTAAGTGACTAACAAAATAGGTAATAGTCGCATTATACTTTTCAAACAACCATAAGTGCTCGTATAGTGAGTTTAGGGCACCACCATCATCAAATGAGAGATTTATTTGCTTTGGCCACACGTTATCACGGTTATAATGAAATGCATTCACTAACCGTTGTAGCTCTGGCACCAGAAAGTTTTTTTCAGGTGCATCTAACATTGCTTCATCAAATGCCCAGAGATCAGGTTTACCCGCATCATCTGCCAAACCTTTAACACCAGACTCAATCAATAGCTCTGGTGTTAAATCAGTTTTGCCTACCACATTATACAAACTAACCACTGAGCACACCCTATCGCGTAATTCACTTTCCTCAAGAAAATTCGTTGTATTTTCTAAATAGATAGTCGCTGCAATAACAGACTCTGTATCAACACAGGCGAGCTGTGCGTTATCAAAATCGTCAAAACTGAGTAACTGGGCATCTGGACTACCTTGTGCGTTGACAATTTTTGACATTGACTCCTCTGGAGTAGGTGGTGCTACCGGCGGTGGTGTTACCGGCGGTGGTGTTACCGGCGGTGGTGTTACCGACGGTGGTGTTACCGACGGTGGTGTTACCGGCGGTGGAACTGACTCTGGCGTTGCCGATTCAATAATTTCTGCATCAGCCAATACTTTTTGACTATCATTTCCATTGCCGCACCCTGTTAATAAAGTTAAAAAGCAGAGAAAAAACACATGTACTTTCATTGTTCGTGTCCCGAATATATTTAAAATGTCGAGCATTCTAATATAGGAACAAAGATACCTCAGTGGGGTACATGGTGGTATCCCCTCCAAAACCCGAATAAAAACACAAAAGCAACAACTTCCAAACACATCACACTGTAATGTTACGCCTTTCACACAAACAGTTTAGATAAAAGCACGGCTACTAGGGTGTGTTGATCTTTCACATTGGTAGCCAACAAATAACACAAGCCAAAGCGACCATACTTTCATAATTTGCTTTGAGCTTATCGTACCGAGTTGCTATTGCTCGGTACTTCTTTAATTTCTCAAAGGCATTTCCCATTAAGTGCCGATACTTATATAAACACCTGTCAATATCGTCATAACCTAGAGATGACACTTAACCTAGCGATGACATATATAGACACACAGGGAGTGTCGATATATGTCACCTCTAGGTTTCATTTCAGTGTAAAGCGCATATTATCCATTCGACTTTGTGACATTAAGCAGTATCTCAGAGGTATTTCTTAACGGCTGACGATATTTTAAAGTGGGTGTCAGCGTTCGTTTCGCTTTCATTCTTACTTGCTACAGACTGACTATGCAATTAAACCGTCACTACGTATTTGTAGTGACGGTTTAATTAACTTAGCTATCTGACATTTAATGTATTTTTATCACTTTAGGATTATTTTTGCCTTGGGCTCCATTCTAGTTTTGGTAGCTCGACATAAGTTCTCCAATCTTTTCCATCTTCGGAGTGCCAGATATACTCTTCTTGCCAACCACTATATATCCACAGCTTGTCAGCGAACTTAGCGCCTGTTAAATAGGCGTTAAACCTAGATATAATTGGGCTTGCTTCTATCGTCCAGTCTACTCCGTTATCAGATGAATAGGCTGCGCTGTATCTTGTTGATCCGAGGGCTTGTCCGTTAATCATCCAAAGCTTGCCGTTAAAGTTGAAGACTTTATTAGTATAAGCATATTCATTCGGAATGTTGGGGGCTGCATTTCTTAGATGCCAATTAATCCCATCTTCTGAAGACCAAATTTCGTTAACCCCGACTTGGAGTCCGTTACTGTCCCAGACCTTGCCACCGTACATCCATAATTGGTCATTGTGGACAAATAATGTAGGCTTACGTCTAGGCTTGTATGCTGCTGAACTATTTTGCATGGTCCAGTTGAGTCCGTCTTCGGTCGAATATATAGTGCTATTTTCACTACTGGAAGAGTCTCCATATAACCATAGCTTACCTTGAAAGACGATTGCAGATGCTACGTCCCATATAGCGAACCCTAGACTTGGTTGAATCAATGTCCAATTGATCCCATCATCAGAGCGCCATACATCTGACTTACCTATTGATGCGCCACCTGTTCCTATTCCTCTTCTACCGCCTATTAGATAGAGATGCTCATTAAATTCAATTAATTCAAAGTGTGCACGTCCCTGGAATGGCGCGTTTGCAACCTCGAGTTGCCAGTTTATTCCATCTGTAGAAGACCAAATGCCAGTTTGCCAAATGGTATCGTTACCTTTATAGTATTCACCTCCCATCAACCACAACTTACCTTTAAAGGACACCATTTGAGCGCCATACCCAAGTTTAAAAGGGGGTAAGGAAGGTGTTACATGGACGGTATTAGAAACATAGTCTTCGTGGGCAATTTTAATATAGGCATTTTGGTGTTCTAGTGTGTATTTAGAACGCTGAATTTTTATAAAGCCATCTTGAAGTGGTAGTGCATCTGTTGCGGATATAAGATTCATCTTCGAATTATCACAGGCAGTGTAATTGGCTATATCACAGTTGGCGTCGGTACTTCTGTATAGCTCTAGTTGCTGACTTTGTTTACTCCATGTTAACTCTGCATTTGTTAAGCTGATGGCAATACTGAGCTCATCCAATATATAGCTGATATCAACATCATAGGAAGCCGTTGATGCATTGTATAAAGCATCTGAAGCTTTTGTTGCGGTTATTGTTGCAACCCCGTCTTTGAGTAATATTAATTTTCCTGTTTCTGAATTGACATCGACCACTGAGGTGTCACTGGATTGATACGTTATAGTGCCTGAGCCAGTGCCTCCTGATAAAGGATTGCTCTGTATCGGTGTATCAATAAATAAATCTAAAGAGCTAGATTGGAATGATAGAGGCTCCTGCTCTCTTTTTGTTACATTAACTGTAAACTGAGCCGTTTGAGGTTCATAAAAAGTATCCCCTAATTTAATCAGGGTAATGGTAGCTGAGCCTGCTTTCACAGGTTTCAGTAAACCCGTGTCGGTATTAATGATCACAACTTCAGCATTGGATGTCGAATAGGTAAGCTTTCCTTCTCCGCCGCCCCCTGTAAAGTGATTGGTTTTAGTTTCATCTACATAGATGTATAGTGTGTCTTGTTCAAAAATAAGGTCGTCTTGACTTCTTCTATTGAGCGTCAGTGAATAAGACGCTTCTGCTGAATTATATATTTCATCTGCGGATTTGGTGGCTTTTATGGTTGTTGTTCCTTTACCTACAAAAGTTACTTCTCCGGATGCAAGGTCAATAGTCGCAACGTCTGGATTACTCGAGCTATAGGTTATTGAGCCTGTACCACTTCCACCATTTAACATATTGATAGCAGGAGAGTCATCAACAAATAAATTGACTGTCTCATAGTTAAATTTGAGTGGTGTTTGTTCCTGCTTTATTACAGATAATGCGAAGCTAGCAGATGCCGGTTCAAATTTTCGGTCTGCGTGCTTAGAGACTGAAATTTCTACTTGGCCTGTACTGATGAACTGGATTTCCCCACTGGTAGTATTGACCGTTGCAACACCTGTATTACTCGATACAAAAATAAAAGCGCCATCACCGCTTCCACCATTGAGTGGGTTTGTAAAGTTTGAATCGTTCATAAACTTTGTGACATGGCTTTCACCAAAAAATAGTGGCTCTTGCTCACGTTTATTAACTTCAACTGAATAACTGGCAGATGCTGACTGGTACTGAGAATCAGCACTTTTGGATACAGTAATGGTTGCACTTCCTGCTCCAACACCTTTTATTTGCCCTGTTTGAGGGTTCACAACTTCTACTATTGATGAGTCTGACGATGAAAACGTTATTGCTCCCGTGCCTGAGCCTCCAGATATCTCATTAATTGATGGAATCTCGTCTACTAAGATTTGGACTGAAGTTTCAGTGAATGAGATGGCTATTTGTGGTACTTGGCTATTACCTTCGCTGCTATTACTGTTGCTAGTATCACTGCCGCCGCCACACGCTGCTAATAGGAATAGCAGAATAAAGTAATAAAATGAATGTAATCTACTCATTATACGTCTCTAAAAAAGGCGCATATAAACACATAACACTTATAAAATCAATGCATATACAGGAATAAGTTAAGGAAGGGCTATCCGCGGACATCCACTTAAAAAGCTGCCTAGAAATAAACTAGACATATATGGACACTCCCGGTGGTATGTCAAACAAAATAGCAGAGTAAACTACCTCGTTTTTTCATTTCGTCGCTGCCACTGTTTGACGTTTGACCCATTTGCAATAAAGCGTTGCTCTGACATATATCCGGGCTTAACTGTTATTTCAGTGCCCCTAATGAGCTTCGAGCCCATACACCCTAATTTGAATACACCCAAGCGGTTTATATACCGTGCCTTTGTCGGGTTTTGTATAGGCAGGCTAGGCCTTTTTTCATCTAACGCTGTATTTAAACATTACCTTGAATCTGGTTGCATGAACGTATGGGGCGGTAATATTCATTTTTAGGGGGGGAGTTACAGACTTATCAACACTCAAAGAAATCATGCGTTCAGGCTTAAATAATATCATGCGATTGATAGAACTAAAGTCATTTAATGCCTTATTTGATTCTCCTTTTAACATGATAAAAAAGCACGACTCACTGGTAGCATATGTGTCGTGCTATTATTTACATCAAGTTAAAATACCAACGCTTAGAACACAAAGTCTACGCCGAGGCTGATAGCGCGTGCATCTCCATGATATGCCCAGCCTGTCGCTTTATCTCCTTGGTCAACAAATTTGTCATACTGTATTTTAAATGCGGCGTTCGGCAGGAAGTTATAGCGAACACCATAACTAAGTACGTAGTGTTCTTCTAAGTCTTCCGTAGGCACCTTTGTTCGCTCTTGATCCGCTTTTGAATAGGATATATAAGGTTGGTAGTCATCCCAATTGTATACTAGTGACAGTAAGTAAGTTGGAAATTCAGTGCCGACCTCATCATCATATTCCACAAAGTTAACATCAAACAATAAGGTAAATTGATCTAACGAAACATTGCCGCCAACACCGATAAAGGTTTGCGAAAAAGGTGTGTATGGGTCGATGCTGCCATCTTGCTGAATCGTTTCTCTATCACGATCGTTTTGAAAATAGACAAACCGTACATCAAAGTTGTCGCCTGAAATATTCCAATTCATGCCGGTAATGTCAGTCCAAAACTCATTGACAGTTCGAGCATTGCCCCCGTAAAGTTTGTTGTAATACAACATTTCTACATTATCGTCTGAATATTCATTACCGTAAAATACCGTTAATGTATTTGAATAGTCACCTATTTCAAAATCATACAGTGCACTAATGCCATTAAATTGGGTAACTTGCCACCAATACAAATTTGACGGTGGGCGCATCCACGGATACGCATAACCCACTTCTGAAAACTCAGAAAAATAGTACATGGGTATATTACGCCGACCAGCCATCAATGTAAGATCGTCAGTCGCTTGGTAGGTCACGTAGTACCAATCAAACTCGGGTTCAAAATCATCGATGCCTTTGGCAACTAGTTGTGCAGTGACAGAAAAATTGTCGGCTAAGTCCATGACACCTTGAACAGCAAAGATAGACTCAGGTTTAATACTAATATCGTTATCGTATTGACCAACATCGTAAAAATCGGCGGTAAGTATTTCATCTCGTGTTTGACCTGGGTTTAAAGGGTCATCAACGGTGCCGAGTGTTTTACCTGCGATAACGGATCCATAACCACTGATCCGCATTTCAGCAAAAGCACTTGATGAAACGAGCATCGCGATACTAGAAGTAACAGTGAGTAATTTTTTCATAATCATACCTCTACTTAAAATGTGGCTACAACTTTAACGGTGTCTGAGATTGCGCTTGCGTCGACATAACCAATTGCATCGGGATTTGATGCGACGGCCGCAATTACATCGCTGGCTGAACCCATTTCTTGTGGGGGGGTACCTTTCCCTGTAAATAAAATCTTAGACCAGTAGGCCTTCACTTGGCTGCTCGACTTACCAATTACTTTTTTATTAAATTCGTCGGTAACAGGGTCTTTAGAGCTGGTGCTGATTAAAATCGCAGAGCGGCCATTGGAGAAAGACTTGGCTTTACCCAAAAAAATCTTCTTAATGTGCTTTTGATCAAATGAAGAGGCGTTGCTGGGGTGAACAACGATAGCGACTTCAGCGAAGGCACTAGAGGTATTAAATAAACTGAAAGTGGAGACAGCTAGAATAACTTTCCACGTTACTTTTTTTACAGGCCATAACATATGAAATTCCTTGTGTAATTGCAGGGAGTTATAAATTATTCTTACAAAAGTAAAAATAGCTGCAACTGTACGTTAAGCAAGTATTTATAGAGAAAATATTAGTGATTAGATAGAGAATAGCGTCTTCTAAGGCATTTGA